>JAJDXV010000065.1 GCA_022823085.1 Candidatus Poribacteria bacterium
TATCGCTCTTTTGTACCACGATGCACTTCGCATCTGGGCGAGTACGCCGCAAATCTGTTAGATTGTGACGCAAAAACGCTGTGTTTTCAGAAGAATTTCATCTAACAGAGCCACCTATAGCCAAAAGTGCGTAAGTCCTGATTAAATCGTATGATTAGAATACGAACTGTGATTTTTATGATTTAATGCCTGAATCGCCAACCTCTAATCCCGCCGATCAGAAATTTTCCACGAAAACAATTGATAATTCACCGCAAGTCGTGATATACTTTTTTCAACTATGTGTAGGAAGGTGAATACTATGAACGACTATAGAGATATTATTACCATTGAACCGGGAAAACGCAGCGGGCAGCCGTGTATTCGGGGAATGCGGATTACTGTTTACAGGGATGTAAATGCCGGATTATTTATCCTGCGGTAAAAAGTAAATTTGTAAAATTAAATCCCCGTGCTCGATGTCCAAAGAGCGTTGACAAAATATGTGGTTTTGAAGTACAATTTAGAACAACATTTTCTGGCACTTAGGCGGAGATATTCAACAGCAACAAGGAGATTGATATGCTAACGCAAGAACAGGTCGATTTTTACAACGAGAACGGTTATCTCAAGGTCGATCAGCTATTCACGCGAGAGGAAACGGAAGAGCTGGCATCCGAAATGGTGAGGATTATCAATAACTGGGGTCAGGAGACGATCGGTTGGCCGGGGCCTTGGCGTACACGTTACCTCAAAGAAGAGGATCAGCAGACGACGAAGGCAGTGTTTATGCACAACCCGCATTTCTACTCGGCGACATGGGGTAGAGTTATTTTTCACGAAAGGTTGACAGGTGCTGTGCAGTCGCTGATCGGTGATACGATCCAGTGGCATCATACGGTGCTGCATGCGAAACCCCCAGAGAAAGGCACGCCGTTCCCGATGCATCAGGATTATCCCTTCTATCCACACGATGGGCTCGATTTCGTCGATTGTCTTGTCCACCTTGACGATGCGCCGTTTGAGAGCGGTGCGCTGCGGGTTGTTCCCGGTAGTCATAAAGAGGGTCCGCGTGAACATATCACCGGTGAAGGGACTGCGCCCCATCTTCCGACGGATAAGTTCCATCCGGATTTCATTGACTCGATTCCGGTACCTGCGAAAGCCGGAGATGTTATCTTTTTTAGTTATTGTCTTATACACTGGTCGGAGGTTAATAGGACAGAAGAGTGGCGGAAAGCGGTTCGTTTCGGGTACCATAAACCGGAGATGCGTCCTGTCGGACGTGCCCCGGAGGAACCGTATAACAATATCATGGCAGGTGGATTCAAAACGAATCCGACATCCGAAGGCGTAATGACTTAGAACGCACACGTTATAGATTGAAAAGGCGATGGCGAGGTTGAAGTCGATTCCGAAGGACGCAAACGGGTCCGCCTCGCCAACGAAAATGTAATGTCTTCTGTTTTTTTTAGATGTTTTATTGTATTTTTTTTCCTGAGTATGTGTGTGGTTTGCGGCATGCAGACTGCTGCCCAGGAGGCTTCGTTGGCTGAAGAGATATTCCAAAGGTACCAAGAAGTCTTACTGCGCGAGGATGTCTATGCGGTATTGCCGACAGTCCTCATAGAACTCAAGAAACCAGAGAATCAATCGCTTTTAACGTCTGAAACGATAAAAGCGGTGCTGGCTGATCCCGACCACCTCAAGCTCCTTATCCCGGATATCAGCGATGAATTTATTGCGTTGTTAAAAACTGATGCAGACATCCGCGTTATGCTTAGTGATCTGGACGTTCAGCTGCTACTTCAAGACCCAGAGGCGATTGATGAACTTGCAGACCTGCTTGAAATAGAACGATCGGTGCTTGCCGCAATCATTTATGAAAGATATCGTCCGCTTTTTCAACGTGAAGATATTCGGGAATTGCTGCCCGATGTGCTCATACTATTGCGGGATCCGGAGGTGCAAGCACTTTTACAACCGGCTACAATCCAACTGATTGCTGAGGATCCAGACCGCCTCAAAATACTTGTCCCCGAGATTGAGGATAGATTCATAACGCTTCTCAAGGAAGATGTTGAGGTCAAGGTACTTATTAACGATCCGGATCTTCACACGTTGCTCCAAAATCCGATTGAAATTGACGAACTTGCGAGACTCTTGACTATTGAACCGAGTACAAGCACTGTTAGCATAACACCTGCATCAATTGCGTCTCCCGATATTGGGGAGCGGTTTACTGTTTCTATTGACATTGCTAACGCTGAATACGTAGCGGGTTATCAGGTAACGCTTCAATTCGATGCGGCGGCAGTCCGATATATTTCATGGGAACAGGGAACGTACCTTGAAGGTAGTCTTTTTGATGTTCCTGCGACAGTTGGGGCGGACGAGATAACGCTCGCGTCAACAGCACAGATGGCAGTAGATGCCAGAGAAGGCACCCTATTGACAATAACATTTGAAGTGGTAAAAATAAAAACGTCAATGCTTTCTTTAACCGAGGTCGTCCTTGCGAGTGCGTCCAGTGTATCACTACCTGTGACGACTCAGGACGCGGAGATCGTCGAACCGCCAAGGCCTGCGTGGGATGTCAACAAGGACGGTGTTATCAATATTCTGGATCTGACGTTGGTGGCATCGCATTTCGGTGAGACAGGCGATATAGATGCGGATGTTAATGGGGACGGTGTTGTGAATATCTTGGATTTAACACTGGTGGCATCGCATTTCGGTGAGTAAGTAAAAAGTAAAATTTGTAAGAGAAAAAACTTGACTATTTTTCTTAATTTTGTTATGATGTTACTATTCATAGGTTATAGGCTGCAACGCGGTTGAGGGAGGTTTCCGCCAGTACCAGCACCATTATATATTTGAAAACTCTCTTCTGAAATACGAGATGGTTAAAATGCTGAAGTTTGCTCAGGTTTAATCCAACCTACGGACCTTGCCTGAATAGCGGACCTTACCGAAAAAAGAGAAGAATAACTTTCGTACGTTAGTATCGAAAGTATTCAACCGTATAAGGAGGAGTAGAGATGAGAACGAGATTGATATGGACAGGAATAATTGTCCTATTTGTCGCGGGTATAGTAACCGTTCCAAGTGATGCGATTTTGGATCCTGAAACTATCGTAGGCATGTGGAAATTTGATGATGGTAAAGGAGATACTGCCAAGGATTCTTCTGAAAATGGGAATGACGGGACACTCATGAGTAAACCGAAGTGGGTGGACGGTAAATTTGGCAAGGCTCTTGAGTTTGATGGTTCAAATTTTGTGGATATGGGAAATGATGCGTCGCTGCAGTTCGATGGCGATGTGACAATCGTTTTTTGGGTTAAACCTGAAAGCGTAGGTGCCGGTCGTCAAAACATAGTTTGCAAATCTTATGGCGGTGAAGGCTGCTTAACACAAGAACCGGATGGCCGGTTGAGCTTTTATTGGGGTGATTGCGGCGGAAATTGTCAGCCTTATGTGGAGGTCGCAAGACCCCTTGCAGGGACTTTCGTGGATGACGAATGGATGCACGTGGCTGAAGTAAGAGACGTTTCAAAACGCGAGTATCGGATGTACAAAGATGGTGAGGTCACAGGGCAAGATAAATGGGTAAAATGTGGTGCTCACCCTTGTGGAGACTCCAGTCCGAGCGATTTGAATTTGCTCATCGGTTCCGGCTATGCCGGTAAATACAGGGGTATCATTGACGATGTCGCTATCTTTAATGTGGTACTCAGTGATGATGAGATTAAGCGTATCATGGATGATGGATTGGATTCGGCTTTCGACGTTTCTCCGAGCGACAAACTTACCACGACATGGGCAGCGATCAAGAAATAACGGATGTATAGAAAAAGGCAAGAACGGACGGTTCTTGCCTTTTTTGTTTTAAGATGGTTTTCAAAAGATTAGGCTTTATAGAACTCAACCGTCGTCCCTGCCATATCTTCTACTTTTTCTATTAATCTCTGCCGTTCGTCGTCTTGCATGCCGATGAAGTTTTTCGCGATGTCAATTTTCTCTTGCATCTGCGCTGCGTTGTCAGGTCCTGTGACGAGCGTGCTGACGGGTAGTGCGAAGACGAACCGTACGGCTTCAGAGACGCTGACCCGATTTGGAACGACCTTGGGTTTCGTACCGTGCCGTCCGTGCTGCGTACCGCCGAAGAACCCGCCGTTCGCCAGCGATTTCATTCCAATCACGCCGATGTTACGTTCTACGAGGGTCGGTACGACTTTTTCGATAAAACTCTCGTAGCTGACGTCAGTAAGGTTCATCGCGAGTTGACAGGCATCGAAAATATCGGTTTTTTCGAGGACACGTTGATGGGCAGCGGGACTTGAGTGTCCAGTGAACCCGATATAACGCGTTTTCCCACTTTCCTTTGCTTCGATCATAACATCAAAGATGCCGTTTTCAATGCGTTCGTCCACATCAGCCGGGTTTCGCACGGCATGTACCTGCCAGAGGTCGAGTCTATCGGTATTCAGGCGTGTGAGTGAAGCTTCGAGGTGTGTCCATGCTTCATTTGCGTTTCGCGCTGTTGTCTTGGTCATTAGGAACACATCGTCGCGATACTTGGGTACGAGAAGTTTTCCCAATCGGCTCTCGCTCCCACCATTTTGATAAGTTTCCGCGGTATCAAAGAATCGGACACCGCCTTCAAGTGCTGTTTCGATTGTTTTCTGTGCTTCGGCTTCCGACATATCACCGATGTGCCATCCGCCGACGGCGAGCATTGTCACAGCCTCTCCGGTTCTGCCGAGTCGTCGTGTCGGCAGGAGGGGACCGAGGCGGTCACTGGCGAATTCTTCTGCGCCGCCTTCAGTGGATGCGGATGATAAAAGGATCCCAGTTGTCAAACTTGCCAGCGATTTTAGAAACGCGCGTCGATCAATCATGATTTCTACCTCCGTTGTTTTCGTTTGGAATTGTAACCGATTTCGAGATTTTTGTCAAACACTTTTTATGCTGGTTAGCCGTCGGAAACCATCAGCGGTGAACAGTAAGGCTGAATAACTCTGTTTCCGTTGTATTTTTTTTGATTTTAACGGTTATCTTTGGATATAATAGTCAGACGGTCAAGCAGCATGAAGCTTGTAAAATGGGTAGAGGCTTGCAAATATGAGAACCGATTTACGGAAGAAAATCCCTGACAAACTCGTTGTACTTACCTTTGATGATGGATGCAAATCACAAGCGACTTTTGTCGCGCCGCTGTTGAAGTCATACGGCTTCGGTGCGACCTTTTATATTACAGAGGGCCTGAATTTCCTGACGAACAAAGAAGCCTACATGACGTGGGAAGAGGTACGGGGGTTGCATGACGCAGGCTTCGAGATTGGCAACCACACTCGGCACCATCGTAATGTTGCGCAGCAGTCGGCAGCGGAGTTGCGAGCGGATCTGGTACATATTGATAATCGCTGTGAGGCTTACGGTATTCCGCAGCCGAAAACGTTTTGTTATCCGGGGTATCGTCATAGCGAAGCGGCTGTCGAAGTGGTTGCGGAACACGGTTTTTATTTTGCGAGGCGCGGTGTCGCGCCTGAATTTGTCTACGATGGCGAAGGTGGACGTGGCCCCGCTTACAATCCAGCGTTGCACCATCCGCTTTTGGTTCCGACGACAGGTGCTGCAGGTCCGAATTGGGATTTTGACGATTTTACGTGGGCACTTGACCAAGCGGTAGACGGGAATATCGCAGTTCTGACATTCCATGGGGTGCCGGATCTGGAGCATCCGTGGGTTCATACAGAACCGGAACAATTTGAAGTGTATATGGCGTACCTCGCTGAAAATGACTATAGTGTTATAGCCCTCCAAGATCTCGCTGGTTATGTGGATCAGGATTAGAACCCCTCCAGAAACCTCTCCTACGATATCTAAGACGTATGCTTCGTATATTGACACAATTTTGTCCAATCTTTTTTATAGAAAAATGATATGTTAGTTAAGAATATGCAACATATTTTAATTATAATTTTAATTAAAATCGAGATACTGGGGAAGCGATGAAAATTTTGATTGCGGGTTTAGGTTCTATCGGGCTGCGGCACCTGCGTAACTTTCAAGATATAAATGCTGGGGAGTTTGTTCTTTTGCGTTCGGGACGTGGTACACTCCCCGATGCTGAACTCGTTGGGTTGCCGACGGAACGGCATCTTGAAGATGCGCTCGAACGGCATCAGCCAGATATCGTTATTGTCTCAAATCCGACTGCGCTTCATCTTGATATTGCGATTCCTGCGGCGGCGGCTGGGTGCCATCTCCTCTTAGAAAAGCCGATTTCGCACACGATGGACGGTGTGGCGGCTTTGGCGGAAATCGTGCTGAAGAAAAACCTCAAGGTCCTTGTCGGCTTCCAGTTTCGATTTCATCCTGGGTTACGGCATATTAAGGCACTCCTTGAGAGTGAAGCGATTGGTCCTGTAGTCTCTATCCATGTCCATTGGGGTGAATATCTGCCGGCATGGCATCCGTGGGAAGACTATCGCGTAGGTTACGCTGCGCGCGGCGATCTCGGTGGGGGCGTTTTGCTGACGCTCTGCCATCCGTTTGATTACCTTCGCTGGCTTATGGGTGAGGTTGCATCGGTTTCCGCGATGACGGCTCAACAAGGCGGGTTAGGTCTCGAAGTTGAGGATACTGCGAACACACTCCTCCGATTTGAAAGCGGTGCGCTCGGCATTGTCCATCTCGACTACATTCAACGTCCGCCAACGCATACATTGCATATTACTGGAGAACGCGGACGTATGCTTTGGGATAACGCTGACGGTGACGTTCACTGGTACCAGAGCGACACCGAAACGTGGGAAATACTGAAAATGCCGAGTGACTTTGAACGCAATACGCTTTTTGTTGAAGAGGCGAAGCATTTCATCGATTGCATCGAAAGCGATACGGCCCCGTGCGTCAACCTACAGGATGGCATTGCTGCGCTCGAACTTGTGCTCGCAGCGAAAGCGTCAGCCTCTCAACAGCGAGAGGTACCTTTCCGATCCAGTGAGAGATGAAGGCCCACTGGTTGCGTTCTCGGGTGTTTTTTGGAGTATAGGAATGAAGAAAGATATTTTGGGTTTAGCGGGGAAGGTCGCGATTGTTACAGGGGGTGCCGGCATGTTAGGGCGGGAATACTGTCGAGCATTCGCCGAGGCTTCAGCGCATGTCGTGGTCGCGGACCTTCGTGGGGATGCAGGAAAGAAGTATGCGGCCCGCCTTAATGGAGACGGCACTGCGAAAGCCATAGGTATCGAGACGGATGTTACCGATAAGACCTCCGTCCAAGAGATGGTGAACCGAGCGTTTGAAAGGTTTGGACGTGTTGATATTCTGGTAAACAATGCGGCACTTGATCCGAAGTTTGACGCTGCGCATGCTGATGAGCACACCAACGGCTTTGAGGATTATCCGTTAGAACTTTGGAATCAGAGCATTGATGTAGACTTGACGGGGATGTTTCTTTGTGCACAAGCTGCGGGGAATATAATGGTTAAACAGGGCAGCGGAGTGATTGTCAATATCTGCTCGACCTACGGTGTGGTTGGACCGGATCAGCGACTCTATGAGCACGGCGATGAAGCCCGTCCGCGGACATATAAACCGATCACGTATTCTGTCACGAAAAGTGCCGTTCTCGGTTTTACACGTTATTTGGCAACCTACTGGGCAGGCAAGAACATTCGAGTCAATGCGCTAACCCTCGGTGGCGTATTTAACGAGCACGATGAAGGTTTTGTGGAACGTTATAGTTCCCGGACACCACTCGGACGCATGGCAGATAGGTCAGAATATTGTGGCGCGCTTCTTTTTGTTGCATCAGATGCATCATCGTATATGACAGGTGCGAATCTTGTTGTTGATGGAGGCTGGACGGCATGGTAAATTTCCAAACAGATACAACGGCGCATGAAACAGAACAGGAAGGGCTCTCACCTGATAAGGCAAACCATGAGGTGCGATCGGACCCAAGGGGCGGTAGAGCGGAGATATTGGCGATTGTCCAAGCGCGGGGCGGGTCAAAAGGGATTCCGGGTAAGAATATACGTCATTGCGGTGCGCATCCGTTGATCGCCTATAGTATCGCCGCTGCGTTAGCCTCATCAACTGTAACACGCCTTATCGTTTCGACGGATGATGCTGAGATCGCTGAAGTCGCTGAGCGATATGGTGCAGAGGTGCCGTTTAGGCGTCCGGCTGCGTTGGCAACAGACGATGCACAAGATTTTCCGCTTTTTGTGCACGCGCTCGCGTGGCTCAAAGCCAATGAGGATTACGTGCCGCAAGTGGTTGTTCAACTGCGCCCGACCTCGCCGCTGCGTCCGACAGGTTTGATTAACGCAGGTGTTAATCTGTTATTGGCGGATCCTGATGCCGATTGCGTTAGGTCTGTTATCCGTTCACAACAGAACCCCTACAAGATGTGGCGAAGCGGGGCTCGTTACCTTGTGCCGTTATTAGGCGACGAATTTCCTGAACCGTACAACATGCCGCGCCAGAAGTTACCTAAAACGTATTGGCAGACCGGACACCTTGATGTGATCCGGTATGAAACTATTGTGAAGAAAAAGTCGCTGACAGGCGATAAGGTTCTGCCGTTGATGATAGAACCGGCGTATTGTACGGATATTGACACCTTAGAGGATTGGGAACGTGCGGAGTGGATGTTAGCGCGTGGTCACCTTGATATAGATATGCCGCTTGAGGGGTCAGTGGACACATCAGCGTCAGCGCAGCAGAAAACGCGTATCCCTGATAAACCGGCTTTGGTGGTTTTAGACTTCGATGGTGTGCTGACTGATAATCGCGTGTGGGTAACAGAATCGGGTGAGGAATCAGTCGTGTGTAATCGTGGTGATGGTATGGGACTTTCTATGCTTCGTAAATCAGGCGTAGTGGTTGTTGTTCTTTCGACAGAACGGAATCCTGTCGTTGCAGCACGTTGTAAAAAACTCAATCTCCCGTGTCATCAAGGGATTGACGATAAGCGGAGTACGTTGTTACGATTAATAACGGAGTCCAAAGTGGACCTTGCGGATGTGGTTTATATCGGTAATGATATCAATGACTTAGCGTGTATTTGTATGGTCGGTTGTGGGATCGCTGTTGCGGATGCGCATCCTTCAGTGCTGAAAGCGGCGGATTTAATCCTTTCACATCGTGGTGGTCAGGGTGCGGTCCGTGAATTTTGTGATCGTGTATTAAAAGTGGTTTAGTGCCGTAGTGCCTGCTAAATTGATAAAAAAAATGCATAAGGCAAAGGAGAAAAAAGAGATGGCTCAGGTTGTTCAGATTGGTGAGGCGTTTGTCGGTGTGCAACACCCTGTCTACATTGTTGCCGAGATTGGCATTAACCATAACGGCGACATTGATATGGCTAAATCGTTGGTAGACGCGGCTGTTAAGGCGGGATGCGACGCTGTCAAGTTCCAGAAGCGGACACCTGAGTTGTGTGTCCCAAAAGAACAACGCAACCAGATGCGAAAGACCCCGTGGGGTTATATCAGTTACATGGCTTACCGCAGTAAGGTTGAGTTTGGCGTTGATGCGTACCGTGAGATTGATGCCTATTGTCGTGCGAAAGGGATCGCTTGGTTTGCCTCTTGTTGGGATGAGCCGTCTGTTGACTTTATTGAGCAATTTGAACCGCTGTGCTATAAGATTCCATCGGCGGCGTTGACGGATGCTGAACTGTTGAAGTACCACCGTGAGACGCATCGTCCGATCATCTTGTCAACGGGTATGTCAACACTTGATCAGGTTCGCGCGGCTGTAGAGATTTTCGGACAGGATAACTTGATTCTTTTACATTGTAACGGTACGTACCCGTGTCCACCACTGCAATTGAATCTACGTACGATTACGACTTTTTCACAGATGTTCGATTGTCCGATCGGTTATTCTGGTCACGAGGTTGGATTCCCGACGACAATAGCTGCCGTGACGCTTGGCGCATGTTTTGTGGAACGGCATATCACACTTGACCGATCCATGTGGGGTAGCGATCAGGCAGCATCTGTTGAGCCGCAAGGTTTTGAACGTTTGGTTAAATATATTCGTACCGTTGAGTCTTCCTTAGGCGATGGTGTTAAACGGGTATACCCGGAAGAGAAATCGGCGATGGAACGACTGCGACGAAAAGACACTTTACTGCTATAAATACAGTAATCGCGGATGGATATTGCATAATTTAGACAAACGTTGTATAATTTAGATAGACTTGAACCGAGAAAAGATTAATATTGCCACAAGATATATTTTTCAACAAGACACACGTGTGTAATTATAACTTTGCTTACGGAGAGGGAAAGTAAATAGAGTAGGTCGGTTTATCACCGTGCCTGCTTACTTCATAAACTATGCTAAGACAATTCACAAATAGTCTCACTCGATGGGATACGTTGCTGTTCCAGTATATTTTTAGTTTAGGTGACAAAGGCGTGTTCCTGAGTCGTTCGTTTCGTTTGATCTCATGGAGTGCTAATGGATGGCTTTATCCGTTTTTGGGATTCTATGTATATTTCACATTCGGTCCGACGATTGGCAAACCACTTCTGCTATCAGCGTTAATATCGTTTCCGCTTGAGCGGCTTCTCTACCATCTTATTAAACAGTCGATGAAACGTGACCGTCCGTATGAACGGATTATGGATGTCGAATTCCGTGTCCGTCCGCCGGATCAATTCAGTTTTCCATCAGGGCACACCGCCTCTGCTTTTCTGATGATGACCCTTCTGACAAGTTTTTTTCCGCTTTTACGCATCCCAATGCTGCTTTGGGCGGTCACGGTGGGTGTCGCACGCGTATATCTTGGGGTTCACTACCCGACAGATGTGCTTGCTGGTGCGATTCTCGGGATTGTTACAGCGCGGATAGGCATGTGGTTTATCGTATAACTCAAGCCCAAGTCCCTTTCTGAAATTCACCTTTTGGGTGTGTACGCTACTGCACAGGCTAACAACCTATGCTACAAAAGAGGTTGCTTATCGAGGCATTTTCAATCAGGAATGGTATAAGGTGGATGTAATGGAAAAAAAGATTCTGTTTATATGTGGTTCGATGAACATTACAACGCAGATGCAACAAATCGCTGCCGAACTTCCAGAACATGCGAAATTCTTCACGCCGTTCTATGCCGACGGCTTTATCAAATTACTCAATAAGTTCAAACTCCTTGAATTTACGATTATCGGTGACAAGCGCGCACGGGAGTGCTATCGTTACCTTGAATCGCAGAATCTTACGATTGACTACGGCGGCACGCAACACGATTATGACTTGGTCGTTACGTGCAGTGATCTCGTTGTGCAGAAAAATATCCGAGACAAAAAGCGGATCGTCGTCCAAGAAGGGATCACGGACCCGGAAAGATTTTCCTATCACCTTGTCAAAACCTTTAAATTTCTCCCGCGCTGGTTCGCCGGTACTTCAGCGAACGGCATCAGCAATAACTTCGATTACTATTGTGTGGCTGGCGAAGGCTATCGAGACCTGTTCCTCCGAAAAGGCGTTAAACCGGAAAAGATTCGGGTAACAGGTATTCCAAATTTCGACGATTGCAAGAAGTACTACGATAATGATTTCGCGCATAAAGGGTATGTCCTCGCGTGTACGTCCGATTTGCGTGAAAAGTTCCGTTATGAAAATCGGAAAAAGTTCATCCAGAATGCGCTGAAAATTGCGAACGGACGACAATTGATATTTAAACTCCATCCGAACGAAAAGTTTGAGCGTCGCACTGCCGAAATCAAGAAATGGGCACCCGACGCGCTCGTCTACACCTCCGGGAGTGCCGAGGAGATGATCGCGAACTCCGAAGCACTAATCACGAGTTATTCGTCAACTATCTATGTGGGTTTAGCACTCGGCAAAGAGGTCTACTCGGTGCTGGATATGGAAGAGCTCCGGCAATTGACACCTGTTCAGAACGGTTGTGCTGCACGCCATATCGCCGATGTCTGTCGTGAAGTAATAGACGGTAAAGAGAACGCTTCGGGTGAAGCGGCTCGGTCGCCAGAAAAGCAGACACCGCTGCATGTCTGATACGTCTCAGTAGAATAGAGAAGATCTTTTAGAGAATCAGAGCATTTTGTTGTAAAGTGCCTCTATGAATGTGTATATTGTGTGTGTTATATCAGGTGTTTCTGCAAAAGATTCAAAGCAATGGAAGTTGCCTGATTGTCCTGTGCGTTTTTCAGAAAACTTTGTTATCACACTGAAAATGTGGTATACTTTCCTTTAGTTAAACCGTACCCAATAACCAAATTGATTTGTTCTTCCAGACGGAGACGTGCTTACTATGGGTCATCGCTCACCTTTGTCTGGGGTGTCTTCTCGGCTCAAACTTGTCGATTTCTCCCTAAAACTGAGGCATTCTTTTATGAAAACAGTGTTTTCTGTTTTGGTACTTCTTGCTGCTTCCGTGATATGTTTCTCAGATGCTTTCGGGCAAGTGTATGTGCAAGAGCATTTACCGGAAGGTGTGAAAGCGCGTATTGGAAAAATGTCCATCTTTGAAACGTACAGTCGGGTGCGCTGCTGCGAACCTTTACGGGACATGTAGGATATATCTCTTCTATTGTGTTTTCACCGGATGGGCGAACACTCACGAGTGGCAGCAGCGGTGGCACAGCGCTTTTCTGGGAGATAGCACCGTAAAGGTTGATTGGTTTTCAGTTTTCAGTTTTCAGTTTTCAGTTAAGAGGTTTTATCCTGAAAATCCTGATTCTGACACTCAACGATGCACAACCTGACAGGTTATGCTACAAAACTGCCCTGAATATCGAGGTACTCTATCCATGAAAGCAACACTTTCTTTCAGCGTGATTTGTATTTTATTACTCACCACAGGGTGTGATGTTTTGTTCGAGTCGGCTATCTTTGACGCTATTGATAATACAAACCGTGCTATGAAACAGCAGCGTGCTAAAAAACTCCCTGCGGTAAAGATAGAGGTAGCACCCGTCATTGATGGTAAACTCAACGATATGGCTTGGCAAAACGCCCCGCAAGGGACGGATTTTACCGACAGGAGAGCGAGGGGCGCGCCTGCTGAGGATCAATCCACCATTATGATGGTTTATACGGATGAAGCGATTTATGTTGCATGTTATCTTTTTGATAGTCAACCGGATAGCATCGTAGCACTTCAGCCGGAAGACCAGATCCGACCTTTCGGTGAAGATTGGGTTTCCTTTACGATTGATCCGTTTCACACGCATCAGTTCGGGGACCGTGTTTTCTTTATGGTGAATCCAATCGGTAGCAAGTTCGTGAGTCATCCGCCACCGTTTGCGGATCCAGCGGAGATGTGGAAAGCCGCTGCGAGCATTGTGGCTGATGGATGGATTGTCGAGATGGAAATCCCTTGGGAGATGCTGAATTACCCTGAAACCGCTGAACCTATTGACATCGGGATCAACTTCGACCGGGGACACGCGAGAACTGGTGCGAATACTTGGTGGTCGAAAGTAGACTTCGTTGAAGATGATAGAGCGGATGGACACTGGATCGGTGTATTGCCGCCACCAAAGATGCCGATTTTACGAGAGGATCAATAGAGGTCTGTTGATAAGGAAGAGGTGATTTCTTCCGTTGCCTTTTCACCTGACGGTAGGATGCTGGCGAGCGGGAGTCACGATGACACAACCCGTTTGTGGGATGTTCAGACCGGAGCCCTCTTAGAGACGCTTGTCGGTCACACGGGGAACGTTTATACTGTGGTATATTCGCCGGATGGTAGCACAATAGCGAGCGGGAGTTGGGACGGTACGGTCTGCTTATGGGACAGTCAAACAAGCGAACTGTTGGAAACGCTCCGGGGGCATACGCGGAATGTCGCTTCTGCGGCGTTTTCACCGGATGGCGGCACGGTGCTGTTATGGGATCTAACAAAAATCCAACTTCAAAACGGCGACTAATACGGTGTTCCGCGTGTTGTGAGTTCACACCACCGCGAAGTGAACAGATGATTGAAAAGTGCGTCCTGCGCCTCTGACGTTTTAATCTGCTTGAGTGCTAACGCTGCGTGGAAACGGACGTATCGGTTCTCGTCTTCAAGATGTGCAATGAGCGTAGGGATCGCGGGTTCGGCGCGTGTGCCTAATTTCGCTAAGGCACGGGCAGCGTTGTCACGAACCCAATGATAATCATCGCCCAATCTATCTGTTAGGACTTGGACGGTCTCAGATAAATCAATCTCGTCGGTGACCTGTTGTCCGATGAGCCCTAACCCTTCTGTTGCGTGTCGTCGTACCCATTCGTCGGGGTCCTGTGCGGCGCGAGTGAGTGCAGGCATCGCTTCTTCTGCAGTTTTTCCCATATCAGCTAAGGCAAACGCGGCGGTTGCTCGGACAGCGTCATCTGTTGTTTGCAGCGCGTCAATGAGCGTCGGAACGGCGGGCCCGCCTGTGAGGCTTAACGCATATCCTGCATAGTTGCGGATAGCGTCAGATGTGCCGTGTAACGCCTGCTTCAGGGTAGGCACGGCAGCGGCACCGACTTTTCCTAAACGATACGCAGCATTGAGGCGATCCCTCTCATTATCGCGCCCCAAGTTTCTGATGAGCGTATCTACTTCAGTATGCGGAACACCGTTGGCAGCACCGTTCTGTTTCCCGTAATACCAATCCCATAAAGACTCCCACAATTCTGGATGCTCGGATACATCTCCGTTGCTGGCGGTATGCCAGTCGGGGGCATCGCTTTGCCATGTCGGTGTTTGTGGCTCATCGAGTCGGGAGAAGAGGAATTTCAGCATGTACCGTTTCTTGTCGCTCCGATTCGGGGTTGCGCGGTGCCATAAGTCGTAGTGAACGATTGTCACCGTGCCTGCTTCACCACAGAGTGAGAGGTCGGGCTGCTCGTGTGCGCTTTCGCCGGTTTCGTAATACTGTGAGCCGGGGAGTACGGCGGTCGGTCCCATATCCTCTATAACATCTTGTGGGTAGTAGAACGCCATTGTCCAACGGCATCGGTGCCGACGGATCTGTTCATCACCTTCATAAGTATCCTTATGAAAATTTTGTCCTTCGCTGCCCTGTTGGTTGAAATGGCAGTATCGGTGTGGATGCATCACGTAATCCGAACCGAGCAGGCCTTGCATGGCACCGTGGACAACCGGGTGGTCAAAAATTTCTTGCATTTCGGGGATGAGCGGTAGGACGTTGTTCCCTAAATTGCCGGTTTGTTCAAACATTGCGTCGAGTTGTTCAAAGATGTTCTGATGAAAACTCGGCGGGAAATCGGTCTGGACTTTGACGTATCCGTTGATGATGAAGTCCCGCATCTGGTTATCGGTGAGTTTCAGTGCGTGTTTGTTCATCTTGAGCCCTCCGTTCATTTTTTTTTCGGACTTTGTCGGTTTATTTTTTTACTGCGCCGAATGTAACACCTCTGAGTAGATGCCCGCGCATGAGGAAGGTGAAAACAGCGACGGGGATCAGGAAAACAAATGTAGCTGCGGCGATTTTGCCCCAATCCATGCCAGCGGAGCCGGTGGCACTCGTGATTGAGGGTGGCGCGGTAACCGCTCTGCCGCCGACTTCCGTGAGGACCAAAGCAAATGCGAACTCGTTCCACGCAGTGATAAGACAGAATACGGCAGTCGCGGCGATACCGGTGACGGATTGCGGTAAGATTACCTTAACAAAAGTTTGAAACCGAGAATAACCGTCAACGAGCGCGGCATCCTCGTATTCCTTCGGAATTTCATCAATGAAACCCTTCATGAGCCACACCGCGAACGAGACGTTAAAGGTGGTATAGAGCAGAATTAACCCGAAGTGCGTATCGCGCAATCCGAGTGCGCTATACATCAGATAGATCGGGATGACGACAACGACAGGTGGTAACATACGGGTGCTGAGGATGAAGAAGAGGAGGTCGTCTTTACCGGCGACATCGAATCGGGAGAAGGCATAAGCTGCGAGTGTTCCGAGGCCGACAGCGAGGATTGTGCTGCCCCCACCGATAATAATGCTATTGAGCAGCTGGTAGAAATACTTGGACCCGCCGTTTGCCAATGCGGCACAGATAGCGACTGTTCCGAAGACGCTCGGTAGGACAAGGGTGAATCGCAGTTTCTTGTCCGTTTGCAGTGCGATGCCGCCTGTTTTCCTTAAGGGGACTATCAAGAGATAAGCGATAACGGTACAAACTATCAAGAACAAAAAATTGAACCGGGCATCTGTTTGGAGACGCGTCTGGAGCGGCGGTAGACTGAAGAAACTATAGAGACAGGTTAAAATGAAAAAACTGTTCCACAGCAAGCCGAGATGACGCGGTAGCTTCAGTTTAGATACGGAGAAGATGCCGAACAGGAGGAGTCCGACAAGCACCTCTGCGAGAAAGAGATATGTTACGCCCGGTACACCCTCTGAAGGCATCAGCTTCTGATAGTTCTCCAACGATACTTTAAAGAAGAACTTTGGAAGTTTCGTGGTAATATCTGCCAAGCCTTTCAATGACGTTGCCAAAATCCAATAGATTGGGGCGATGTAGACAAGTACGGCGACGATAATGAGGGCAAGGATGAGGTAGTGTACAAAACTTTTCCGATTCCGCATTGTTTTTTTAAGCCTCTCCTTTAACGCGATTAAGGTATTTCACGTAGATATTGCTCAGTGCGACGATGATAATCAGCAGGATATACGCCATTGCGCAGGCTTTACCGGTATTGAAGTTCCGAAAGGCGAGTTTATAGAGGTTCATGGATACGGTTTCGGTTGCAGTGCCGGGTCCGCCTTCACGGGTCAGGACATAAACGATGTCGAACATCTTGAAGGCATCCATGGTTCGGAACAACAGTGCGATGAGTAGCAGCGGTGATACCAAGGGCAGCGTAATCCATCGGAATTTGAACCATGCGGAGGCTCTATCAACATCAGCGGCTTCGTAGAGATATTTCGGTACGGCGCTCAATCCTGCCAAAGCGATGAGCATCATGAATGGTGACCACATCCATGTATCGACAATAACGACGGCAATCATCGCCATATTTGGGTCGGTCGTCCATCCGATGGGTGATTTCAGGATCGGGCTGAGGAAGAAGTTGAGTAACCCAGAATTGTCGGAGTAAAGGATAAAACGCCAGAAGAGTCCGACGACTACGGGGGATAGCATCATCGGCAGCAGGAGGAGTGTTGTGACGAAACCTTTATACCGAAATTCTCGGTTTAGGAGGAGTGCAAGCCCGAACCCGATAAAGAATTGCGCCGCGACTGCGAGAAGTACGAAGTAGGCGGTCGTCTGAAAATACCCCCAGATTTCTGGGTCTTGAAGGAGGCGTGTGTAATTGCGGACACCGATGAACCTTGCGGGTGTGGGCATTGAGGCTTTGTAGCGATGGAAGCTCAAATAGAGCGACCAGAGGAGCGGAAAGATGTTCATCAAGATGAGCAAGATCATCGTCGGCATGATGAATGCCATCTTCAGTTGGTAATCGCTCATCCCACGCGAGGTCTTGTACGGGGGGGTGGTTTGCATATTTCTTACGGCAAAGGTTTTAGCAGTTGGTTATGGGAAACTATCAGTCTTCAGGCACTGTGTTGTGGTATTTGGATATGCTGTGGTACCAGTAGAAACATAAGGTACCACAGCGAATCTACTGACGGCTGATGGTTGTTCTGCTACTCGTCGTAGTAGCCGGCATCCTCGAAGATTTCCTCATGTTTTCGTGCGATATTGTCGAGTGCCTCTTTGGGTGATTTGATTTTCGAGATTGCTTCACTCCAATTCGTCTGGCAGACCTCTAAGAGTTCTGCGTATTCCGGCACTGCCCAGAAATCACGAAGGTATGGGAAACTTGCGGCGAAGGCTTCGTTAAACGGTGTCGCTTTCTTAAAAGTATCCGATTGCAAGACCTCTTTATGCGGTGTGAAACCGCCGAGTGCCGCCCATTTTTCCTGTACAGGTTTCTGCATAAACCACTTCATGTATTGCTTGGCAAGGTCCTGATTTTTGGAATAGGAAGAGAGGGACATACCTTGTCCACCGATGCTGATATAGTGTCCTTTTGGACCGGCGGGTGCGATGAAGAAACCGCTCTTATCGTGTGAGATCGGATTCGTTTCAGGATTAACGACACCCGGAAGGAAGGCGAAGTAGTTCATTGCCATCGCGACCTTACCTGCGGTATAGGCATTCAGCGTTTCTGCCCAGTAGTAGTTCGGTGCATCCGGTGGTGCGAATTGGAGCAAATCGGTATAAAATTCGAGTGCCTTGGCACAGTCTTCCGAGTTAATGTGTCCTGCGACCTTATAGGTATTTGCGTCGCCGTAGCTCCCCCCGTAACTCCACATCACCTGTTGAAAGCCCATGGTAATACCGTCGTATTCCTTACTATACCATGTTGCGATACCGTAGAGGTCTTGATCGGGTCGCGTAAAGAATTCGGCGATATCTCGGAGTTGATCGTAGGTTTTCGGTGGTGCGAGTGCGTAGCCGTATTTCTCTTGAAAGGCTGCCATCTCTTTCGGGTCTTCAAAGAGGTCTTTCCGGTAGACGTATCCTGCGGCATCGACCTCTGCGGGTAATGCCCAGTAGGTTCCGCTGCCTTTCGGGTATTCAGCAAATGCTGTCATCGCCGGTCCGTAGATAGCATCGACATCAATATTTTCGTTGATCCAATCGGTTAGATTGATATAGTTTTCACCCTGAGAGTTTCTGCCGAGCCACTGGCTATCACCGATAACAATATCGTATAGATCGCTTTTTCCGACAAAAGCGGTGAAGACCTTATCTTGGAAGTTTGGCCAGGGGATCTGGATGACATCAACATTGATACCGGTTTCGGCGGTAAAGTCTTTCGAGAGTTCCTGCAAATAGTTCGCGGGGTCCCATTCTGCCCAGACAATCGTTAGGGATCGGGATTGGTGGTCGTCCGCTTTCGGGGTACTAACAAATGCGAGTGCAAGTATTAGTATTAGCGCGAGACTTATGTGAACACTTTTCATCATTTCGTTCCTCCGTATAAAAATCATGCATGTTGTTATTAGCACCGATTGAAATCTGATGTTCGGTTTCGGTCCTATAATCGTGCATTATAAACGGAGTCCAAAATTTTTGCAAGAAAATTTGTTTGAGTGAAGGCAGGTAATTCCCTTCAAGCATGGATTACAACACCTTAGCCATGCTACTCAACGGTGGCGATTTCAAGTTGATTGAGGGTCGGGAAAACGTCTTCAGTGAATTCCATGAGGTTATCCGATTCCATCTTACTGCCGCCAAGTTGGATATGTGTTGCATCGGCGATGGTCTGTCCTAACGTCGGATCCATCTGTACCCAAGTGCCGACATAGACTTCGGGCCAGAAATGGTAGTAGAAGGCATCCGTGGCATAAGCGACACCCGAACAGATGCGTGCTGGAATACCCGCGGCGCGTGCCAATGCGATGAAAAGCACGGTGTGTTCCGTGCAATCGCCGGTGCGCGATTCCAACGCCGTTAGTGATGTACCGAAGCCGCCACTCATCTTTTTCTCGGTGATAGCGGTATGAACCCATTGACTCAATTTTTCTGCTGCGCGCCAGGAATTCGCCTCTCCGTCCAATATCTCCTGCGCTTTCGCACGAATCGCCGGTGCCTCGGTCTGAATATAAGCACTTGCACTCAGGAACTCACCCTCAACATCGAGAAGGGGTAAATCGGGACAATCTTCCGCTGTAACCGTCGGCACGTGAATCGAAAGTCTACCGACGTTCTCAGCGTTTACTTCCAGTTTCTGACGCGAATTAGACATGATAGCATCACGGAGATTTCCGGATGTCAATTTGACCTCCGCCTCAAAATTCTTTGCGTTCCGTTTCGGTTGTCCGCCGGATGGAAGAATACGCGTTTTTAAGACGACATCAATCTCTTCAATACCTCTAAGGGCAGTTTCCTTATCGGTTTTCGCCGTTATCATGGTGAATCCCATCATGGGGACTTCTATTCGATAGTTCACGCCATCGGCATCAAGCCAAATTTTCGCTGTGATCCCGTTCATCATATCCACTTTCTGGCGTAAAACGTAGACCTGTTTTTCCTCCGACTGATAGGTTAAGGTATCTTTTCCTTCGACCTCAATCTCTGTCTTTACAGGCTTCAAGAGGTCAAAACTGAAAATGTGGAAGTTCCGTTTGTCGCCTATTTTAAGACCTTTCCGGAAGAGCGATTCCACGCCTGTGTTTTCAGAAATTGTATCCGGTGGTACAGCGACTTCTGTTTCAGTGGTTTCACCATCGAGTGTCGTCTTAATGTAGGCGATGCCGTCCACAATCCGTCCTTCCACCTGTTTTAAACCGGACTCGTTGGAGGTTGAAAGAAAGTAGCGTGGCATTAAATCGGCACCGGTATACTCAACACGCGTAATCTCTATCGCTATATCGGTTCCGAGTGCCTTAAAATTCATGACCATGTCGACCTTGTTTCGGTCTACCTCTTCGCCTTCGTACTCGGTTTTTTCACTGGATACATGCATATAACCGATCTTGTTGTTCATCAAGGTGAGATTATACCAATGCGCATTCGGATTTTCTGCCATATTCTCAGGGATGTCCTTATATATGTCCTTAAAGGTGTCCTGCTGTCCGACTCCGAATCTTTGCAGGAAATTTGCGATACCGGATTTTTGGGTCATCTTGAGAGGCATATAATGGTCGCCGCCATTGACAACTGTAACCGGTTTTCCGAGGCGATCGCCATATCCTTCTTTATAGATACTGATGAGGTAACGACCCGCTGGCAGACCGGCTCGTACATAATCGCCGTTAGCATCTGTTATTGTTTTGTATTCTGTACCTTCTACATCGACAATCCTGACATCAACGCCTTCTATTGGGTTCTGCTTGTCGGTGGTATCCACAATTCGACCTCGAACGGTTCCACCATTTATAGCTGCATCTTGCGCGAAGAGGGGATTACCGGACATCCCGACGCACGCGATGAACGCTAACACGAAACTAAAACGAGCCATCTCTTACATTCTCCTTTGGGATTCTGTTGAATTGGGAAAGATATTTTTGGGTTATTGTTTTATCTTTGACATTATAATTATACTTGAGTGTTGTGCATATTGTCAAATCTTTTGTAGTGCCATCCCACAGTCGGAACAAGTTCTATCTAAGGGCTTCACTTGTCCAAACGAGAATGGAAAAGGCTACGCGCGAGTCGCCATGGCGACTGTATGCGTGTGACGCTGTTTAATCTTCCGATAATTCCCGAAAACCGCCTTAAAATTGCGCTTGATAAACTCCCGTAGCCCTGAAATTGTGACGACATAAAGCCGCCCATTCAGTTTAAGGTGCGCCTTGGCATCCGCCAGAAAAATTTGTAAGAGCTCCTTACCGACGTTGGCAGGTAGATTGGCGGCGATGAGATCGAATTGGACATCAGGGAGATCGCTAAACCCGTTGCTCAGGAGGACATGGCAGTTCTGTAACCCATTCTGTTTCGCGTTGTGGCGAGCGTAATCGACTGCCACAAAATCCTTGTCTACCATATAGACGGTGCCTGTTGGAACACATTTCGCAAGCGTGATACCGATCGCACCGTACCCACAACCGAGATCAAGACACGTTTCACCGTCTTGGAGGTCAAGGTGTTCAATTAATAGGTGCGTTCCGGCATCAACCGTTTTGGGTGAGAAAAGTCCCCACGTTGTGGAAAAAGTGAGGGGTATACCCCGCAATTCTGTCTGGAACTCGACTTCTCGGGAAAGGTCGTCTACTGCCATTTTATCAGGACTCCGAGCGCATCACCTGGCGAGTTCCATAGGAGATCAAACGCGGCTTTCGCTTCGGTGTACTGAAAACGGTGCGTCATCATTTCGGATGCCCGGATTTCGCCATTCGCTATCTTTTGTAAGGCGCGTGCAGCTATCTGCGCGCGCGGTTCCGTCGTCAGGATACCAGCAACCAGACGTTTGCTCATCATTTTCGAGGAATGTAACGGGAGCGGTGCCTGCTGATAGAGTGCGATCAATTGAATCGTCCCGAACTGGCGAGTCATGTCTTGTGCCTGTTCAAACGATTTGACACCGGCATAACCACCGACGCAATCTATAACCAAGTCTGCTCCTTTACCATCCGTAAGACGGCGTACCGCTTCAACCGGGTCTGTCTCATCCGCATTGATGGATACATCGGCACCGAGTTGCGTCGATAATTCACATCGGAGTGGCAACGCGTCCACGGTGATAATCCGCTCGGGGTTATAACCGCGTAGTACTTGCATCATCAGGCTCCCCACCAAACCTTGACCCAACACAACAACAGTGTCCCCCTCTTTAACACCCGATGAATCTGACCAAGCGACGGCACTCGTCGCAAGTGGCAGGAAGGTTCCGGCTTCAAAACTCACATCATCAGAGAGTCGGACGATGCGTCCGTCCGTTGCGTTAGGTTCAGCGACAACGTATTGGGCGTGCGGTGCGACAACCATAACGCGATCGCCTACCCGATAGCTGCTCACTTCCGCACCAACGGCTTCCACAACACCTGTGAGTGAGTACCCCATGATTGAGGGTGGAACCGCCGCTTCCATGATATAGCGTCGGAACAGTTCAGAGCCGCGACTGATTAAGGTCGTATCCGCCGCTACCCGGACCTGACGCGCGTTTATCTCTGGCATCGGCACTTCTTCGAGTTGGATGTTGCCGAAACCTTCTGGCTTGGTCACTTGAAGCATATTCTTTCACCTCCGAGCGGTAGGGACGAGGCAACCTCGCCCCTATTGTAAACGTTTCGCTAAATCCTCACGCGTAACCGGTTCGTCAAAGGACATCATATAAATATGGAAGGTATCACTTCTGTCAGAGACAAACACGAGGTGCCGTCCGTCAGGCGAGAAGGCAGGTTGAATCGACCGACCGATGTCGTTCGTTACGCGCCTCTCGTTTTTGCCGTCTGCATCAATAAGATAAATCTCCCAATCGCCATCCCTTGCGGAGACATAGGCGATCGTCTCCCCATCAGGCGATATCGTCGGGTTGTAGCAATCGTAATTGCTCGGATTGAAATGCGCCTCGTTTTGTCCGTCACTATCTATGGTATAGAGCTGATTCATCTCATTGCGGGATGACACAAACATAATCCGTTTTCCGTCGGGAAAAAATGTCGGGCTGCCGTCATCGGTTTCATTGAAAGTGATACGTTTGTGTTCAACGTCTTCCGGCATGAACTGTGCTAAATCGACACCATCCAAATCGAGAAGGTATAATTCCAAGTTTCCGTCTGCATTGGATTCATAGACAATCTGGTTGCCTGCGGGTGAGGTGCGCGGCGCGCGCGCGCCGAAGGTCACGGCTAAAACCTGTCGCGTGATTTTACTGTGGATATGCGTCAGATTGAAACCTGCATAGATGGGTGTGGAACCGCTACTCTGAATGACGACTTTAACCTCACGAGAGGACTTCGGTTCACTGCTATAAAAAAGATAGTTCGGTGTCTTGAGGAATGCCGGCGCGCTGTCGTTGAAATCTGTCGTGAAGGTTACACGTTGTCGGATGCGTCCATTCAAATCCATCAAATAGATTTCGCCGTTGTCGGTTCGGAAAGATGAGAAGGCGATCTGCGTCCCGTCCGGTGAGAAGGTCGGTGAATAGTTATCTGAATCGCCTTGTGTCAACTGTTTCGTTCGATAGCGATCTCCGACAAGGTCAATGATCTTGTGCAGCGTTTCTGGGTCTGAAGTGCTGCGTTGAACAAGCCTGAGTACACGAAAGGCGGAAGTTCTATCACCGAATCTCAGGTAGGTCCGTGCCAATTCGAGACGTGCAGTGGTGCGCGCCTCCGGTTGCGCGGCATAGAGTTGTGATGCCTTCTGGAGCTGCTCGACAGCATCGTTGTATCGTCCTAACGCATTGTAGGCTTTTCCGAGCAGAAACCGTGCCTTCGGATCCTCAGGTGTAGTTTCGATAAACGTCTCTAAACCTTCAGCTGCTGCTTGGGGTGTTCCTGCTTCCAGCTGTTTTTCAATCTCTTTGAGGACAGACCTGTTATCCTGACACGCAAGCGCGAAAACAGTAAGGAGGAGAATAGACACGATGATTGATGGACAATTGCTTTTGATGTTCATAAGAAAAAGATCGCGAGTAAAACTCGCTCCTACCAGAAAATATCTTTGATCAGCGGCTCCGTCTTCTTTCACGTCTACCGCGCCAGCCGTCGCCGATCGCATATAGCCAACATAAAATTCCTTGAATCGATCCACTAATCTTCAGTTTCCAAGAGGGTCGGTACATCAACTTTTCGCCATCATCAAACGTCCAGATATGAATTGCGTATCCCGGTGGCTTTTCAGTATTTTCTGTCTCCCCTTCGGTCGTCTCTGGTTTCGCTGTCGGTTTAAAACGGGTTAAATCCTGCCAATCATCTACCGGCATTGAATTGAGATAGACGATACCGAGTGCGGATGCGAAACCTAAAAGGATGATGAACGCCTTCAGGAAATGCCCTAAGTATAACTGACCAAGTCCCGGAAATATAACCGACAATAGCATCGCAACATAAGAACGTTTTTTAACTGATTGGGTTTCTGCTCCGACAGGTTCTGCCATTGACTAAGACTCTCCTTGGGCGACGAGATAGACACCAATACAGATGATTACAGCACCGATGATACGAATCTTAGGAATCGATTCTTTGAAAAACAGCCAAGAAAACAGGATGGACAGGACATACCCGGAACTTAACAACGGATAGGCAATACTCAGTTTAACACGCGAAAGGATGACCAACCAGACGAGCGTTGTAAAACCGTATATCGCAATCCCGCTGAGGACATAGGGGTTCAAGAATGCCTGTGGCAGTTTTTCGAGCGCGTCTCGGACGCTATTGATACGACCTACTATGTCCATACCGTGTTTGAACAGAATTTGTCCGATTACGGTGAGTAGAACATTGAAAAATAGCAGTATAAAATCTTTCATACTTTTATTATATCATACTTCTGTGCTTTTTACAATTTTTTAGTTGTTATGTTTCCGTATTAATGGTATACTTAGCACGAGGTGATCGAATTGCTGTTCAATTGGATGGACGTGTTTTTTCATGAATCTTTACGTCAGTATAGACGCTCTTTCAAACTGCACCGGCAGTGGCGGGAATGGTAAGCCGTATAGGGAATTTTAAAGGGGGGTTGTGCTGTATGATGAGGCAGTATGCGCTCATTTTTGTGTTGTTTTTATTAATATTTTCCGCGCTTTTAGGCGGTGTGTCGGCACAAAATGATATTCAATCCGAAATCGAGGAAGCACGGCAAAAAGGATACGATCCGGAGGATGTACAGCAATGGAACTTACCGGAGGGCGCGCTCAGACGGATCGGTAAAGGCGAGGCCAGTGATGTTGCTTATGCGCCAGATGGACAGCGGTTTGCCGTCGCGGGTTCCATGGGTATATGGATTTGTGATGCGCGCACCCTCAACCCCGTGAAACTAATCGCCGGAGATACAAAAAATATCAGTACTGTCCATTTTTCACCCGATGGAAAGACAATCGCAAGCGGCGGATGGGGCAAAACCATCGATGTATGGGATGTAAACACCGGTAGAAACGTCAAAACACTCAGTAGAATCGTCACAACACCGAGCGGAAATGCGCCACTCACAGTCCCGCTAATGTGGGTCAAAAGTTTGCGTTTTTCACCGGATGGAAAAACAATCGTCAGTGGAGACTTAACCAAAAACGTTCGTTTATGGGATGCCAACACTGGTAGCACTCTCAAAATATTCAAAGGACATAGACATGGTGTCAATAGTGTGTGTTTCTCACCGGATGGAAAAACAATCGCAACGGGAAGTGATGACGGCACTATTCGTCTGTGGAACGCTGACACGGGCAAAAGTATCAAAACACTCAAGGGACATAGAGTGCACGTCTTTAGTGTCAGTTTTTCACCCGATGGAAAAACACTCGCAAGTGCGGGTTTGGACACCATGGTTCGTTTATGGGATGTCAGCACCGGCAAACTTTTAAAAACACTCACAGCACATACACAAAGTGTCAATAGTGTATATTTCTCACCCGATGGCAAAACACTCGCAACGGGAAGTGGTGACGACACTGTGCATTTGTGGGACGTAGATAAGGGTAGCATTCTCAGGACCCTTACAGGACATACAGATGGTGTCAGGCGTGTCCGTTTCTCACCCGATAGCAAAACACTCGTAAGTGTAGGTTCAAGCGGCACAGTTCGTTTATGGGACGTAAACACCGGTAGAAACATTAAGACACGCATAGGACATACAAGATAGCAGTACGCTTACAAGTGGGCGGACGAATGGGACGATTTTAGTGTGGGATGTGCAGGCGTTCAAAGTGGCAAGGTTAAAATGAATGCTACAATGATAGCAATGTTCTTCATCGGGGTATTCCTCCTTCGATTTTCATGAGGTTTTATCTGGAAGTTTTTGATGTACCGATGGTTCAAAACTGTAGTGCCAACGCTAATTAGGGCCGAAATTTCGTAAAGTTAAGACGAGTTTTTGCTCAAATTCGACCAGTGTCAAATACCCAAACGCCGATTGTCATTGTAGCACAATCTTGGTTTAGAGGGTGGCCCTAATTTTCGATGGAAGTACAGTTAAGATTTAAGGAGTTACAGACCTCACACAACGAAAACCGCAGCGGCTGCGCGTAAATGAGGGCGTATCACCGTCGCGCCGGGCGACGCGCACGCCTTGTGCAGGATTCGCCCAGGAACCGCCGCGCAAGACGCGGTTTGACCTAACATCTGTCCAGTTATCAAGTATCCATGCAACACTATTCGCACCAGACAACGGGTTGTGAGCAACACCATTCCGAGGGAACGTTGAATAAAAATCATGGTCATATTCATCAAGACACCATTCCCAAACATTCCCTGCCATGTCACACAGTCCGTAACCGTTCGCAGGATATCTACCAATGGAGGTGGTACCTCTAATATGACCATTATAGTTAGCGTCGTTTGGTGTTATCGTGTTTCCATTCGGATACTTCATGCCGTTCAACCCGCCACGCGCAGCATACTCCCACTCCGCCTCTGTCGGCAGCCGTTTACATGCCCATTCCGAGTATGCCATCGCAGCATACCAACTCACAAAGATCACAGGATGATCCGCCTCACCTTTAGGATAGTTATTTCCGTTCCATCGCATTAGGTAGCCATCCTTGGCAAATTGTGATTTAACGCGCCCTTTTTGCCACTGTGGGTTCTCAAGCAGGAACGCTCTGAATTGGTGATTGGTGACCTGGGTCGCATCCATGTAAAAAGCATCCACGTAGACCTTGTGAACGGGCCATTCATTGTCGTCTGCCTCCGGATCGTCGCTTCCCATATCAAACTCACCAGCAGGAATCAACACCATCCGAGCCGGAGCAGAACGTCCGAAACCGGATCCCGTATTGATATTTGACATGACTCGGTAGGAGGTTGGAACCCGGATTGTGCCACCGTTTGTAGTAATCACAAGCGTCGTCTTACACGTTTCGTTTGGTGTCAGTTGATTTGCGTCGAGCGTAATAGAGACAACACCCGCACCGAGGATCTCACGCTCTGA
>JAJDXV010000157.1 GCA_022823085.1 Candidatus Poribacteria bacterium
AGATGTTTCACTTCTCCTGGTTGTCCCTCGTGTAAACACGAGTAGCAGGGATTAACCTGCTCGGTTGCCCGATTCGGGAATCTCCGGATCAAAGCCTATTAAGCGGCTCCCCGAAGCTTATCGCAGCCTGTCACGCCCTTCGTCGACTCCTGGCACCAAGGCATTCACCGTAAGCCCTTAGTAGCTTGATAAGTAATATCTATCTACCGATTTACCCTCTCTATACAATTGTCAAAGAACAACACCTATTTTTTTCTATAGGTGATGGAGATGAGCGGAGTTGAACCGCTGACCTACTGGTTGCAAACCAGTCGCTCTCCCAACTGAGCTACACCCCCGTGTGGTACATCGTTAAGTATACCACACTCTGATATAAAAGTCAAATTTATTTTTCAAAAAATCTGCCAACGGAGGAATTGCACCTCACCTTCGATTTTTCAACCGATGCTCCTATCTTGAGCATTTGGCACACAAGCAAGATTAAGTATACCACAGAAAACTGAGAATGTCAAATTTATTTTGCGAATTTTTACCAAAAAAGTGAATTTTCTGATATTATCGTTCACAACGCTATTAAGTATACGACAAATTTGCGTAAATGTCAAATTTTTTTAGAAGTTTTCGGTAATTAGGCGAGATTTATGGAACCTCGCCTGCAAAAATGGAGAACGACTCGTATTAATTGCCGCCGAGTTGTTCATCTGGATTTGTGTCTGGGCGGTTTCCGAGCCACAGTTTGATGGCAGGGCTGCTCGCTACAATCCGTTGACCGACAGAGGCATTGACGACAATGGTATACGGACGCGTCTGTTGTGTACCGATGAACGGATTACGACGCAATTCATTATTACCGCTGCTAACAATATTTGGCAGAAGCCTTAGGGTCGCCTCTGTCTGATTTCCTCGGAGCAAGGTATTTTGTCGCTGGAGCCGTACGCCGAAAGGTAGCCCGACGGCAGTCAGATTCAGGTTCTGCCGATTGCCGCCTTGCCTATCAACTGTTACAATCAGGTCAATCGGTGCGTCTGGGGTTACAACGATCTCCTCTAATTGCGTGAATAAGACAATCGGTGGGGTCTCTGTAACGCTAACCACAACGCTGTTCCGTTGGACTGTCTGATCGTTGTTCTGGATCCGATAGACTTCAACGGGGGTTGCTGCGCGACGGTATTCGTTTCCTATAGCAGTTGTGACGGAACCGACCACCTGAACGACACGATGTTCAAGTTCGGCATCTGGTGCGGCGGTAAGCGTAATGTATCCTTGTGTAGTGCCAGCACCAGAGAGGATTGCGCTCTCGCTTGCGGTAATACCGGTTGGCAAATTTTCAACGGAGAGTCGTATAGGTTCTGTAAACCCGACACGGCGTAGGAGGGTCACGTTCAATAAGACGGTACCACCGCGTCCGATATTTGGGTTATCCGGTGTCACAGAGATCGCGAAATCGGGTTTTGTTGGACGTGCATCTAAATGATACACATAGCCTGCGCCGCCGTTCCCTGTAATGTCTTCAACTCTGACGGCATACTCCCCCGGTTGATTGAAGCTGTAGTCGATAATCGCGTTGCGTCTACCGCCGATACCGGCATTATTTGCCAGTACCTGTCCGTCTGCATTGAGCAAGGTGAGAGATGGACTCAACGGTGAGTTGAGGTTTTCTGAAGAAACAGTGATTGAATAGCCGCCTATATCTGCGAAAAACCCCCACGGTCCATAACCGTTGGTAACCTTAACAAGGATTTTGTTTCTGCCTTTAGTGACCGGCAGCTGGATGACATCATCGGCACGGCGGAGGGGGCGGTGGACGTATTTACTGAAAACGAGTTCGTCGTTCACCCATATCTTGATGGTATCGTCGGAACCGAGAGATAAGAGATAGTTCTGATCCCGATCGGATTCGAGGTAGGTCAAGGCATACCCCGTAACATCGTCTTCGGGGACGTTTGAGAAGACGTTCTCACCCCTACGATTGGTTTTATACCATCCGATTTTTCGTCCGTCTTTGCCGATGTATTCTTTGTCGAGCTCAATCTCGGTTTCAGGGGGATAGACGGTGTCAAACCCTTTTTCATCGACGTTATCAAACGGGAAGATCACCCACCAGGGGCCGAGGGTTGTGCCTTCGGAGATGGTAAAGCGGTAGTAATCCACTTCCCCGGGTTCAGAGATACGCCCGCTAATCGCGCCGGGTGTTGTGAGGTGTTGTGCGTGTTGGAGTTGGCGTGCGATGAGTTCACCTAACCGTTCTGCTTCTTGTGCGACAAAAGCGATGATACGGTCGCGTTCAGTGTTTGTAATGTCGGCGTTCTCTTTATTTGCCATACGTGTAATGGTGTTCCCCCATTCTTCAGCAGAGAGCGCGCGATTACTTGGTGAACGGAGTTCGTGACAGGCACTACACTTCGCCTGAAAAAGGATTTCGGATTCGGAGGATTGTGCTGTAGCCTCTTGCGTGGCGTTCTCGTCTGGTGTTGCCTGAAGGTCAACATCCATCTCTATAGTTTCTGGATGCGCGTTGACGATGAAGGGAAAGATACCGTAGGGCGTACGAATCTGTTTGAGACCGGGCTGATCCTCCGCTGTCAATTTGACCTGCCATTCAGTTTCTGGTAGATTTTCACCCCCGATAACACACTGAACGATATTGGTTTTTGGTGGTGATGGCGGTCCGTATGATACCTGATCGGTCTGCTGTGGGGTGCGTGTGTTATCCATATTTTCGAGCGGCAGCGTTCCCCCGGCAGGGAACAGATAGGTATTGTAGGGGAGAACTCCGACCATTAAGCGATAGACAGAATCTGGATTTCCGCGATGCAGCAGGTCTCGGATACGGAGGAGATAAGGGCCGTCGTCAGGAAGCGTTACATCGATGAGTGGATCGAGGCTATAGAAACCGTTGCTGCGTGCGAGTTCGATCCCGCTGGCACTGAAAACAGAGATCGTTGGATTGAAGAACTGTTGGCTGACGTTGTTAAGGCGATATGCCTTGACGCTGAACACACAGCGTTGTCCCTTAGTGCCTTCAAAGACGTAATAATCTTCGTCGCCACCGGGATTAACAACGCCGTTGATGAGGCTTGGTAGTTCGATACTGGTGGCAGATTCTGGGTCATTGTTGGCTTCGGTCTCAATGACATTCGGCGTGTGGCTTACCTCGAAGGGCCAGGCGGTGGAGGTGCCGTGCTTACTGACAATGCGAACTTCTCGAAGCCCGATGGGTGCGTCGGGTGCGATATATAATTCGGCGGTTAATCCGGCACTCGCTCGCGCTGCAGATGCGAGATAATCTTCGATTTTCGTCTGTGCGTCGGCACTAATTTCGGCACCTTTCTCGGTAATCATCCGTTGAACGGTTGCTTTCCACTGTGTGGGTGTCATTGATCTGTTGCTTGGAGACCGGAGTTCGTGGCACTGTCCACAATTGGCTTCAAAGACAGGCTTATGTGTATTATCGACTTCACCGCCAGCGGGATGAAGTTTCGCGGTAATTCCGGATTCACCTTCAATAATAACCTCATGTGGGTCGTCTAAATCGGAACCTTGGATAGCGACTTCAACAGTTTTTCCGGGTTGTCCGCCTGCTGGAAAGAGTGAATTGAGTCGCGGTGTCCCTTGCGCGAACGCGGGAAGCGTGCAAAAAATAAAGAACAGTGTGAAAAACGCCCGGATTGTACTTACAAGGCTATATCGCTTGGTCGAAAGGGGTACAGTATTGGTAAGCATCGTGAAGACCCTCCAATTGGCTGTCAGCCGACTGCCACGTTAGAACTCGTGGGTTAATGTGCGTCTACGTAGATTCCAGAGTCGTACTTTTCCATCGCGCCCTCCCGCTGCGACGAATTGACCATCTGGGCTGAATTTTACTGCGTAAACAGCATCGGTCGATTCATCAAAAGTGCGGAAACGGTTTCCGGATCGGATATTCCAGATAATCACCGAAGTGTCTGCGCTACCGGAGGCAATCATCGCTGCCTGATTGTTCTGTCTTAGTGAGACGAATGCTGCGTCAACGCTGTAAACAGCGCCTTGATGCCCGTTGTATTCGCGAACGAGGGCACCGGTCATATCTGATGTATTCTGACTGACAGGCATCTCCTCGTCACTACCTGCCGGCGTAACGCGCCACGTGCGGACAGCATTATCCGCGGAACCGGAAACTATCACATTTTCATCAACTGAGTAGGCGAGGCTATAGACAGCGTCATCGTTCGCATCAAAGTTCACCAAGACGTTAAAAGTTTCTGGGTTCCATACTTTTATGGTTTTATCTTCACTACCTGTGGCAAAGTAGGTGCCGTTCGGGTGATACAGGGTACACAGGACCCTCCCCACGTGTTGGGTCAACAATTTCGCCTGTTTGTCTATTAGTTCTTCAGCATTTTCAAGGTTTTCTACATCAATGACAGCACTGAATTCATCCATACTTGCAGTGAGCAACGTTTTGTTGTTTGGGCTTAGGGCAATAGATTCAATGGTATCTGCATGGATCTCGAAACTTTTTATGAGTTCTTCGGATGCGACATCCCAAATTCGTATTTCGCCGTTTTGTGCTGGAACGCCGCTGCCTGCATAGAGTTTTAGCGGTGCTGTTTGGTCTGTGGACGAGAATTTAAGGCATCGGACATCGCCGACGTGCGGTTCATAGACATGAATAACACGTTGTGTCTCGAGGTCCCAAAGTTCAACCCCCTGATATTTTCCGACAGCGAGCATTTTTCCATCAGGGCTAAATTCGAGTGCCCAGATCGGCGACAGCGGTTGGTCTGCAAAGCCGACAGGTGTCGCGCAGACGACGTAGAACACTGCCATCAGTATCGCTATATTGCGAAGGGTGTAAAAAGAAAAACGAAGCATACGTATTTATCAAATTAGCCTTGACCATCAATTCGGCGAAGGCGCACGAATTGATGGTCAAAACGGATAACTCATAACTGGAAGCTGATAACTGTCTAAGCGAGAACGCCGCGAATGGGTCTACCGCCGCGCGAGAGGACGATTCGGACCCCATCTGGCGATTCAAGGTGCTGATTGTAGTCGATGCCGAGCGATTGATAGAGTGTGGCTGACAAGTCTTCTGGGCGGACTGGTGTTTCAGCAGGTTCCATCCCGAGCGGGTCGGAAGCCCCAATAACTTGTCCACCTTGGACCCCGCCGCCGGTTAACATGATTGAGAAGACCCGTGAGTGGTGGTCACGTCCGGCGTTTCTGTTGATGACAGGCGTTCTGCCGAACTCACCCATAGCAATAACAAGGGTGGTATCCAACAATCCACGCTCGCTCAGGTCTGCGATTAATGTTGCCATGGTCTGATCGAAAGCGTTGAGTTTTCCGGGCAAAGATGAGAAGATATTGTTATGGTTATCCCATCCGCCGTTTGTGACAGTGACGAAGTTGACTCCAGCTTCGACGAGTCTCCTTGCGAGGAGGCAGCTTTGCCCGAAAGTGTCGCGTCGGTATGCGTCGCGCGTTTTACCGGGTTCGGTATTCAGGTCGAACGCTGCGCGTGCGTCAGAGGAGCTCATCAGGTTATATGCGGAAGTGTAGAAGTTGTCAACGGCTTCAGCAGCGGGGTTTCCTTCTTCATATTTCTTGAAGGCGGCATCAACGGCTTGACGTAAAGAGCGTCGTCGTTCCACGCGTTCAAAGGAGACCCCTTTCGGTGGTTCTAAGTCTCGGACTTTGAAGTTCTTGCTTGCCGGATTTCCGCCGGGTGAGAAGGGTGCGAGCGATGCGCCCAAGAACCCACCACCGCCGTAAGCGACGGGTGCGGGTACAGAGATATACGGCGGTAAAGCGGTCCGCTGTTCCTTGAGTTTAGAGACAACAGCGCCGTATCCGGGAACGGCAAAACCGGGCAAGGGTTGATACCCTGTCATCATATAGTGTGTTCCGCGTTCATGTGCTGCCTCAGGGGAGGTCATTGAACGGATGATGCAGAGTTTATCGGTCTGTTGTGCGAGTTTCGGGAGATGTTCACTAATTTGGATGCCGTTTACGTTTGTCGCTGTCGGCTTGAAAAGCCCGCGAATTTCTTCGGGTGCATCCGGTTTGAGATCCCATATATCGAGGTGGCTTGGTCCACCCCCCAACCAGACGAGAATAACGGATGTTGCCGTGCCAGCAGAAGTTTTCGGTGCGTTGACGCTTGCTTCTGCGGGGGTTGCGGCGTGTGCTTTGAGCCGGAAAAGGTCTGTGAGGCTCAACCCGAACAATCCGAGTGCGCCTGCTTTAAGGAAGTCTCGACGGTAAAATCCTTCACAATCCGTGTGTATAGATCTGTCTTTAGCCATGGTTCTCTCCTTGTGTTAGAGATTCACGTGACAGGTTACTGGCTATGGGTTAGCATCGATGCGTTATAGTCAGTTTTGTCACGCTGTGGAGACTACGAATCAATTTCGCGTGGGTCGTTTTCGTAGCCTCTTCATCCATCTTTGCGCTTTGGCGATGTTGGTGTCAAGTGGTTCTTTCATCTCAAAATATTCTGTATGTCCTGCGTAGATTTGATGCCAATCAACGATACACGGCATCCGGTATTGTGTTAAGGTTCGCATCAGGAAGGAGCGCACTTTTGCGCGGGTATCCTGTGGTGCATTGTCAATAGCATATTCGATTTGTTTATCAGTGATAACGCGCTCCATTTGTCCTTGTGCTTGCAGCGCGTAGTAGAGTCCATTTTCTGTATGAATATTATGATATTCTAAATCTTGGCTTTTAATCCATGGGTCATCCCAATCAAGTTTCTCTTCAGCGATGAAAGCCTCAAGCATCCATTTTTTTGCGGCCCAATCAACCCGGGGGATGACGTTTTCCCAACCGTCTTCGAGGTCATCAAGTATAGATTCCCATGCGGCAAGTATCCAATCGGTTTCTTCATCTTTTTCGGTGATGAAAGTGTGAACGAAGTTGAGATACTCTCGTTGTAAATCAATCGCTGAGATTGTTTTTCCGGATTTAAGTTCAATGCGCCACTTAAAAGTATTATCACGCGAAATATGTCGAATTGCGTATACTGGGTCTGCGAGTTCAAAGTTGGGGAGCGGTAGTTTTTCGCCATGCCTTTCATAGAATTCTTCGATTGCGGTGAGCAGTAGTGCCGTGGTGCCAACTTTGAGTGCGGTCGCGTATTCGGACATATTAGAATCACCGACGAGGAGGTGTAGTCGTCGATATTTTGTGTAATCGCTGAGCGGTTCGTCGCGTGTGTTTATAATAGCACGACTGAACTGGATCCATTCATAAATTTCGGTAACAATGTGATCTGCGCGTTGCGAGATTTGATAATCTCGTTGTTCGCTGAGTTCCGGTTGAAAATCGCCGAATTCAATCATCTCATCATAGACGCCGACTCTGCCGGCACCGGCATAAATTTGGCGTGTTACAAAAAACGGCATGAGTGTTGGGATGACGACTTTATAGAAGGGGACGTCTCGGCTAATTTGAAAATTTTCGTGGCATCCAAAGGTTGCCCCGGTGAAATGATCGATATTATTTTTGAAGAACGCGGTCGGCAGTCCAGTATCAGTGAGTATGTTATTGATAATACGCTCAATGGCTTTATCGTAGGCGACGAGGTCGAAGAGCGTTCCGCATTCTGGGGTTGCATATTCGAGATGCCCCATATCAATGTAGAGCCGACCACCGTTGAACAGGAATCCACCGTTGCCGGGGGGTTCCCCCCAGTCTCGGTAGTGAATGTCGCGAAGTCCGAGTTCTAAGACATCAAAAACGTAGTCTCGAACGCGTGCTGCGACCCCTTCCGAGGTGCCACGAATCCGCTCGGTATCTGTCATGCATCCAAATTCGGTTTCGATTCCAAAAATACGTTTGTTCATTTTAATAGCCGCCAGTTATCAGTTATCAGTTACCAGTTAAGAGAGATTTGAGACCCCACCCCGACATGTAAGTTCGACCCTGATTACTGTAAAGGCACGTCTTATAGTGCCGCAGGAGACCAACGGTTTCCTATGCTACAAAGATGTCGATTTACTTATTTGGGTTACCATAGGAGACGTGCGATAAATCGCGCTACTACAAACGCGTCTCTGTTAAAAGACAAGTGTATGCGTAATTGTAAACTTTACCGATAACTATTGCAGTGCGACTTCCACCTCTTGAGAGGTAAGGAGCCGGAACTTGCTTGTCCCTTGTTGCGTTGTTTCTAAGACACCTGCTTCAATCTCACCGTCTTCGCGGGCAGTGCTAACAACTTCGTACATCTGCGTTGTATCCATTTGCGTCTCTTCTAAATCGGTTTCTTCTGGTTCTCGTGTGCTTAATTCTTTACCGACTGCCCAAGTTTCTAAACTCAATCGTATTGCGGCAGTTAAATCCCTGTCTGTGTCAGGGGGTGTATTCGCCAGATAGTTTTGCATACCGGTTTCGATGACTTCTGTTCCGCCGATAACTGCAAATTTTGTGTCTGTTCGGACGATGCCATCAAAGTTGATTGCGGTAAATAGATTTTTTTCAGGTGTACTGCCGAGTTCGGCGAGTAACATTTTGATGATATAAGCCTCCCCGACAATAGACTCAAATGCCTGCTTAAAAGTGTGTGCGAGGACATAATTAGTGAGTCGATGGAGATTCACATCTTCAGTGGCGTTTTGAAAACCTTGAACGCTTGCGGTATCGGTAACGAGCATTCGGAGGCGTTCAATATCAGCCGGGTGTCCGATTGCGGAGAGTGCGATTCGGTCGTGTACCTCAAAGATTTTACGTTGTCCCTTACCAATCGTCAATAGCAACATGCCTTGGTTATATGTGATGCCTACGACGGGACTGCCGGGACGGAGTTGGTCTTCGATGTAATCTCGTCGGTCTTGAATCGCTTCTATCCATCGATAGGGTTCATCTCGCATATTTTTTAATTTTCCTTGCGGTTCGGTTAGGTATGTTTAAACGATGACGTCTACTTCCGTATATCCGTCCTCCACTTCGTTACGGACTACGTGCTTTCCATGATGTGGGTTAGACGTGTAGGTTTACGTTTTTCAGCGTTTTTTAATTTTCCTTGCGGTTCGGTTAGGTATGTTTAAACGATGACGTACATTGTGCTTCACAGTGAGAAGAACGGGCAATGAATTGCCCTACTACGAACAGGATTACTGAATAGTTGGGTTTCACTGCGTTCAACCCAACCTACAATCTATGAAAATAAAAATGACAGAACACTACGTTTGCTCTGGTTGTGCCTGAGCGTACCATGTCGCCAAATCATCATCAGAAATAGTATCAACGCCGGATCGTGTTACAACTTTGACATTTGGGAAGATATTGACTTTTGCGTTGTATCCACTTGTTGCGGCATCGTACTCACTTGCGATGTCCAAAAGTCGCAAGATTGTGATTGCGGCTTGCTGTTGGTCCATTCTGGGCAGCGGTGTATCGCCGAAGCGCGATAGGTAGCGTAACACGCCGCGTATCCAGACGGATCCGGATCCAGTTGTTGCGAAATCGACGTTTTCAAAGTGTGCGCCGAGTGCATCATAGAAAAAGATTTTTCCGCCGTTATGGTCTTCGTCAGCATTTAAGTCGTAGAGTGCGAAGATTGGGATAACGCCGCCGATGCCTTGGAGTGCCATTGACAAGTTGTCCCGGATAAGTCGTGACAACATCCGCAGCTTGCCCTCAAGACTCAACTCTTGGAGCTGGCTGCGCCGAAAGTATTGGAACGAGTGTTCCAACACTCTCGCGATTTCATAAGCGATTGCGGGTGAACCTGAGATGGCAAGCAGAGAATGCCTATCAATTTGCAAGACTTTCTCGGCGCGATCATAAATGACAGATGTCCCTGCTGTCGCGCGTCGGTCTCCTGCGACCATGACACCGTCTCGGTAAAGCACAGCAACGACGGTGGTGCTATGTGCTATTTCGATATCCGCGGCATGTTGTGCAGTCTCCGATGATAGCTCCATCTTCAATGGATAGTTCGCCTGTTTCAAGAGATTGAGGAAATCGCCTTTGTGGTTCTCCAGCGTCTGTAGTGCGATATCCTCATACACAGCATTGCTCGGGTTGAGGAAATGCCCCTTTAAGCTCATCACTCCCCCGTTCTTTGGCGATAGCGTCGGGACTGATCTTTATCGACCCGTCGCATCCGTTTAAGGAGTTCCTGCGTATCTGGACGACTGACTTTCTGGCGTTTCGGTCCTTCGTTATCACCGTCGCCATCTCCGGGTCCGATGGGTTTTGTATCTCTCTGCTTTCGTTCAAGCTGAGCAATCATATTGGCTGCCATTTTAATCTCCTTTTTAGTAGTTAACAGTTGTTAGTACGCTGCGCTTTCGGTTATTAGTTAAAGAGGTCTCTTTTGGCAGTAGCAGAAAAGGTAACCACCACAATATGTTAACTAAGTACTGAAAGATTTTTCGCAGAAAAATCGTACTGACAACTGACAACGATTAAAAAATCTACATACCCAATTTTTTAATTAGTACTTCAACGGTTGGCGATTCGTCGAGAGCCTCATTATATTGATGTGCGATTTCTGCCTCAGCAAGTGCGTTGAGGTTAACCTCTCGAGTGCGTCCGTTAACGTTAAAAGTAATGCTATCCCACTGTATTGCCTTTATAGATGCGCTGAAGCGATCAACGGCGCGTCCTCTGAAATAAGCCCGTGTGCCAGCTGGTGGGTTATGAAGTGCTGCTTCAATCTGTTCATCGGTAACAACACGACGCATCGGGATTCCATAGTATAGCCCTTCATCCATATTGATGTTATGATACTCTAAATCCAAGCTCTGGAGCCATGGCTCGTCCCATCCGATTCCTTCTTCTTCAGCGAAAGTCTCAAGCAACCATTTCTTTGCGACCCAATCGAGCCGGTCTACGAGGGTCATTGGATCTGTTTCAAGTGCGTTGAGTGTACTTTCCCACTCTGTGAGTATCCAATCCGTTTCAAATGCCGTCGCATCAGCGAGATATTTTTCTGCGAGTGCGAGATATTGACGTTGATGGTCAATAGCAGACATCGTTTTCCCGTCAGTTGTTGTGACCAACCATCGATACGTTTGGTCATGGGACACAGTTTTGATGGTATCGATAGGATTTGCGAGTGATAAACTTTCTGGAATTCTTCGTTGTTCGATTAGCGTGATAACGAGTGCTGTTGTTCCGACTTTGAGTGCTGTTGCGTACTCGGACATATTCGCGTCGCCTGCGATCCCGTGCAGTCTACGGTATTTAGAAGCGTCGGCATGCGGTTCGTCTCGCGTATTGACGATAGGTCGGTTGTGCATTGTATCAACACTCGCCTCAACATGAAAGAAATCTGCGCGTTGGGATAGTTGATAATGTCCGGGTGTTGCGAGCCCTGCTTCAGTTTCAATACCGAGTTTCCCTGCGCCTGCGAAAATTTGGCGTGTGATGAAGAAGGGCATAATCCCCTGCTTTAGCATTTCAAAGGGTACATCGCGTGCCATCAGGTAATTATCGTGGCATCCGTAGCTATGTCCGTGAAAATCGGTATTATTCTTGTATAAGAGTACGCGTTTTCCGAGTTTCTGGCTCCGTGTTTCAGCGCACCGTTGGAGTATACGTTCGCCGGACTTATCGTGTGCGACAAGGTCAAATATTTTGCTACATTCAGGCGTAGCGTACTCTGGGTGTGCGTGGTCGTTGTAGAGTCGTGCGCCGTTAACAAGGATGTGGTCGCTCTTAATTTCGGCAAAAGAGAGTCTCTCTTTTTTATTTCGTTCTCGGTCGCGTTTTTCCTCTTCCTTTTCATCAGGATGATTAGAAAGTGCGCCTGCCCGAAAGCCTCGTTCATCTCGAAAGGGGTCTTCGCCGCGATAGTCCCATACAGGTCGAAAATCTTCCTGCCGGTAGCTTTTTATTAACTCGATGGACTGCTTGACAGCATCAATATGCGCTTCATTTTCGAGTGTTATTCCGTATTCAGTTTCGATTCCAAAAAGTCTATCCATAGAATAGCCTTCAGTCGTCGGCTATTAGCAGTCAGCAAGAGCCCTCAACGGACAAAACGTTTACACGGTCCCACATTGAAAGCCGAAGATTGAGGACTGATAGCCGATCCTCCTAAATGACACGCGAGCCAGTGGCTTTGCGCCGTTCGCGTTTTTCAGTTTTGATAGGTGTAACTTTGACGACATTCGCTGGGTCGTAATCAAGAAGTTTGAGCCAATCTTCGGTTGCTTCGGTCGGCGGGAAGATTTCACTTTCACTGTACTCCGCGGCGAGTGCGTCTAATAAGTCTGCTCGTGAGATGCCGACCTCTTTCTCTGGGTTCTGTATTGCGCGTTTGAGAGCCTTTTCCTTTGCGCGTTGTACGATCGACTCAATAATTGCGCCGCTGCAGAGATGCCCGCGATAGAGTATATCGCGTCTTCCGCTCCTGAGAGAGACTTCGAGGAATCGGTTGTCTTCGTCCTCACGAAACATCTCATCAACGATCTGCCCGATAAGGTCTTGAACGGCTTTTTCAGCGGGAATAACATCGGGTGTTGTATCCGCTTCATCGCTATCGGAGAAAGCTTCGGCATCAATAGGCAATTCAGGAGTGAGATAGATTCGGAAAATATCCTTCGCAGCGTCTGCGTCCGGGCGGGTTACTTTAATTTTCCTGTCAATACGTCCGGGACGTAAAATAGCGGGATCAATCAGATCGGGTCGGTTCGTTGCGAGGATAATAACGACATCCTGTAAGGATTCAATACCATCCATTTCGGCACAGAACATCGGCACGAGTGTATTAGAGATGCTGTGTGATCTGAGTGCGCGCCGTGTCCCTAATACCGATTCAGCCTCATCAATAAAGACGAAAGCTAACTTGCCGTCTTCCTTCTTTTCGCGTGCGATCTGAAATATTTCTCGGACTTTGCGTTCCGATTCTCCGAGCCACATATTTAGGATTTCAGGACCTTTGATGTGAAGGAAACAACCTTCAACATCCTCACCACTCTCCTTTCGGAGCTGCTGGGTCAAGTTATATGCGGTCGCTTTGCCGATGAGCGTTTTTCCGCAACCTGGGGGGCCGTGGAGCAGGAACCCTTTTGGTGCACTGTATTGGAACCGCGAAAAGAGTTCAGGGTGCAGAATTGGGAGTTCAATCGTATCTTTAATTCTTTGGATGGTCTCTTCAAGTCCGCCTACCTTGGACCAAGGGATGTTCGGTACTGTTTCGAGGGCGTAAGCGTCGTTCTCTTTAGCGGCGATGTGCTCAAGTGCGACTCGGAAGTTAGCGTCAACGCGTACCTCATCACCGGATTTGAGTTTTGCATCGCTGAGTTCGGCGGAGCGTTCAAGGATGACAGACTGTGCGTTAGGTTCTTGCCCGATGCGGAGTCGTCCATCCGGCATAATATCGGCTATTTTGGCGATGGGTCCTGCATCGTTGTATCCGAGTTCGCCGACGACGACAAATGCGTCGTTGAGGAGGACACTGTACCCTTTTTTCAAGGATTTCGGATCAATCTGTGTATCAAGGTTTGCGTAGTATTCGGAGCCGCCGACGATGACGCGAGCGATGTCATCCTTCGGTAACCCGAGTAAGGTGCCGATACGGTTTGCAGGTGAAGTGAGTTTTTCGATCTGCGCTTCCATTTCGGCGTGGATACGGAGTGCTTCCTGCTGAATCGCTTGGATTCTTTCGCGAAACTCACCTTCATCGCTGAGAATGGAGCGACGGAGTTCCATGAGCCATCGACGCCGACGGTCCTCCGGAGGTGTCTCAGTGATAAGATGGTGAACCAACTGTAACGAATAGCCGGAACTCATATCTTCTTCAGCGTCGAGTTCTTCTTCAGCGTCTTCGTCATGTTCGCCATATTTGAGATCATAAGTATCAGTCTTTGTGCCGGCGTATTTAGGGTTCTTCTTATCGTACATTTGAATGTCTCCTCGGGCAAAAGCGGATGACTTTACGATAGAGTTTACCACACACTCCACAATTGTGCTAACAATTATTTTAGAAGTTGTTGGTACGATTTTTTTCAAAAATCTGTCGGTCATCGGTTGTCAGTGAAGAGAAAGACTTTATATATCAAGTTCATCTCTTAACCGATTGCCGATTTCTAACCCATAAATCCACCTTATCAGGGGGATTTAATCTGCACAAATTGCGTTCTGCTGTGGTAATTTGTAATAGTGTAGCACAATTTGCAACATAAATGCAAGAAAAAAACAACTTTCCTGTGATTTAGAGGATTTTTAGGATTAGCCGTGATGGGAAGGGGAGCTGTGATTTTTGGGATTAAGGCACTTTAATTTTTTTTGTACGCAAAAATCTGCGTTGTACTTTACCTTAATATAAGAACGTGCGATGAATCGCACTACTACGAACGGGGAGGCTTGTTATCGCACGTTCATGAGTAAAGAACCGGCAATCAATTGCCATACTACGAACGGGGAGGCTTGTCGTAGGGCGATTTATCGCACCATTGGTGTCAATTTACGGATTTTTCATGGTATTTCGTGGGAGCGTTTCTATAGATGCCGCCCCTACAGGGCTAAAGAATTGGGGCAAACGCAGTTCTACACAGATACCGTCGCTACGCGACTGAAGAGGGTTTTGAAATCTTCAAGGTTTCCGCGTCGTATCCGGTTCGGTTGGGAAACCGAACCTACCGGTCTGGGGGAAAATGATTAACTTGACTTGCATCGCTGTGTATGTTAATATTTTCGCAAATAACAGCAGGAGAGGTGATCAATATGACGCTAATATCTATGTTTGAAGACGCGGTTCAACAATACGGGAATAAACCTGCTTTGGCACACAAACCGAGAGGTGGTACTTATGAAGATATTTCTTATGCCGAATTCGGTGCTTCGGTGGCTGCCTTTAGTAAAGGACTCAATGCGCTTGGCGTGCAAAAGGGTGATCGGATCGCAATTCTATCTGAGAATCGTCCGGAATGGGCAATCTCGGATTTTGGTATCCTCAAAGCAGGTGCGGTGAATGTTCCGATGTTCTCAACATTGACCGCGGCACAGGTCGGTTATATCCTGAAAGATTCGGGTGCAAAAATTATCTGTGTGTCCACAGAAAAACAGTTGGAGAAGGTAACTTCAATTCGAGATGAGGTGCCAACACTTGAACAGGTAATTATTTTCGATGCTATCGAAGGTGAAACACAAGCGGGTGTTATCCAATTCACGGCAGCCTGTGAAATGGCAGGAGAAGAAGTTGAGAGTGATTCGCAAGAAGATGCGGTTGCGACGATTATTTACACGTCAGGCACAACCGGTAACCCGAAGGGTGTCATGCTGACGCATGCGAATTTTATTTCTAATCTACAAGCGTGCAAATCGCTTATTGATGTCAGTGAAACAGATGTCTTGCTGTCATTTCTACCACTTTCACACGTTTTTGAACGGCTCGGTGGGCATTACGTGCCGCTGTTCTCTGGTGCAAAGATTGCTTATGCGGAGAGTACATTTACGGTGGCGCAGAATATGAAAGATGTTGCCCCGACGGTGATGCTCAGTGTTCCGCGTCTTTACGAGACGATGCACGAGAGAATTCTCCGTGCAGTCGAAGAGGGTTCACCTCTCAGACAGAAGATTTTCCACTGGGGTGTTTCCGTCGGTTCAGCAGTGAGTTCGGCAATTCAACAGGGCAAAAAACCGTCTGCGATTTTGCAATTGCAGCAAGGTATCGCCGATAAACTCGTTTTCGCGAGGTTGAAGGCAGCGACGGGTGGACGGCTGCGCTTTTTTGTTTCAGGTGGCGCAGCGTTACCACAATCCATCGCCGAGTTTTTCCATGCAGCGGGGATTTTGATTTTAGAAGGTTATGGATTAACGGAGACCTCGCCTGTTATTAGCATGAACCATCCGGAGAAATGGAAGTTCGGGACCGTCGGTGCTTCTGTCCCTGGTGTAGAGGTACAGATCGCTGAAGATGGAGAAATTCTCACTCGCGGTCCGCATGTTATGAAAGGTTATTTTAACAACGCATCCGCAACAGCAGAGGTTATTGATGCGGAGGGTTGGTTCCACACAGGCGACATCGGTATTATTGACGAAGATGGGTTTGTTAAGATCACTGATCGGAAAAAGAATATCATTGTGCTTTCTAACGGTAAGAACGTTGCGCCGCAACCGATCGAGAGTGCGTTGGTGCAGAGTCCGTTCATCAGCCAGATTATGGTGATAGGTAGTGAACGGAAAAATCTTGCGGCGTTGATTGTCCCGAATTTTGATGCGCTGAAGGCGTGGGCAGCGGACAACAGCATTGACACGGATGATCTTTCGGCGATGCTTCAGACGCGCGAGGTGCAACAGCATATCCAAAGTGAGATTCGGAGTCGCTTAACGGATTTCGCAGACTTTGAACAGGTACGCCGGTTTACACTACTTGAAAAGGAATTCTCGCAGGAAGATGATGAGATGACCCCTACGCTGAAGTTGAAGCGGAACGTTATTATTGAAAAGTATGGCGATGTGATAGACGGGATGTATCCTGAGGATTCTTAACGCCCCGATGGTTCGGAGTCATTTTCAGGTTTGTGTTCATCAATAAGAGGACAAATTCCTTCAAATTCAAGAATGGTAGCGTCTCTGATTGGAAAATACTGGTGCCGTTGTCCTTTGAAGCGAACCTTTAACGCAGGGCCTTTTTGCATCTTTTGATAGCGCGGATGCCGATGGTTTTCGCTATTAGAGTGCCCGGAGAATTCCGCTGATTCTTGCAGTTCCAACTTTAATTGGAGAATTTCTGCAACTGTGTGTGTCAATTTCAGGAAAAGCACGGAAACCAGACGGGCAAATTTCATGAACTGTTCTGGTGTTTCTTGAAAAGCCAGGTAAAGTTGGGGAATGGGGGATTCGTGAACCACGAGTCCATTTTTATATTCTTGTGAGACTCCGTTCCGCACTCGATACTCAAACAACCAGGGACTGGCAACGCCGAGTTTTTGATTCAGCAGGATCCGCTTGGCTCGTAGTTCGGCGAGCTGGTCTCCTGTTAATTCACCGAATCTAGTCTCGTGATGTTTGCCTTGTTCCGTACTCTTCGCCAGCAGAATTTTCCATCCAGACGAAGTTTCAGCAACCGACAGTGGAACAACCCATGCAGCCTGGTCACGGTACGCAAGAGCGATATCGGCACCTTTCCACTCTTTTAATGCGTTTAAAAAGTCAACTTCTTCGAGAGATTCTGGTAGAAATGTGAGAGAGATTTCAGAAGAAGTTGCGTAAACCTCTTGTACTCGAACGAAATACTGTATCCGCTTTGTCGTCCGTAAGAGTGCGAACTCACAAGCCTCATTCTGAATATCAGCAGCCGTAGAGTTATCGCCCCTTAATTGAGGTATCGTTTTTTGGTGCCTTTCCACGAAAGGGAGTTCGTAAATATGTTGTGGCATTTTTAAACGCTCCTAATTGCCGCTTGATAATAGCGAAAAAATAATTTGAGACTTATTCCATTAGAGTTCAGTTGGCACGAGTACCCGAGAATCAACAATTCTCAATAGATGACTGGCAAAAATTATCAATTCTGCTGCCTCTTCCGCAGTGATTGGAATGTTTCGATGACTATGCGGGTTTTTGTAAAGTCCAATTGATCCTGCAAACAAGTGAGCTGTAGCTTCTCTTTCGGACTTCGGTTGATTGGCATCTGTTAGTGTTCCGTTTTCAGAATCAAATGCCTGTCGCATTAAGCGGACTCCATAATTTACTGGGGAATAACCACCGGTTTCACGAACGGCTACCTCCACCTCCTTAAAGGCTAGAAGTACAGCAGACTCATAGTTACCTCGTGAAAAAGAAAGCCAGACTTCTGTAGCTATTGCCGGATGAAGGAGTTGTTTAGGCAATAGATTTGCTCGACGATAGGCTTCCAAATCAGTAGCATTTCTCACGCGCAGGCCTTGCCTTGTAATAGAAACCATCTCCGGATAAAATCCTGGGGTAGGTATAATGAATCCTTGGTTTTGGAGCCACATCCATGCTTCCCTGAGTGCTTTAGTAATCTCCTTTTGATGCTCGCTCGGGTATTCTGCCACTGTATGTGATGCGCTAAAATTCTGGAAACTGAGTTGACTATCTGATTCCGGAAGGGAATGGAGGTACTCCAAAACAACTCCTGCTAATTCTTCAGGTTCAAGACTGAGCAAGAGCTCATGATCTGGAATTAATTCATAAATAGACGACATACTCATTCCAAAATAACAATAAAGGTTGAAAAGATTACCCTATGCAAGGATTGGTAGAGAACAAGGGCGGGAAGCCCAAGTTGCACTTCTCTACCAGCAGATACATATAGTATACCAGAAAACAACTTTTATCTCAACAAAAAACGCATTTTCTACATCTCCGGTTTCCTAAAGGCATGGAGTTTTGAAAATGAAGAGGATTGATAAAAAGTATACCTGTGTCAAATTTTTGAGGCGTTGCGTGTATCGGGGTTACAACCCTACTAATGATGGGCAAGTTCTTTTACTGTGTCCGTGGTGCCATCACGGTTAATCCATCTTTGATGATCTCAATTGTGGCGGGTGTTTCGCACATCGGTTCGCCATCAGCATAGAGGAGCATCGGTGTATCGGTTTCGATTTTTAAAGTCTGGGTCTGGTGGATGGAGACGGCGGGATGCTTGACATGTCCGCCCCAAAAGAGTGTGACTAAGAGCCGGAGTACTGTCACGGAAGAGACTGGACGGATGATACAGACATCGAAAAGTCCGTCATTGATGCGTGCGTCTGGAACGATTTTGAATCCGCCACCGTAGCGACTTGTGATACCGGTTGCTGCGAGCAGAAGGGGTCCCTCATAGGTGCCAAAATCGCCTTCAAGATGGACAGAGGGTGGGTCATAGTAGAACAACGTTTCTACGGCTGCGTAGGCGTAAGAGGCGGTTCCGGCAAACAGGGGTGTGCCTTTGGCAGCACGTCGGCTGACTTCAGTATCGTAACCACAGGTTGCGATGGTGGTAAAATAGTTGTTAGTTGTTGGTTGTTGGTTATCAGTACTTGGCTGGAAGGCTGGAAGGCTGGAAGGCTGGGGAGCCGCTTCTCCATCCTTCCCCTCTTCCGTTCCAGTCTCTTCCTGATTGCTGGCGGCTGACGGTTGATTGCTATTATAGCAACATCCTAAATCTACACGGATAGGCGTGCCGGATAGGAGTGTTGCGATTGCGGCTTCGGGTTTTAGGGGTACGCCGACTGCGGCGGCGAAATCGTTGCCGCGTCCGCACGGTAGGACACCAAGTGTCACATCTGGTGCTGTGGCGATGCCGTTGACGACTTCGTGGAGTGTGCCATCACCGCCGCATGCGATTATGAACCGCGTTCCGTCAGAGACGGCTTCTTCTGCGAAACGCTTCGCATCGCCGGATGCGGCGGTTAACAGGAGTTGTCCCTGTTTTCCGGATTCGGTAAGGGCGGCGTGTGCCTGTTCTGCAACATTTTTTGCATGTCCCTTGCCGGAGATTGGGTTTGCAATAATAATATAATCGTTCATGGGTTAGCGGTTCTGTTAGATGAAAGTTTTCTGAACACATAGCGTTCTGGGAACACAATCTAACAGATTGTGGTACAAAAGCGCATCAGGCGTTCTGGGAACACAATCTAACAGATTGTGGTACAAAAGCGCATCAGGCGTTCTGGGAACACAATCTAACAGATTGTGGTACAAAAGCGCATCAGGCGTAAGCCCTAAACTACTTAATCACTGCGATTTTGCCCACTTTTTTTTCTTCACCAAATTCAAGCACGTAGATATAGATACCGGTGGATACATCTGCGGTGTTATCGCTTGTGAGCCACCACTGTTTACGATTTCGGTCCTGTTCGGTTATATTTAAGGTTTCAAGTAGTTCACCGTTTGGTGTAAAGAGTCGGATGTGTGTGCCGACAGGGAGTCTGTCAAAGGTGATAGCTCCTTTATCTGCGACATTGGGACGTACTGGATTTGGATAGACGCGGGCTTGCATCAAATCTGACACCATCGGTTCTGTAATCCCCTCTGGTATCTCAAGCGGTTGTGTTGCGGCGCGTATCAGGTTTTCATCAATATCCGACACATTGGAGACGCTAATCTCATACGGGGCTGTTGTAGCCGTAAGGGGTTGTCCGAAACGTTCAATGACACGCTCGGCATCAAAAGCGAGCAGTGCGCGTCTTCCCATGCGGTCTCGTATGGCAGACACCGGATTTATGCCGTCAATCCGTTGCACTTCGCGCAGGATGTATCGACTCTCGTCGGCGATGCCGAGGTTCATTCGTCGGTCATAAGTAACAATCACCCAAACATTCCTTGAGACTGGATTTCGTTGTGTGTCCGTTTGAAATCCGAGTTGCGTTGTGTTATCTTCTTGTCCGGGTTGATGATAGGTTGCGTGAATGAGTTGCGGCGGTTCCCGGGGCGTTGCGGCAACGGGTTCAGTGCGCTGTGTTTCGTTTCCGTTAGTTCCCTTCACCGTGACGGTGTACCAGTAGGTATTATCCTTTGTTACGCGCCTATCCAAGAATCTCGTGACAGTAAGGTTTTCCGCGACTTTCTCAAATGTCGCATCCGCAGGTGCCTCCTCCTTGACCCCTTGCGCCCGATAAACAGTAAATAGATACGTTAATCCCGATTGTCCTGCAGTTGTTTCGTCGTTCTGCTGAGCGTCCCAGGTGACCTGTACGGCTTTCTCCGTTAATGGTCTGGCTTCCACATTCCAGGGCGTGAGGAGGTCAACGCCGTCGGGATCCGTTGCGAGAATCGACGCTAAACGGAAAACACCGTCTTCAAGGTTTACGTAAAATTCCTCAAACCCATTTTGGTTGCGTTGAGTCGTGAAGAGCGCGGGTGTTGGATGTATCCTTCGGTGCCACAGCGGTCTCAATGCTGTTCCGTCCCACGCTGTGACATAGAGGTTAGGATATGCAGCAATAATCAGATTGTTGATGCCATCGCGATCTACATCTGCGATAGCGATACTGTTAGCATTGCGTCGGTGCGGTGCGATTGCGAGCGTGGCATCGCGTGTCTGCTCTGACACCAAGGCGTAGCCGTGGGGTGTATGCGTAAAGACAAGGAATTTCCAGAGCAGGGGCCCGGAAGGGTTATCCGGTAGTGAAAGTAAGCCGCCAACGACAAACTCTGGGGTGCCGTCGCCGGTGAGATCGCCTGAAGCGAGTTGGGTAATATTCCTGAGCGGGAGTTGTGTTTGCCACTCCAACTCGAAGGTATCACCGAACGGCGTAGGCTGATAAATAAAGATTTCGCCTTCACTATCGCCTGCCACCAATTCTGTGTTGCCATCGTTATCGAAATCAGCAATAGCGAAACGTTGTGCGAATACGTTAGAACCGGCGGTCTCATTGACTAAAACGGCTTTTTCAATATGCGTATTCGTGGCGTTGTCGTATCCAAAAACAAGGAGTCGATCGTTGTTGTTATCTGCGCCGATAATTTCTTTTTGTCCGTCCCGATTCAGGTCAGCGATGGTGCCTCCAGAGAGGAAAGGTGTCTCCCAGATGATTCGGTCTGGGTAGCCTCGCGGCGTGCTACTTTCAATGAGAAAGGTTCGTGAATCGTCAGTTGCGAGTATTTCGAGTAGAGCGTCGCCGTCCGTGTCGTCTACTGACCACGTAATAAACTCTTCGAGGTTAGAGAGCTTCTCAACACTTTCAACGGTATGTGCGAGTTCATATCTACCACTGGGTAGGCGTTCATAGATGGCAAAGATTGCTGCCTGTAGTTCGGTGTCAAGGGTATCCTCGGGGAGCGGACTTCCGACGATTTCAGTTTGACCATCGCTATCAAAGTCGGTTGTTACACTTGCGATGTGGAGTGGCGGGATATTAAGAGATTTCTCAGTGAATCCGCTCGGTGAAATGTAGCCGGCGTTAACATCAACGGTATAATAGGTGCCGCCGTTGTTTTCCCTTGTCTTAAGGTGCGTCATATTCTCGGATTCAACGAAAAATTGGTAAGTTCCGATATCGAAACCCAAAGAGAGTGAATGTTCTGTGCCGAGGTCTGTCGTGGTAATAGGTGCGAAGGGGGCAAGGCTACCTTTGCGGCGATAATAGAGCGTATTTTGCGTGACATCGTCTGTCGCCCATGTAAAAATTGTCAGACTTCGTTCACCATAAAGCGTTTCCGTTGCGGTGAGAGAAATAATTTGAGGTGGGGTGCGGTCTACACTCAGAACGACTTGGTCGTGCGTCTGTTGTCCATCGGTGGCTGTTACCGTTAATCGGACGGTATAAATATCCTCTGGTACGGTTGCGGTATCCCAAACCGCCAAGGTTTCGCCGATTTTTTGTGCGGTGGCGGGTTGCGTGAAGGGTGTCCATTCGGTGGGTACTGTCGATTGCCCGTAGCTGAGGTGCCAAGATTGAAATTTATAGCCGCCTGCGGTGCCGACGATTGTAATGGTATCCGAACCGCCGCTGTTGGTTTCAGGTTCGAGGATACGTGCTTGTAGGACTCCGCTTGCGAGTAGGGCGCGTTCGGCATTGATAGTGCCTGCCCCGACGAACCTTTCGTCCAATTCCTCACTGTCCTCTCGATAGACTGGATCGGTGGTGTTAATCAGGATGTGCCGTATTTCTTGATGTGTTAGTGTTGGTCGCTTTGCGAGTAGGAGTGCTGCGACACCGGCGACGTGAGGCGATGCCATAGAGGTCCCGGTGAGTCGGCGATACTGGTTATTAATTTGCGTGCTGAGAATCACGTTGCCTGGGGCTCCGATGTCTATAGAGGCACCGAAGTTGGACTGATAGAACCGCTGCTGGTTCTGCTCGGTAGATGCGACAGCGATAACTTTTCGGTAGGCAGCGGGAAAGATTGCCTCCGGTTTTTGGGAGTTGCCGGCAGCAGCGACTAACACCACGCCCCGCGAGTATGCGTAATCAATTGCGTCTTGAATAACGAAGGAGCGTCGTTCGCTGCCCCAACTCATGTTGATGATGCTTGCGCCGTTGTCAGCGGCATAGACGATAGCGGATGCGGAGTCATCGTCTTGCATTCGGGAGCTTCCGCCGAGCGAGAGTCCGGCACGTATGGCCATGAGGGGACACTCCCACGCGACCCCTGCAATGCCGATGCCGTTATTTGGCAATGCGCCGGCGATCCCCGCGACGTGTGTGCCGTGTCCGCTTTCATCAATCGGTTCGTTATCGCCTTCGAGATAATCGCCTTCTGCCTGTAGGTTCGGTGCGTCGGTAAAATCCCAACCGTAGATATCGTCAATATAGCCGTTTCCATCGTCGTCGAGTCCATTTTCTGGGATTTCGTCGGGGTTTATCCATGTTTTTGGTGCCAAATCTTCATGCTTGTAATCGATGCCGGAGTCGATGATAGCGATTACGACGTTCCGGTTGCCTTTTTCGATTGCCCACGCTTGTGGCAACCGCATGAGTGGTAGGTTCCACTGTTCCGAGTATTTTGGATCGTTCGGAACGACTGTATCTGCAAGTGTAGGACGGAGGTAGTTGTACTCGACAGCTTCAACGAGCGGATTTTGTTGGTATGCGATCTTGAGTGCTTCAAGTGGTGCCTCGGGGGCAAATCGTAACAGGTAGATACGCTTGAGATTCGGATTGCGCGCTGGACGCGCGAGATACGGAAATAAGGGGTGCAGCGATTCTATATTGTGTTTTGCGTGCAGAATGGAGATGGGGGCGTTTGTATGTAGCTGCTCAAGTTCTGTTGCTGCTTCTGGTGTCAAACGGATTAGCAGTTCGCCGGGGGTGATTTCGGAAGTGAGGTCCTCGAACACTAAATTCTCTGGAGAGGATTCTGTGCGGATTGCACTTAAAAGTAAGATGCATAAGAGCAGGATTTTTAAATATTTCATAACGGCTGTCGGCGTGTTAGTCGTTTATTCGCTAAGTGCATATCGGACAGAAGATAGATGGACAGGCTAACAGCCTACGCAGATACACAGGCTAACAGCATAAGTTACAGAAGATACATAGGAAACCAAGCGGAGGAGCCTGCCCTCAGCAATAGCTGATGACAAGGCTCTTGTTATATTTCTTCAATGGTCGGGTTATTCAAAGAGTTGAAGTGCCCCGTCCTTGACCATAAGGGCAATCGGGTCATACACTGCTTCACCATTGGGGTCAAACGAGAAATTTCCTAAAATTGTTGGGAAATCCATCGTTTGTGCGAGTGCGTCTCGGATCGCAGCGGAACTTGCCGATTCCGCGTTTGCGATGGCGTTGACGAGAATATAGAGCGTGGCATACGACTGGGCCGCCCACGGTTCGGGTTCAATTTCGTATTTCGCCCGATACTTCTCGATGAAGTCTTGGTTTCCGGGTATATTAGACAGACTCGTCCATCCTGTAAAAGCTATCGCGCCCTCGGCGGCATCGCCTGCTGCTTGAATTTCTTTTGCAGTCAAATCAGGCACAATAAGTTGAACAGTGTCGGGTATACCGAGCTCACCGGCTTGAATGAGAACCTGCGTCATCTCTACTGACAACGCAGAGACGAAGAGTGCATCAGGTGCCATGTCCATGATATTGGTCAATTGCTGAGAAAAATCGGTATCTCCGGTTTGGAAAGTTTCCTCTGTCAGAATCTCGACGTCACTTGCCTCAAGTGCTTTCTTCAATTCATCGTTGCTACTTTCCGAGTAGGTATCAGCCGCATCATATATCAGGGCAACTTTCGTATAGCCGAGTTTCTCGTGGGTCGCCATGACCCCACTGGGGTTCATTATATCCACAGCAAGGCCGGTGCGGAAGACATAATCCCCAATCGAGCTCAAACCTGCAGCGGAGGAGACCGAGCTAAAGGCCACCACCTCACCCGCTTGTGCAATTGGAAAAGCATCTTCAAGGTAATCTGAGATAGCGATTCCCACGATGGCTGGTACGCCTTCATCAACGAGTTCCTGAACGGCTGCAATGGCACCTTCTTCGGTACTCTGATCATCCTTGATGCCGAATGTGAAGCTCAACCCTCCGGGATTCGCGTTATTGATTTCTTCAAGTGCTAACTCAAATCCGCGTTTCATCGGGAGGCCATACGGTTCAGCATCTTTTCCTGTCAGAGATACGACCATGCCGATGGGAAGTATTAGCGGTTCTTCAGTAGGAGGTGCATCAGGCATCATTGGAGGCATCCTCTCACAACTGGAAAGCCCGACAATTAAAGCAGTCATTGCTGCTAATGCAAACGTGAATGTTATGATTCTTCTTATGTTCATTTTCGATCTCCTTTTTTTCATTGAAAACTTGGGTGCGGTTAATTTAAAATACCATCGTTCTTAACCAGATCGTTATCGCCATTAAAAACTGGTCTGTGTATAAAGCCCCTCTTAATACTTCAAAAAAAACACTTTGGAATGAAGCATTCTAATATAAATAATTCCAAAATCCGGTTTAAAAACGTAACCGTCTATTATTATTTCATAGTTGCAAACGATTGTCAATTAAAAATGGTTTTAGTCGCTATTTATCAGTTAGGAGGTATTTTATTTCAATAAAAGGACAGTAAATATTATCAGATATGGATCGACAGATAAGTGTAATTATAGCGTAAACTTTTAGTTTCCACCATATAGCACACAAACTAAATGAAGATTAATTTTTTAATTCGGTAATTTTTAGGGAAGTCCGGTGCGGTTAGGAAACCGCACCTACCGGCCCGGTAAAAATATAGAATTACCGATTTATTTTCTGAAACTTCATAAAGTTTGTGCTACAAAATACGTACAATACTTCGGTTGTTTTTTCGTCGATAATTGCAGTTACGAGATTTCCCTGGCTGTGATTGGAGAACCTAACAACCCACGCGAATCCTTGAAAAGATGGGTATGCGTGAACGCCGATCTGATCTTCTAAAGCAGTTTTGACGCGTACATCTGATTTTGCGATGTGGAGTATCGCGTCTGCTTTTTGCGCAGCGGAAACCGTCTGAGTTTCGAGGGAATCTATTATCTGTTTTCCTTTATTTACCTGTGGCGGTAATGTTTTCAGACTTTGCCGTGCGAGATTCTCGAGCAGTGCTGCATGTTGGCGATAGGCATCTCGGTGCTTTTCATACCTTTTGATTCCATAGGCAACTGGGATTTTCTCGTATTGCGTTGCACACATCGCTGCAGCATCTGCTTCAAGTTGGAGTACCTTTATATAATCGCCTCTCTGCTCGGCTATCGTCCGTTGTTTTTTAAAGAAGGTCGGATAGATGCCGAACTCATAAAACCGATTCGGATAGCGAGGGAGCCACATTGCGATAAATTTTGCGATGTTTTCACGCTCAGCGTTTAGAACGGGTTCTGGCGTCTCCGATTTCTGCCACGCAATTTTGGCACGCTTGCGGTGGTATTGATACTTCTCCTGAATCTCGCGTGCTTCTTTTTTCGAGCGCGCAGCCCATGTTTTATGTCCGTGTCGGATATAGTAGTCGTGTACGATCTCGTTCATCGGGACAGAGATGTATTTAAGACATTCTGCGGCGGCTTCGTGCCAGAGTGCGAGCCTACCGAAGTCTTCAGAGTGCTTGTAGCGTCTGATAAAGATTTCGGCAGTTGCTGTGCCTTCGCGGATTGCTATGCACGGTTGCAGAATTAAAAGGAATAAGAGAAAAAGCAATGGTGCAATAATTTTCATGGCAGAAGCCTGTGGATGGAAACCGATCGGGGTCTGTGTACTACTTTAGCATAAAGCGGACGGTTCCTGAAAAGGTTTCGTCAGGTGCAAGCACGATTACACCTGCGGGGATGCCACGCGCTTCAAGGTTGATAGCGTCTGTTGGGCAGGTGTAAGGCTCAAAGCAGATAGCGTCCCTATTAGGTGGTGTATAGACGACGAGTTCCCTGAATTGCGCATCCGATTCCATCACCATACCGTATCCGATATCCCGATTCTCAATGACGCAGCGACTCACACCGTCAACGAATTGAACGTCCGTGAAGACGTGATCCAGTTTCAGTTGTGAAAATGGTTGTCCATTTTGGAGGTCAAGTGTTCCGGTAACCTCGTGCTGTTCTCCGGTTGGAACGAGGACTTCATCAAGCTGCCAGTATTTGGCAGCGGGCACAGTGATGACTGCTTGCGATGCATCTGCCTCTGTGCCGAGGTCTACACTGAAATAGGGGTGGATACCGAACCCCATCGGCATATTTTGACTGCCCGTATTTTTGATAGCAATCGCCATCGTCAACGCTGCCTCTTTGAGGGTATAGGTAATCTCAATTTTAAATGGAAAAGGGTATTGGCGAGTGATTTCTGGAAAATCTTGAGAGTTAAGTGAACAAGTTAGTATGGCACCGTTTTCATCGGCAGTATGACTTTCAACCTGATAGGGTTGATTCAACAACAGTCCGTGGATTGTGGTTGGTGATTCCGGTGCTTTGTCGAACTGATAGGTCTTCCCTTCAAATTGCCATGCGCCGTTCCGTATTCGGTTCGGGAACGGAAACAGGATCGGGTTTCCGTAAGCGGTCGGCCGCGTTTCCAATGTTGCAAGATCCGGTGGTGCGTCTATCAAATTCAGCCAAGTGTCGCCAACTGCTACCTTGAAGGCGTAGCAGTTATTTCCGAGTGCAGGCACGATCTCAGCAACCGCTTTGTTATCCTGCTGTATATAGTAAACTTGAAAACCTTCAACTGTCTTTGCTGCGACTGCATAAACTGTTTGTGCCATCGTTTCCCCTTTATCTGCATGGACGAGTATCGTTGAAAATAGTAAGAGAAGCCAACACGCGCCAATACGGTACGCGTGTCTCCGAATTTCTTTGGATTGATGGAGAGAGAAAAGGTTCATCATTTTTTCGTTATGCTATGTTTTGGCACACCAGTGAATGCCGCGTCGTAGTACCTTCCGGAAGTTCGGATTAGAAAAGGTGATGTCATCGTGCCCGCTCTGGAGGCAGAAGACGCGAGATTTTCCGTATTCACGCGCCCAACCGAGTACATCCATGCTGTTCGGGTGGTCGACTGTCAATAGAATTGCACTATCATCGTCAGCGGATTTCATGGTATAGGTCTCGTCGCCCATCTCCCAATTTGTGAGTCCTTCGGTAATAGGGTGCGTCGCATCGGCGATTTGCACGTTTAGCGTTTGGCGTGGATAGTATCCGAATTCGTCTCGATCGTCAACGCCACATATTTCAGAATAGGCATCCCATTCTGGAAATGCGAGGATCGCGTGATGTAGAATGACCATGCCTTGTCCGCGTTCCGCCAATCCAAGGATTGCGCTGGCTTGCGGGTCGGTAGGATAAGGACGGTGGAAGTTGTAAAAGACCACTGTGTCATAATCTTGTTGGTTCGGGTCGTCTACAAAGTCGTCGAGATCTTCTCGGACGAATTGAAGGTCTTGCATACTCTCAAAGACTGCGTCAAACTGTTTCTCTTGAAACCCGTGTTCACCTGTTACGACTGCGATTTTCATTTTTTTAATTTTCCTTGCGGTTCGGTGAGGCGGATTCGGGATTCGACGTTCAACTCCGTATATCCGCCCTCCATTTCATTACGGGCTTGCGATCTTTAATTATACTAAAGTTTGGACAATTTTTACGCAATAAACAGTTTCTATAAACATACCGCCCCTACGGGGCTGCGTATCGGTACATCGGCATTTATTTTTTTACGAGTTGCGTTTGTATCTGTAACACTCAGAAAATCCGAGGATGTGGTGGAAACAACGCCTGACTTGGATAGAAACTGTCCAAACTTTAGAAAAAAAAACAAAAACTCTAAAAATTGTCCAAAGTTTAGTTAATTATAGCGAAGCCCGAAAATATGTGAGCAACCTACGGTAGAGATTCGCGCGTCCATCTATAGGGGTTGGGTAACCCAACCCCTACGGTGCCTGTTGGATGCAGAAATAATTATGGACTTTACTCTAAAACATGCGTAATTATTTTTAGCCGTCAGTGAGGCAGGTCATGTCTAATCAATAATTGCCTGATAGGCGAGGACCCGGAATTGGGCGTGGAATGGGGAATCGCCGATCAATTGCGTCATTAGGATACCGATTAAGTCTTCGACAGGGTCAATCCAAAATATGGTGCTTGCGAGGCCGCCCCAACTGTAAGTGCCTAAAGAGCCGAGGCTGTGCGTATCGGCGACATTCGTGACGACAGCGAATCCGAGTCCGAACCCGCATCCTGTTCTCTCAAGGGGATGCCAATCGTCTGCGATATGATCCATTCTGATGAGTTCAACAGTTTTGTTGCCGAGGAGCCGTTCTCCATCAAGTTCGCCATCGTTGAGCAGCATTTGACAGAATCGGAGGTAATCGGCAGCGGTTGATTGTAGTCCAGCACCCCCAGAGTGGTGGAAACTCAACGGTCCGCTGGAAACAGGTGCTTCTTGAATCACCTGAATGCCGCCATCTTCTGTAGGTTCGTACAACGTTGCGTAGCGATCAGACTTTTCTTCTGGTACCGAGAAATCGGTGTCATGCATACCTAATGGGGCAAAGATACGCGTTCTTAAAAACTCCGCGAACGGTACTCCCGAAACGACTTCGACAAGGTAGCCGAGTACATCGGTAGACATACCGTAATTCCATGCGTCACCTGGGTGGTGAAGGAGCGGAATATTTCCGAGTTCTTGCGCCATGTGTGCGAGGTCGCCGCCGTAGAAGTCTGCTTGATTATACCGTTCATTAATGGGGTGCTCCCAATCGCCACCGTAGATAAGTCCAGAAGTGTGTGTAAGTAGATGTTTTACAGTTACCTCGCGTTCTGCCTCAACAATATTTTCACCATTTTCCGTGTAGACCTGTATATCTTTGAAAGCGGGAATAAATTCGGACACCGGTGTGCCGAGTTGAAAATATCCTTCTTCGTAGAGCATCATCACGGCGATGCTGGTAATCGGTTTCGTCATTGAGTAGATACGGAAGATGGTGTCAAATTCTATGGGTTTCGCAGTGGCGACATCTTGTGTGCCGAATTTTTCAAAATGGACGAGCTTGCCTTTACGTGCGATCATTGTTAATGCACACGGAATTTTCCCGTCGTCAACCCAGCGTTGCATGACAGGTTTAATGCGTTCTAACCGCGCAGTTGACATGCCGACATCTTCGGGGACTGCGCGTGGTAATCCTTCGTATACTGTCATTAAGATCTCCTGTAGGATAGTTGTCAGTTATCAGTTAAAGAGGTTTATGTGGATTATCATTTAACCCCCTAAATCCGCGTTATCAGGGGGACTTTAAGAACCTAATCATAACCACTACTCAGTAAGTGCCTGATAGGTTAAAGTTCGGAATTGGGCGTGGAACGGACAATCGACATTAACCACTTGCGTCATCAGAATAGCGATCAATTCTTCAACCGGATCGATCCAAAATGTGGTGCTTGCCATCCCTCCCCAACTGCAAGTGCCTACGGAACCGAGACTACTTGTGTCAGCGACATCTGTGATAACAGAAAATCCGAGTCCAAAACCGGTACCGGTTCTTTTCGGTGCCAGCCAATCGGGCGGCACGTGGCTCATCCTGATGAGTTCGGCGGTCTTTCGTCCGAGGAGCCGTACACCATCAAGTTCGCCATCGTTGAGCACCATTTGGCAGAACCGGAGATAATCCGCGGCGGTCGATTGTAGTCCGCCGCCACCAGAGTGGAAAAAACTTAGGGGTCCGGTTGCAGCATGAACCTTCTCAATTTGTTTAAGTCCACTGCCCTTCATATAGTCATATACCTTTGAATATCGGTGTGCGTTTCCAACCCGCACGGAGAAACCGGTGTCGGGCATGCCCAACGGATCAAAAATACGGGTTTTCAAAAACGTTGCAAACGGCATTCCTGATACGATCTCTACGAGGTAGCCGAGTACATCGGTAGACATCCCGTACTTCCATGCGCTGCCGGGTTGATGAATAAGCGGGATACTTCCGAGTTTTTCTATCATGTTAGCGAGGTCGCCGCCGTAGAGATGGGCATCCTCATATTGCTGATCGATCGGGTGGTAATCTGTATCGCTGTCATAGATAAGTCCAGTGGTATGTGTCAGCAGATGTTTTATTGTTACCTCGCGTTCCGCATCAACAATATCCTTGCCATCTTTCGTGTAGACCTTCATGTCCTTGAAAGCGGGAACAAATTCGGAGACGGGTGTTGTAAGTTGAAAGTGCCCTTCTTCGTAAAGCATCATGACAGCGATACTCGTAATCGGTTTTGTCATTGAATAGAGTCGGAAGATTGTGTCAAATTCTACCGGTTTTGCGGTGGCGATATCCTGCATACCGAATTTTTCAAAATGGACGAGCTTGCCTTTACGTGCGATCATTGTCAATGCACAGGGGATTTTTCCTGCTTCAACATAGCCTTGCATGACCGGTGTCATACGCGCTAACCGCGAGGTTGACATGCCCATATCTTCAGGGACTGCTCGCGGCAATCCTCCATATATTTCCATTAAATATCTCCTTAGGATTTACGCTATTTTGACTGCAGGCTGTTCTGTTAAATGAGGTTTCTCGGAAAACATAGCGTTCTGACAGCACAAGCTGGAAGTTTGTGGTACATAAAGTGCCGCATGCGTAAGTCCTACTCTTTACTGATTTGCTAACAGCCGATGGTTTCCGATGGCTATTATTACTCAGTGAGTGCCTGATAGGTTAGTACTTTAAATTGCTGGTGGAACGGGTATCGGTTATTGAGAAGTTGCGTCATGAGTACAGCGACCAATTCCTCTTGTGGATCGATCCAGAAGGTGGTTGCAGCGGCACCGCCCCAACTGAAACTGCCTACGGACTCCAAGATGTTCGGCGGATTTTCGTCTGTAATAACCCTAAAACCGAGTCCGAACCGATTGTTGTGATGCGGGTAGCGCATCAATTCCACCGTCTTTTTCCCCAATATACGGACTCCGTCGAGTTCGCCGTCGTTGAGTAGCATCTGCGAAAAACGTATGTAGTCTGCGGCTGTTGAGACGAGTCCGCCGCCGCCTGAAGGAAAAAAGGTGTATTCGTCAACTTCGAGTGCTGGTCGTCGTGTCCGCTCAAGTCTATTCTCTTTCGTAGGTCTATAGAGTGCGGCGAACCTGTCCACCTTCTCGGATGGCACCGAAAACGCTGTGTCTACCATACCGAGCGGTTCAAAGAGTCGTGTTTGGAGGAATTCTTCAAAGGGCATCCCCGAAACGACTTCGACAAGGTAGCCGAGTACATCGGTAGAGACACTATAGGTCCACCTTTCACCCGGTTCGTGGACGAGCGGAATTTTGCTAAGTTTTTCGACCATATCCACTAAAGTTGATCCGGGTTCACGGATATTTGCCTCCCTATAGCGTGCATCGACAGGTTTATTGCCCCAACCATAAGTGAATCCGGCGGTATGCGTGAGGAGATGCTTGATGGTTATTTTTCTTTTTGCGTCCAATATCTCGGTCTGGTCTTCATTGTAGACCTTCATGTTCTCAAATTCGGGAATAAACTGAGAGACGGGCGTGCCGAGTTGAAAATGTCCTTCTTCATAAAGCATCATAACAGCGACACTCGTAATCGGCTTTGACATAGAGTAGATACGGAATATCGTATCCGGTTCAACAGGTTTGCTATTCTCGACATCTCGCATACCGATGGTTGCCAAATGGACAATTTTCCCGCGTCGCGCCACGACGGTCAGAAATCCGGGGAGTTGTCCTGAATTGACGTACCCTTGTAGGAGTGTGCGGATGCGCTTCAGACGTTTGGTAGAAACACCGACCTCTTCAGGTGTTGCGATCGGAAGTCCGTAACTTTCGACATCGTTCTCTGGTGTTGTTGGCGTGTTGCTCTTAGATGTGGTATTGGTCAGTCCACATCCAAGTATAGTGATGCAGAAAAGTAGTAAGCAGACACACGTAAATTTTCTCAATCTTTTCTCCTTTAATGGTTGTCAGTACGGTTTTTCTGCGAAAACCTTTCGGCTGTCAGTTGTCGGTTAAGAGGTTTCTTGTGGCGGTAACAGAGAACATAACTGCGACAACGTATTAACCGAAAACCGAAAACTGCGTACCGAGGCCACTATTCCGTGAGTGCCTGATAAGTCAGGACTTGAAATTGTTGATGGAAAGGGTAGCGGTTACCGAAAAGTTGTGTCATGACCAAACCGATCAATTCTTCCTGAGGGTCAACCCAGAAAGCGGTAGCGGCGGCACCTGCCCAACTGAAATTCCCAACGGAGTCTAAGGTATCTGGCGGGTTTTTACGCGTAACAATACTAAAGCCGAGTCCAAACCAATTGTCATGATGCGGATAACGTATGAGTTCCACTGTCTTTTTACCCAATATACGGACTTCGTCGAGTTCACCACCGTTGAGTAGCATCTGCGAAAATCGGATGTAATCTGCAGCGGTTGAGAGAAGTCCGCCACCGCCGGAGGGGAAAAAGGTGAATTCATCAATAGCGAGTGCTGGCTTATCAACCCGTATGAGTCCATTCTCGTCAGTGGGTCCGTACGCTGCCGCCAATCTATCTCGTTTCTCCGGTGGCACCGAAAATCCGGTGTCTACCATGCGAATCGGTCCGAAAAGGCGGGTCTGAAGGAATTCTTCAAACGGCATACCAGAGACGACCTCTACAAGGTAGCCGAGTACATCGGTAGAGACACCATAGGTCCATTTTTCACCGGGTTCATGCGCGAGTGGGATTTCGCCGAGTTTTTTGACCATATCAGCGAGTGTTGAACCGGATTCAAAAATATTTGCTTCTCTATAGCGTTCGTCGATGGGTTTATTACCGCCCCCGTAAGTTAACCCAGCGGTATGCGTGAGGAGGGGCTTGACGGTTATTTTTTTCTTTGCGTCCACGACCTGGGTCTGATCCTCGTTGTAGACCTTCATGTTTTCAAATTCAGGAATAAACCTGGAAACAGGCGTGCCGAGTTGAAAATGTCCTTCTTCATAGAGTATCATTACAGCAATGCTGGTAATAGGTTTCGACATGGAGTAGATACGGAAGATCGTATCGGGTTCGAGAGGTTTCTCGTTTTCAACATCTTGCATGCCGATGGTTCCAAAATGCACAATTTTACCGCGTCGCGCTACTGCTGTCAGGAGTCCGGGTAGGTTTCCGTCATCAATGTACCGTTGCATGACGGGTCGGATGCGTTCAAGACGTTCGGTGGAAACACCGACCTTTTCTGGTACTGCCATTGGAAGTCCTTGTCCGAATACAGATATTGTGAAGCCAAAAAGCAGTAAACACGCGAAGGTTAATCTTCTCAAATTGTTCTCCCTATTTCAGACGAGGCTTACGCAAAGTGCAATATCTTACCCCCTAAATCGCCTTATCAGGGCGATTTTAAGGGGCAATGCGTAAGTCCTGATTTTTATTGGACTTGTTTAATATATCCCCAGCGCGTTGCGAGTTTGCCACCGGGTTCAACGCTGAGAATTTGCGCCAAGCCGACATCCATCGCTTCCTGAATTTCATCTTCGGTGCGTGCGACATTGGAGATACGTATCTCATCAATGATACCTTTTAATCCGTTTGCGTTATCAAGGTTCGGTACACCGATTGTAATTGGGTCGTTGCTCTGAAACGACTGCGCGTTGGGTGCCTCGGTCTCCAAATCGCCGTCAACGTAAAGTCGTCCCATCTTGCCATCATAAGTAAAGGCGAGATGATGCCATTTGTTGTTGGTAATGTCGCTTGTGCCATCTATACTGAATGCGCACGCGCCATTTGCGCCGATCTGCGCGTGGAAAACGCTTTTGTCCACATGGACCCAGATACCGTAGTTTCGGTTGGTACATCCTGCCTGTTGCTTGCAGACTATCCCTTGCCATTTACCGGTATTTTCTTCCACCTTAGCCCACAGTTCGATAGTGAGTGTTTCCAACTCCAGTTTTTTGGTAGAATCTACGACGACATAACCGCCGGCATCGCCGGGGAATTCCAACCCAGTTCCGAATTTTGCCTTTACCCACTTCGGACTTCCTTTGAAGTTTCCGTCGTGTCCATTCCCGGACGCGTCTTTGACGGTCTTTCCGTTGCCTTCCTCAAAGAGCCAGACAGCGACGGTGTTTTTATCCACCGCTGCATCGGCAAATGGGCTCGCGAATAAGAGCAACGTCGCGAATGCAACTGAGAACCCTCTGATGCTATAGAAAAGCTTCATATTAGCGATGTACATAACTATCCCTCCTTTATTTCTTGTATTCTATCAGAGAATTGACCCCTCTCCCGGCTAAAGCAGGGAGATTCCACCCTGTATGGTTCTTTCGGCTGGGCAAGGTAACTGCCAGGTGCAGTTTTACCTTGTAAGCACCTCTTTCTACCTCATTGGGTAGATCCCCGAATCTAAGTTCGGGTAACACATGTTACATCATGCGGAGCGGATCATGTGGCTCGCTACGGAAAACTCCTTGAACCTATCGGAGCCTACCGATACTTCCGGCTGGTGTGTCCAGCGTCAGAATTAGATATGTATAGCTTCGACACCCTATCTTTCAAGGTTTTTGTTGTGTCTTAAATGGCTCATATCCTTTTTGTGTAGGGCTTGAGTCACCTACAATCTACACTGCCCGTTACAAGGGTTGATTGGGATCAATCGCAAGGATGCCAAAGTGTAACATCCCAACCTGTAGATATATATGTTCTAACACAAGCTCAAAATTAAGTCAACTGAAATTTGTGAAACATTTTCTACATCTCCAGCCTAAAGGCATGGAGTTTTGAAAATGAAGAGGATGATAATTTTTAAGTCAAGGGCTTTAAAGCGCGAGTTCAGGGGCATTCAATTTTAAAAAATTATTGGGTTTCGCGTCCTTTTCCCAGGGTCCGGTGCGAAATGCTGCGAAATCTAGCGAAATGCTGCGAAAATTTCCGTGAATTGTTTTAATTGTATTTATATTTTAAGTGATATATA
>JAJDXV010000013.1 GCA_022823085.1 Candidatus Poribacteria bacterium
TAATACCAAATCTAATTGATGATTCCTCTTAAAAGTGCCATCATCTTTCAGTTATGCCCGGTTCGGTTAGGAAACCGAACCTACCGGGTCCGGGTGGACGGTGTAGGGTTAATGCAATACAAACTTTTAGAAATGGTATAATACCACATTGCCCGATTGTAGGGGTTGGGTACCCCAACCCCTACGCGCAACCGCGCGTCGAAATAATTATGGGCTTTACTATAAGCAAAATTTCATAGAGAGATTGGCAGTCGGAATTGGTATCAGATTGATACTTATGGAGCATCCACAGACAAAACCGGTTCAATGCGGTGGTTTTGCTTTGTGCTTTGAAATACCGAGGGTGAGTGTCGGTAATACAGTCTCAGAAATGTCAACAGAATAATCAAAGATCGTCCACCCTGAAGCACCTAAGGTCCGGGATAGATAAATCTGCTCGGCTACGGCATCGGGTGTCAGTAGCGAATTGGAGGCAGTCGCGCCGATACCGGGATAAATGGGTACATTCTTAGGCATGAGAGCGAGTTGGTTGGTAAGCAACTCCGTAAAATAGCCAGAGTCTTCAGTATAATTCATCGGACAGACAAAATCGAGGTAACCAGATTTTGCCCATGCGACCCAATCCTGTCCGATACTCTTGATACATCCCGGATACCAGCCAAAGACAGCGGCAGAGATTTTGATTTCGGGATCAACTTCGCGCGAACGTTTGTGAATTAGGCGCACCAACCGTGTGATTTGTTGGACGCGCCATTCGGTATACTGCTGACCATAAGTACCGGTTTTCGGTAAGACCTCGGCGGGCCATTTGTTGATCGGTTTTCGTATCGTCCGTAGAAATCGCTTACGGCAGCCCTCACAGTAGCAGGCGTGGCTTCCCGGATAGCGGATATAATCGAGATGGATACCGTCTACATCGTAATTTGTCACGATCTCAAGGATACTATTCAATTCCAGAAGCACATTTTTCGGATGTGATGGGCAGAGCCAATTGAGTGCTTCTCCAGTTGCGGAGACTTGGGTCCGTCCTTCCTCGCGTATTTTTTCGACGAATTCTTTCGGCGCGCCTTCCAAATTCCATGTAATCTTCCAGACATGGACCTGTAAACCGTGTGCGTGTGCTGCCTGAACGCATTGTGCAATCTGATCGCCGTATTGTGTAAAAGTTTTGCTCTGTGGCAAGATTTTACTCGGATAGTGTGCGACACCTGCCCACGCCATGTTTGGGAGAATTATATTCACACCGGCGGCTGCTAACTCTTTCGCGGCGCGGTTCCAATCTCCCGGATATGCGCCGAGTCCGGAGTGATTCCATACCGCGCGGCCTTCGGTTTCGACGCTGGTGTGCGATAGGAAATAGGCTTTGGAAAATTCGGCACGACTTGCGCGGGCTGTCGTTATTGCCGCATTGTAATCCGCAGTATCATATTCGGTGCGCGCCTGTTTCATCAAACCTGCTCCGGCATTTAACACCTGATTCGCTTCGCGGACACCGCTTCTTTGGACAAATTGCGCTAACTCTGTAAAGTTTTTGGTGTGTCCAACGGTTGTCATCGTCGCTATTGCCTGTTTAGCAAACGTCTGGCGAAATTCTGGGACGAGATGTCCGAAAAGGGCAGCGAGCATCTGCGTTTTACGTTCGGTGTCGTCTGCGAGGAAAACGTGGCTAAAGAAGACTCCGGCATTTCCGAGAAAAAGTGCCGGCAATCCGGTCGATTCTCCGTTTTCACTATGCCAATACCCGATAATTTTTGTCTGTGGTGTCGTCGGTTCAGCCACCGTGATGTTCCACGAGTTTTGTCTGATAGACGCTGGCATATCGGAGATCCCTGGTGCATCCAACTGAACTGACGCAAACTGACCCGGTGCCTCCTGTTTTAGCCAATCCGTTTGACGCAATCCGAGCAGCGATGCCACCGTATCCGGTAAATTATAAGCCACGAAAAGTTTACCGCCCGATACCACGAAATCCTTTAATAAACGCTCAGTTTGCGGTGCAATCCGGGCATTCAAAGGGAACACAACCATACGGCGGGATTTGAGTTGTGCTTCAGAGAGCGCGTCTTCATCAAGTATGTCGGCAGTTAATCCGATACTGTTGAGCAGTCGGTTGAATCTTTTGCCCATTGACTGAGCGTATTGAATGTCGCCATCCGATACCCTTGATGCCGCCGTCGGCAAAACGATTACGATCTTTGCCCCCTGTTGTGCTTCGCCATATATGAACCCCCCGGTACACAAGAGGGTGGTGAAGATGAGAAGCACGATTGTGAGTCGGCGTGTTTGGTATCTGTTTGCAAGTCGGTTCAAAGACATTACCTGTTCCTTTTAGTGCTTGTAGCGGCAAGTTTTGGACTTCGCGCTGCAACAAACGGCGTTTTACCTGTTTTCCCCAAAAACCTATCGACACCTTGCGCGATTGCAGTCGCAACTTTACGCTGATATGCTGAGGTCGCGAGTTTCTTCCCTTCTACCGGATTCGATACAAATCCGGTTTCAATGAGGATCGCAGGTACCTTTGTCCCAATCAGGACGACAAAACGTGCGTGCTTAACACCGCGATCAACTGCACCGGTACTGTGTACCAGCGCCTGTTGTACGTATCGTGCCAAGCGTTTGCTGTCCTCGCTTTTACTTTGCCGTATCAAGCCTTCCAATAGTGTATCGAGTTCTTGGATACTATAACCGGAGTCTATATTTTCGCGGGCAGCGACTTTTTCTGCGGCATCGTCTGTACTCGTAATGCCCAGATAATAGGTTTCGATCCCGTTGGCTCTTGTGCTTTCACTGCCGTTGGCATGGATACTGAGAAAAAGGTCTGCTTTATGTTGTGTTGCGAATTCGGTGCGCTTTTTGAGTGGAATAAAGCGGTTGGTATCGCGCGTCATCAGGACGGTATAACCTTTTGCAGTTAATATCTCGCGAAGTTTCTCCGAAATACTGAGGACAATCCCTTTCTCTTGTAGTCCGCTTGTCCCCAATGCACCAGGGTCTTTACCGCCGTGTCCCGGATCAATAACAATTGTTTTGGCTGTCAGTCCAAATTCGCGTGTCAGCGATTTAGGTGTTAAAGGTTTAGGTTTTGCAGTTGGTCCTACAAGTCTTGGCTGCTGCGGAGGTTGTGAGGGTTTTGGTTGTTGGACCTGTTTTGGCTGTTGCGGTTGTTGCCTTCGTTGTTCGGTCGGTTTCTGTACGATTTGTTGCTTTTGCGTTGTATTTTGTGGTGATGATACAACCGGTTTTCTTTCTGTTTTGAGTGCCTGTAACTCTATCAATGCAGCGGCACCGATTTCATGATTTCCTGAAGCGTTGATCAGATTTTCATAGACCGTCTCTGCCCGTTTGATGTCTCCTTGTCCGACATATAGACGTGCTAATTCGAGCTTAGCAAACGCAGACATTTCGGAATCCGCGTAGCGGTTCTTCACAACTTGGTACTGGACGCTCGCCTGATAGCCGTCTCCGATATAGTCGTAGCAGCGCCCCAACCAATAGTACGCGAAGGGGACGTACTCAGAATTCGGATAAGTATAAATCAGTTTTTTGAATGCTTCAATCGCGCGATGCGATGCTTCACTGTTGCCTGACTTGATACTCCACAGCCAACTTGAAGCGATTGCGTATTGTGCATCATCTGCTGATGCTCCCTTCGGATCGGCATCAATCACCCTTTGGAACTCTGAAATAAGGGCGCGCCATTCCGTAGCAGTCGCAGGTGTTGTGCCGGTTGCATACGCATGATGACGCAGTGAAGCCTCTTTATAACCTGACATGCTCATACACGCAGACACGACTGCTAAAGAAAGTATCAGCAGACAGGAATAGCACATTTTCATAATTTTTACCTCTTACACGATGTGTTTTTTACAATTTGTTTTAGTTATTATAAAATAAAACGAGATATCCCAATCTTTCGTTACTAAATTGCGAAATTGAGACAACGTTGGTTTCTATTTCGCGTACGACACTTCAATATTGACCCGTATAGTGATTTGTGATAAACTACCAAACTATATTTGACCTTTAACAGGATGGAAGGCACACGATGAAACTGACACCGCAAGAAGTCCAATTGTTTCGCCACAACGGCTTCATTAAATTTCCGACGCAACTCTCCGCAGAACACGTTGAGGCACTGAAGGCATCAGCGTTAGCGGACATGTCGGGAGCCGTAGAACCCGTCGTGCGGCAAGATGACAGAATCGTCCGAATTTCTGCAGTATGGGAACGCGGCGGCATTTTCCGAGAAACGATTACTTGTGACGAAATTCTCAATCCTCTGGAATCGTTATTGGGAGCGGATATAGAATTTGTGCTAAATCGACATAATCATATCTATCTTCGAGATGCGGGTACGAGTCATTCTCTTGCGCTACACCGTGATGTCCGTCACTGGTCGCGGACCATCGCGACTGTCCTCGTCTATTTGGAGGACACTAACCTTGAGAATGGGTGCACACGGGTTGTGCCGGGTTCACACCATCTGCCTGCTTTCGCTGATCTCAAAGGTGATGCAGTTCAAGAGATCGCTGCGAATCAAGCGATTCCGTTACCGATGCCAGCAGGCGGGTTGCTCGCGATTGATAGTATGATTATTCATTCGGCTGGCATCAATTATACCGACGGTACACGGATGAGTATGACGCTCGGTTATCACAGTGCAGATGAGCTTACATGGGAAGACAACCCGAGGCGCGTACTTGTCCGGGGGACACGACCGTACCGAGGCAACGACGAACCGCGAAAATAATTTTTTGTTATCTTCTCATTTTACCCACTTTCAGAAAAAAAACAATTTTTTCTTGACAAACATCAAACTATGTGGTATACTTAATAACGTCCTTGAGGTGAGATCACACTATAATCTCATGGGCGGGTAGCTCAGGTGGCTAGAGCGACAGCCTTACAAGCTGTAGGTCACAGGTTCAAGTCCTGTCCCGCCTACCAGTTAGGAATTTTTATGGGCTCGTGGCGCAGTTGGTTTAGCGCGCCTGCCTGTCACGCAGGAGGTCGCGGGTTCAAGTCCCGTCGGGCCCGTTTTCATTACATCGAATTAGCCACAGATTGTGCTATACAATGCTGTGGTTTTTTCGTTACAGGAGAGTCTGCCGTAGATTGTCTCTCATAATGGTGATGAATAGTCTCGTATAAATCTAAAAAAACGGAGGATCGGAACCGCTGTGATTGATCTTAAATTTATTCGCGAAAACACCGAAGATGTCCGCCAGATGTTAGCAGATCGGCATACTGAAGCGGATCTGGACAGGTTAGTAGCACTGGATACACGCTGGCGCGAGAATCTAACACATACGCAATCCCTCAAAGCACACCAGAATCAGGTCTCGCAACAGATCGCAGAACGCAAAAAGGCGAAATTGGATGCGTCAGAGACCATAGCGGAGATGCGGGAACTCTCACAAAAAATCAAGGAACTCACCGCTGAAAACAACGATACAAAAGCCGAGATAGACGCTATTCTATTGACAATTCCGAACATGCCTGAGGTGAGTACGCCTGTTGGTACCAGCGAAGACGATAACATCGAAATCAAGACATGGGGTGAATTGCCGAGCTTTGATTTTCAACTGAAACCGCACTGGGAAATCGCGGAGCAGTTGGATATTGTCGATTTTCAACGCGGTGCGAAGGTCGCAGGTAGCAACTTTGTGCTTTTCAAAGGTTTAGGTGCGCGGCTGGAACGCGCGCTGATTCAGTTCATGCTTGATTTGCATACGACGCAGCACGGTTATACCGAAGTCTCACCGCCGTTCCTCGCCAACCGTCCTACGATGACAGGGACCGGACAACTCCCAAAATTTGAAGCGGATATGTACCGATGCGATAGGGACGAAGAGAACCCTGATAGCGATCTGTTTCTCATTCCGACGGCTGAGGTTCCCGTGACGAACCTTTTTGCGGGTGAAATCCTCTCTGCTGAAGATTTGCCTATCTACTACACCGCTTATACGCCGTGTTTCCGTCGCGAAGCGGGTGCTTACGGCAAGGACACACGTGGCTTACAGCGTATCCATCAATTCGACAAAGTGGAGATGGTGAAGTTTACGACACCTGAGACCTCTTACGCTGAACACGAATCGCTACTGGCGAATGCTGAGAGCGTCCTACAAGCACTGGGTTTGCCTTACCGCGTCGTACAACATTGCACAGTGGAACTCGGTTTCTCCGCAGCGAAATGCTACGATATTGAGGTCTGGGCACCTGCCCGACAGCGGTTTTTAGAAGTTTCTTCCTGTAGTAACTTCGAGGCGTTCCAGGCACGCCGTGCGAATATCCGTTATCGTCCGGAGGCGGGTGCGAAGCCGGAGTTCGTTCACACGCTTAATGCGTCCGGTACAGCGTTGCCGCGCGTCGTCATCGCACTCCTTGAGACGTATCAGAACCCGGATGGCACAGTCCGCATACCCGCGGTGCTGCAACCCTATATGGGTGGTCTGACGCAGATTGGATGATGATCAAAGATTCAAGCCATGAAACTCAACTACTATCCAGAAACTGACTCACTGTATATCAATTTGTCCGAGCAGCCCAGTGTAGAGAGCCAAGAAATCTCAGAGGGTATTTTTTTTGATTATGATGCTGAAGGTAAGCTTGTTGGTATTGACATTGATAATGCCAGCCACAAAGTTGAAATGGAGAAACTGATCCTTAGTAAACTCCCCGGCAGAGTTGAAATGGTGAGGGCAACGGATTAAAGATTCTATTTGTACTGACGAAATTTTTCACGGCGACTGTTATTAGGCATTGTTTGGAATTAAGTGCTGGATTCTATGCGGGGTCTCAACACTTTCAGATCTTTGAGAAGGACATCCCTTTTTTTTGTGTCTTTTAAGTTGGTTTGTGGGGTCGTGTCCTCATTTGTTTTTACTATGAAACCGGCATCCCGAATCATCTCCATTGTTCGCGATGCCGCTGAGCCTTCCGCATTCAGGTACCCCTCTATAAACATTGAATTTGCCGGATAGAGTGCCATGACTTCCATGCTCCGTAGGTGGTGTTCCCTACCTGCTGCGACCCGTATCTCTGCGCGTGGGTTCAGAAACCGAAATAGACACAAGACGCGGAGGCAATAATCCGGGGTTAAATGCGTTGGCACACTCCGTTCTGCCGGCACAAACTCCGATAGCTGCGTGCCGGATATCGGCAGGAAAAAATTGACAGGCAGTGATGCAACCGCAAGTTGACGGAGTGCCTTGGCAACTTTAACTATGTCGTCTGTACTTTCACCCATCCCGACGATGACTCCTGAACAACAGGCGAGTCCAACGGTTTGTGCGGCTTGCAACGTCTCCATCCTGTCTTGATAGGTGTGCGTGCTACATATCTTCGGATAGTGGGTTTCGGAGGTATTCAGGTTATGGTTCAACCTATCCAGTCCGGCAGCCTTCAAGACTTTGGCGGATTCAAAATCAATCAACCCGGCTGAGAGACACACCTCAATCGGATAGTGTGCTTTTACAGTGTGGATGAGTTCAGCAAGGTGCGCAACCCGTTTGGGTGAGGGACCCCTTCCGCTCATGACGATGCAGTAGCGATACGCGCCAGATTCGTAAGCACGTTTCGCTTCCTCCAAAATTTCGGCATCAGGTTTTAAGGGATATGCGTCAATATCTGTCGTTGCGGTACTTGCTTGCGCGCAATAGCCACAATCCTCCGGACAATAGCCGTTTTGTGCATTGTTGAGGATATGGAGTTGTACATCGTTCTGGAAGTAGGTTTTGCGAACCTGATATGCAGCGTCCAATAGCGGAAGTAATTCCACGTCCGACCCAGTGAGTATCTTTTCACAACAGGCATCGGAAAGCAATTTGTCTTGGAGGCTGGTGGTTGTTAATTGAGAATAAAATGTAGTTTTCATTTTTTTATTTTTTTATTTTGTTATAATTTGACACAAACGCGTCTATTTTTTTCAAGCCTCTCCTAAATGTCCCACACAATGTCAGTCGCATTAAAGACTGGACCCTCGGTGCAAACACGTTGGTATTCTATAGTATCGGTGTCCGTACGGACAGGACAAACACATCCGAGACAGACCCCCATTGCACACCCCATCCGATTCTCCATAGCAATTTGCGTCGGCACGCCATAGTTGGCTGCAATTTTTGCGACGACAGAAAGCATGCCGTGTGGACCACATGCATAAATTGTCGGACGATGCCAATTCATTTTCTCAAGCAGGTCTATGAGAGTATCGGTAACATATCCGTGATGTCCGATGCTCCCATCATCTGTGGCTATGTGTACCGTGATACCGATTGCTTCTAAATCTGCCACACTTAAGAGCCGTTCTTGTCGTTGCGCGCCTACCAATCCAATCGTCTCAATACCGTTTTTACGTAATGCTGTAGCGAGTAGCATAAGTGAGGCGATACCGGCACCGCCACCAACAAGGATAGCCGGTTCAGGATGTGTGATAAAATCGAACGTATTCCCCAGAGGTCCTAAAACGTGGAGTGGTTCACCTACGGGCATTTCTGACAACCGTTTCGTTCCTTCACCAATGATCTGATAGAGCATTGTAATTTCGTGTCCATCTACCGTATAGATTGTAAACGGACGACGTAATAGCATACCCGTATCTTGCGAGACCATAACGTGAATGAACTGACCGGGGCGTGCGTGCTGAGCGATTTCGGCACACTCACAGCGCAATAGATAGTGGCCATCCGCCACTACCTCATTTGAACGGATAACGGTGCGGCGATCATAGATGTTCGATAAACGGTTATTTCGCATAGCATGTATTTTAACACGAAAAATTGGATATAGCAAGATTATTCTAATGTAAAGGTAGCGTATATCGAAAAGTGTCGCGATTTACTGAAGCAATTCATAGCGGATTTCTGGTGAGGTTTCTAACATCGCCAGTATTGTGTTTAGGAAATTCTGTGGGAGAAATATTTTTCTATCTTTTTATCCACAGATGTCTCTATAATATAGGCAATTTATATAAGTTGATGTTATAATTCTCCATCATACAATTCTGAAATCAAGAATTCACTTGCAATTTTTGGGAATTATGCTATGATTTTGCCCGAAGGAGAGAATTCGATAATGAAAAATATATTAAGATTCCGCAGTGATCGGTGTTTCAAAATTGTTCAATTTACTGATATTCATTGGCACAACGGGGAAGCACCGGATCAACAATCAGCGAAACTAATGACACAAATTGCAAAGGCTGAGTCCCCAGATTTAATTGTACTGACGGGTGATATTTTGTCGGGTGGTGGTTGTGAGGATGCTGCCGATTCCCTCCGACAGGTTATCGAGACTGTGGCGGCATGCGAGGTGCCGTGGGCAGCTGTTTTCGGCAACCACGATGACGAAGGCAATGCTGATCGGCACGAGTTGATGGCAGTTATGCAAGAGAACAGTTTTTCTTTGTTGCAACCGGGTCCCGAAGACGTACCGGGTGTCGGTAATTACACGCTACCCATCCAGAGCTCTGACGGGAATGCATCTGCAGCAATACTTTATTTTATCGACTCTGGTAGTTATGCACCGACCGACATCGGTGGTTATGACTGGATTAGACGCGAACAAATAGCATGGTACTTACAAGAATCTGCCAAGTTCACTGCTGAAGCCGGGCATCAATTACCTGCGCTTGCCTTTTTCCACATCCCGATTCCGGAGTATGACGAGGTTTGGGATTTTCATACCTGTTATGGTGTGAAATATGAGAATGTTTGCGCGCCTCAGATCAATACCGGTTTTTTCGCTGCGCTACATGAAGCTGGCGATGTCATGGGTACATTTGTGGGCCATGAACATATCAACGATTTCTGGGGTGATTTACACGGTATCCGTCTCTGCTATGGTCGTGCAACCGGTTATAATACTTATGGGAGAGAAGGCTTTCCGCGCGGGGCACGCGTAATTCAGTTACAGGAAGACGAGCGGCAATTTGAGACTTGGTTACACCTTGACGACGGCACCGTAGTCCACTCCCAACCAGAGCATACACCGCTGCAACGAACTTTTACTGAGGATTAATGATTAATCGATCATATTACAACCAATACTAAGATTGACGGTAGGTTTTATTTTATATTTTATAGGAGGGTATTGTGAGGGCAAATTCTCAAATCTCTGTTCGACATCAAGACGAAGGAAAGATCGCGATATTCGATATTACGGGTTATCTTACGGATGCTTCTGAACCTATATTGAGCGATGCTTATGCAGACGCGGAGGTTCAAGATGCAGAGAAAGTTCTACTTAACTTTGAACGCCGCAGTTTCATCACCAGTAGTGGTTTCGGTGAGATTATCAGATTGCTCTGGAAGATGCGCGAGAAAGGACAGGTTTTAAGGGTTGCGCATCCGTCCACCCAAGTCAGAAATATCTTCAACACGATCGGATTGACGCAGAGCATAGGGGTCTTTGAATCTGAAGAAGACGCACTCAGAGATTTCTAATTCGTTGTTGTGTTGTTCTGGAAGTTGCTTTATGGAAAAAGCGTGTACATGTTTTTGTTTAATATAACCCCGAGCAAACTCCAGAAGCTTCCAGCAAGGAATTGACCGAATACGAATCCCAAGAAAAGCGGCAATGCTTGACGGTAGGCGCGTACCCCACCTCCTGTGAAAAGTAATTGCTTGAAGAGCCATCCCAAAAAGATTGAGAACCACATCCAACCGATTGCCCAACCGTTGCCGACAGCGTAGCCGACGGGATAAAATGGCCACCACAAAAACTGGCGTTTCAAAAACGTCAGTACACCGGTGAATAGGAAACCGAACGCTATGTGTTGGACAGCCGGAAAATTCGGTGCCCGTGGCGAGATAATCCAACTTTGCAAGCGATTAAATTCACCGACACCCCACCGTGCAAACCGGTATTCATAATAGAGTGCGACGTGTCCGACAATCGAAACGATTGTCCCGACGATTGATGCCACAATAAGTGCGACAACCAATCGATTCTCGTGAAAGCGGAAATGTCTACCAATTTTAAACGCTTCTAACTGATGCGGCATCGGGTGGCAGCGGTAACCGTAGGCGAGCCATGAAAGGAGCGTTGTGTTGGTCAGGTTCTGTGCACCTAAGGGACGAGTTCCACCGAACAATAACATAATCCGGTCGGGATGCATCCCGTGCAGTTCGTGTGTTGGGGGCCCAAGTTCGGCACGCATACGCGTCATCGCGATGCATAGTATCAAGTAGATGCTGAAATAACCGAGTGCGACCCACGGCGAGAGCCCAGCGAAATACCAGAATATCAGCACAATCGCCATACTGACGATTAACCCGAAAACGGCGAGTCTGTATAAACCGTCTTTAGATTTAAACGAGAATACGTCGCGGAGTATCCCCCAAACGTGTTTCCGGCTTGTGATAAGTGCGAGAACACCGATACCGAGCCATGCACCACCCCGTTGTTCCGTCTGTAGACCGATGGCGGTTGTCCATCCGATTGCGCTAAAAAAGACGCGCTGTGCCCCCCAAAATAGATAGAAAAACCAAAACGATAACGACAAGTCCAACGGCATGAGGTAGCCAAACCCTATTGCAAACGGATAGACATAGATCGGCAGCCGTCCGACTGCGTTCCACGGTCGATCAGAAAAGTAGAGTTGATATTTGATTTTGAGGGAAGGTATCACAGGGAAGAGGTAGTTCAAACCTGCCAGGATCTCTAACCCGAATGCGATGCCGAAACCGAGCCAGATGAGTTTATTCCGAAAAAGTGCGGAAGTATTGCCGAGCAGTTCAATAGGAAGCGTCGTTAAAGGGTAGCTCAATTTCTCGTGGTCGATCCATTGCCTTCTAATGATAATATTGACACAAAGCATCATAAATAGGAGGACGATGACCAAGCCGCTCCAAGCCACGATGGGCCACAGCCACGCTTCCATGTATTGTTGCTGCCAAAACGTATCGTCGCCCTCAAAGTATCCTTGTAGGATACCACGGTCAGTGATCGTCAGCCATGTCGGCATGAATCGAAAAAAGATATCCGCCCATTCATTTTCGGGTGTTGCAAACCACCCCGCATTGGCAATCATCGGTACTAATTGTCGAACGATGTCGTGTCCTGCGAGTGCGGTTGCCACGGATACCATGACATACGTCATAGCGAGTTCGCGGGATGTCGGTGCGAAACCCTTAAAAGCCTTTTTCAGAAGTGGCGTGATGACCGCCAACAGGAAGAAAGTGAAAAGAACTGTTGGAAAGATAGAGAAATCGGTGAGTTCCCAGACGACGCGGTTTTCTGCCGAGATAATCCAATAACAGGTGAGAATAATAAGGATTGAACCGAAGACCAACGTTCCGAAAAAAAAACGGGATGCTGAAGACTTCTGGCTGCTTTCAGTTATAGGTGACACTCTGTGCTGCATGTTTATAATTATACCACACCTATTAACGTTGAGGCAAATAATTTTCCGTTAAACCTGAGGCTTGGAATTTGCCATTTCTGTGGGTTTGTGGTATAATACACGACACTTTAACTCCCTACATAAGGCATAACTATGCTATCCGATGGTCAGACTTCCGCCGTGAAAGTTGCGGCTCGCGGACAAGACAATATGCTTCCTCACATCAATAAGATACTCGTGATTCGGGTTGATGGTATTGGCGACTTGCTGAATTCAACGCCGGCAATCGCGCTGTTAAGGGGAAATTATCCATCGGCGGAGATAACAGTATTGGCGCGTCCGCTCAACGCACCAGTGTTAATCGGTAACCCCGACGTGGATCGGATCCTCATTTTTGATCGTAAGGATAAGCACCACGGTATTGCAGCACAACTCCGATTCTATCATGAATTGCGCCGTGAAGGGTTTCAGCTTGTCGTCGCTATGCAGACGGCAATGTGGTCACACCTTGTTGCGTTTCTCTCCGGCGCGCCGTATCGGTTAGGACGGTATCAGAAACGTTTTAGATCCACCCTCACGCATGCATGGCGCGGTCAATACCGAAAAGGTGAAACCCATGAAGTTGACAGGAACTTGGAATTGGTGCGCCTGATTTGCCAAGGCGAAAGTAGACGGAAATTGGTATACCACATGTCGGCTGACGAGATCGCCACCGCTAAAGCGCAGCAGACATCATGGGGTATCGGTGACGATGCATTTCTCATCGGTATCCATCCAGGCGGAAGTTCGTTTGATAAACGCTGGCCCGAAAAGCAGTACGCTGACCTCGCCGACAGATTAGCACAACAATACAATGCAACAATACTCCTCTTACGTGGCCCCGAAGAAGCAGAATTGGTGCAGAACATTCAAGAAGCGATGCAATCTCACGCTATCACTTACGCTCCAAAGACAATTCGTGAGTTGGGTGCGCTGTTATCTTGTTGTGATTTGGTGGTCTGTAATGACTCTGGTCCGATGCATCTCGCTGCGGCGTTGGATGTACCGATGGTGGCGATTTTCGGTCCCACAGATCATGTGGCGTGGTATCCGCTGAGTGAAAACGCCTCTATCGTACGGCGAGATATGCCGTGTTGGCCGTGTAGTGCACATAAGTGTAAAATCGGATGGGAATGTACGAAAAAACTTCCTGTTGACCCCGTTTGGGATGCAACAACGGAGAAAGTGAAATGAAAATTGTCGTCGTCTGCTGGGGATCAACCGGAGATGTCTATCCCGTTTTAGCACTCTCAGAACGTTTACTGGAACGCGGACATCAGGTGCGTGTCTGTTCACCAACACTCTATAGAGATAAGATTCTTGAGGTTGGCGCGGAATACTACGAGATAGGTGTCGCTTTTGATTTAGCGGAATTTCACGCGGCAATGGATGCTATTATTCCGAAGCGCGACCCGACAGCGATGCTACGACTCATCGTGGAAGAGGCGATTGTCCATCGGGGTGAGAAGTGGTATCAGGATTGTTTAACCGCTATGAAAGGGTTTGATATAGCGATCTGTCATTCAGTGGATATTCCCGGACAGGAAGCAGCGATTCGCAACGGTTTACCATGGCTTACCGTGACGTATTGTCCGGGTTTTATTAAATCTTTAGACTTCGCGCCCTATCCGTTCCCGAATTGGGGACGTATATTCAACGCTATCGTGTGGAAATTGGCGGAACTCCGTCTTGCCTCAAGTATAGATACACTCTTTAACCAATTTATTGCGTCCATTGGCGGAGAGCCGAGGTCTTCCGTGGCGTTAGATGGCATGTATTCGCCACATCTAAACCTCATTGCCGCATCTCCAACGCTTTGTCCACCTGCTGATTTCCCACCGAATCACAAATTCACGGGTGTCTGGCATCTGGCATCACCTGCTTACGATCCACCGTCTGAACTTGTCGATTTCTTGGAGGCGGGCCCGCCACCGATTATCATCACGTTTGGGTCTATGGGAGGTTCCAATGGACGTGAGACGACGGAAATCCTGATTGAGGCTGTTAGAAAAACCGAACGGCGTGCGATTATTCAAGCGGGTTGGGGACAACTCGGCACACCAGAGACATCATCGGACATCTACTGTGCAGAATATGTCCCACACCAGTGGCTGTTTCCACAAGGGTGCTGCATCGTGCATCACGGGGGTGCTGGAACGACTGCTTCGGCGTGTCGTGCGAAAATTCCATCTGTCGTCGTAGCGCATCACGCAGATCAACCGTATTGGGGGAAACGTCTATCGGACTTAGGTGTTGCGCCACGACATCTACATCGTCGAAATCTTACCGCTGAACGTTTGGCAAACCGTATCCAAGAGGTTTTGCAAACTCCGGCGATGACTGCACGTGCTCAGGTTTTGGGAGCACAGATGGAAACAGAAGATGGTTTAACTGCAGCTGTTAACCTGATTGAATCTTTTTAACATGGACAGGCATTGGGTGCTGGAGAGCGGCAATTTCTCCGAAACGGAACCGTTCGTGAGGCAAAAGCGGAATATGAGAAATCAAAAGAGATGCCCGCGCATTATGCCAAAGCTGAACTGGCAGAATAGGACGCAGTGGCTCGATATGAAAACGGAAAACCGACGAAATTGAGATAATAGGACTTACGCATGCTGCTCTTTTGTAGCATAACCTGTTAGGTTGTGCCACGAGAACATCTATGTTTTTTTAGAGTTCTCCCTCTAACAGAGCGTCATATCGTCAAAATTACGTAAGTCCTGGAGAAAAAAAAAAGGAGATAGAAAAATGCTAAACTTGTTTGACATTCCAATGTACGACAGAGAAGGCTTTATTGAAGTTTTAGAAAAACTTGAAGCAAAAACAACCGATGTTGCATGGGAGTTTTTGGAGCGTGAGATCCCCGGCGTTGCTGACGATGACGCGTTCGATGGGCTGTGCTGGCTTGAGATCGCCGAAGAAGCACTTGACTTAACCCTGAAAGAAATGATGGCTCTAACAATTTTTGACCCTATAGGTATCAGTAGCGACGCGATGCACATGCAGGGACGGGATCCGCTCAGTGACGTGCAGTATCTTCACAATCTTTATGAATGGTGGGAGGCATTACAAAAAGATCGTGAAACACTTGAAAACCTTTTTCAAAACAAAGCCGTTTCTGAAATACTTGAGGAAATACACACCGTTCTAAAAATCTATAGTATCCCTTTTGGTAGCATAGAGAGCGTTCACAGGTTCTGTGACAACGCAATGCGGGAAGCGATGGATGTGTGGTTAAAAGACGAGAAGCGTTAAACCCTCTCCACTTCAAACTCACGTATATTTGGGCGTTGCGTCTAAATTTCCGATATTTATAGTGACATGAAAAAATAATAGGATATGTCTTGGAAAACGGACGAGGAAACCTCGCCCCTACGAACCGTCTTTTGTTAAATGAAAAGTGTCCATTTAATTGTCGGTTTCACTATACTCAATTTGCGTAAGTTCTGATTAAAAAACCTTTGATAAAAAATGCTGAAGAAAATTCTCGTCTTTAGTTTCTCTTTTATTGGTGACGCAGTGCTATCCACTGCTGTTATCCAACCGCTGCGAAGACACTTCCCAAATGCACATATTACCTTCCTCGTCGGACCGAGAGCGTCCGATCTCCTCGCCACTGAACCCAACATTGATGCCGTTATTGTCTATGACAACCGCGGCGAACACGCTGGTTGGCGCGGACGTTTGCGGCTTGTAAAAGCGTTGCGGCGTGATAAATTCGATCTTGTTGTGAATTTACGGGACAGTCTTACGGCGCGGTGTATCGGTGTAAAACATTGGGGTATGGTGCGCGGGGAGAGCAATCGGCACGCTGTGACCCGCTATCTGGAGGTACTCCAAAAGCGCGGTGTGGATACAACAGGCGCAAATCCGCGTTTAGAGTTGACTGAAAATGAACAGACGGCTGCACAGCGTTTTCTTGCCGAAGCCGGCTGGACATCAGAACGGTTGTTAATCGGTATCCATCCGGGCGGGAATTGGGTATACAAGTTGTGGGACGCAGGGAACTATGCGCGTGCGGCGAACGCTTTGGTAGAGAAACGGAACGCAGCGATTTTGCTTTTCGCCGGTCCGAATGAACGAGAACTCCAAGCACAAGTTGCGAATATAATGAACGTTCCGCCGATTCTTGTTCAAACGGAAAATCTACGACATCTCGCGGCGTTAATCTCTACCTGCGACGTATATATTGGGAATGACACGGGACCGATGCATATTGCGTCAGCAGTGGATACACCGGTAATCGCGCTTTTCGGTTCAACGAACCATCTTCGGAGCGGTCCCTACGGTGAGCAACATACAGTCGTGCAGAGCGGAATGAATCTGGGGTGTAACCCGTGCCATCCGGGTCGGCACCCGGGGGGATGCGGTGCGGAGAGTTGTGAAGTGATTGCGGGGATCACTGTGGAGCAGGTATTGGCAGCAGTAGAGCGTTATACCTCTTGAATCTCAATTCCTAATGCTCGTAAATTTTCCTTAAGTTCCTCGTAAGCATTTTGTGAAATTTCACCATCAGAAGCTTTCAATTCAAATTGTATGTTCTGAAAATTAGACTGCAGTTGGCTGAGATATGGTGCTACATCGCTTACTTTCCCTTGAGGTAGTCTAAAACGGATGCCGATTGTTTTTTTTGAAACTCCATCATCGGCACTGCCATCTGGTGGATTCGGGTTCGGCGGATTAACAGTGTCACCATCTGGTGGATCCGGGTTCGGTGGATCAACAATCAGGCCCGTACAAAGTTCTGTTTGGATAAGGACCTCACTATCACTCAACGTAATTGCTGGGGGTTCTTCCATGAAAGCCCGGGGAATGATTTTATCTCTGATTTTATCTCCAATTCCAAAAGTGCCTTGCCGAACACCTTCACGTATTGCTGCTTCCCACACATCGCGAAGTGGCCGAGGCTCGTTAGCAGATTGCGGGTTGTATTGGAACGGCAGAGATGTTGAAATTGTCTCGTTTTCCTTCAAGTAGTTATGTAAGATTTCTTCTGATGTGATATTTTCTTGGACGAGACTCGGTTGGATAATCACTTCAGCGTCAGCGAGAGTGACTTCCGGTAGTGCTGAGTTAAAAGCGCGTGGCACGAGCCTATCAGCTATTCTCTCACCGATTCCAAATATCTCGGTTTCAACACCTTTGCGAATACCTTCTATCCACGTCTGGCGTTGGACGCGTTTTTCGCCTGGGGTGCGGAGGCTCGTGTTGAGCAACTGGACGGTTGAGACGGTGTCATTATTTTGCAAATAAGCAATGGCGATGTTTCGGGGCCCGAGATTTGTGGCAATTACATTCTTTACACAGAGCAGGTCGTAGACCATTTCGTCAAATGGAGTTGTCATACCAACGACGGGAAGGCCGAGGTCTTCCTCAATAAATCCATCTTTTTGCGGAACGAGCACTACCCGATAATCCCGCCTTAACGCACTTTCTAAACTACTATTAGATTGCTTTAGTGCGTCATCTACCTCTCTTTTTTGGTTCCTTGATAAATTGAGGGAGGTGTCCTTTTTAATCTCTTCGTAAGCGATGACTTTTCTCGTTTCTGCTTCGAGTTCAGTTGCTTTACCAGAGGCAGGGAGAATAAAAAAGAGGGTATTGCGATAGATACGTCGTGTCTCGCCTCGATTCTCTATAAGGTCTTGGCAGAATGCGTCATCGCGTCTATCTAAAACTATCAATTTCAGGGTTTCATCCTCGGGAACGGCCATACTATCTTTGGGCAGGCAATGGATTTTGAGGCGTGCCTCACGACCCTGTTTGAAACTTTTGCTGAGTTGTGAGGCGACGCGTGCTTTGACGATTTCAGGGTCTATGTTCTCCATTCGGGTTTGGACAATCCGGTTTAAGTTAGGCTGTGTGTCAAAGTAGGTTTTTCCGTTCTCGTTCCGGAGGAAAAAGAGATGTTCGGTGAGTCGGTTTTTTGCGGCATCAATGATAGCTGCAGGGTGTTCTAACACGGCGGCACTCCGTTTGATCTCCTCCAATGTTGCCCCGCGCTCCATGCCGCCTGTGAAAGAGTAAAGGAAGATAGCAGTTGCGGTGCGCGTGCCTAATGCCGAATGTTGATAGGTGCCTCCCAATATTATGTCAACAGCTTTAGTCCCGGCGGTGCGTCCCGTAATATCGTTGTTGATGATCCCGCGGTAGGGAGCATCAATGTGTTCTAAGAGTTCATCGCGTATATCATTGTCGGTGAGGTCAAAATCGGCGAGTGTGATGTAGGGGCGGTTTTTACCACTTGCCCGATGCACGACGCGTGAGAGAAACCTGAGAACACCGCGGGTTCGTTGGAAGTTCGGGAAACTACCCCATCTTTTGTATAGGACATCGATGACTTCCGGCTGGAACGGGTAACTTTCCACGAATTGTTTGCGATATTCAGATTCTTGAATACCGGGTGGAAGGATATTCTCCTGTCTGGCGTATTTTGCGAATTCTTGGGTGCTCCGCTTGACTTCATTGGAATTGATCTCTGCGAAAAGCCGTTTCCGAATGATACTGGCGATTTCGGTGTCTTCAACGGGCGTGACCACGCGTTTCATGCGTGTGAGCAGCTCGGTGAAGAGAGGGAACTTCTCTGTGATAGGAGCAATTTCGCTTGCTTGTAGAGTCGCAACGAAAATGATACGCTTATTAGATGCGACTGCTTCTGTTAATGAAAGCATGAATGCTATGGTTTGTTCTGCTAATGTGCTTTGCTGTACAGATATTCCTGCGGCGCGTTCAAGGTAATTAAGCACCTCGTCCATTAAGATAAGGACCGGTTTTTGTGTGCGATTAAACATGTCGGTGAGACTATCACTACCGGGGGCGACTTGCGTTGTGAAATGCTGGAGGTTGCCTGTGAGCTGCCGTTCAATAGAAGCCCAGAAGGTGTCGCCATGTCCAGGATCCATCGCTGATCCGACCATCACGACGGGGAGAGCGTTCCACTCTTTTGCTCTATGATAGAGTGCGATAAGGGTATGTGTTTTCCCACCGCCGAAGGGGGTCTGGAGTTGGATGATCGGATCTTGGTTTCGCCGGTTGCGTCCTTTCAAACGACCTTCTACACCATTTAGCAGAGATGTCAATCCGTTTGTCTGGTGTGTCCTCTGAAAAAAACGCTGGGCGTTTCTGTACTCAAGGGGGCCCTCATTTTGAACGACTTGTCCAAGTCTCGCAGCATAAGTGTCTGCTGTAAAATTGCCTTTTAGTATATCGCTGTGCGGTTTCGCAATGGTTTCAAAAGCGGATAATCTCATGTGTATCCTTTTTCTAAAATATTAGCCTGACAATCAGAAGAGTTTTCCTTCTTCGGGTTGTTCCAATAGGTTTTGTACTTCGCGTTGGATAGTGGTTCGGTCGGCGATCCAACCTTCCAGCCATTGGCGTTCTTGACTTTCCGTTGATAGTGTTTTGCTAATTTGCTGGGCGATGTTCCATATCAGTTCGTTTAGGCCGATACCGTTTTTCGAGAGTCGTTGAATCATTTCGGGTCGGTTTCCGGAACGCCATAGAAGTAGCACGTGGTGCAGAACGTCAATCAATTCTTCACGCTTAGAGAGGTCGGTCTGTTCTCGTTCTTGTGGTCCTAATACGCGCACATCTGTTTTCTTCTGCTGGATAAAACTGCCTTCTCCCCATTCCTCTGTGAGTTCAATGCCGAGGGATATCGCGAGTTCCCGGGCATCGTTAAAGATTACCGATTTTTCCTCGTGTTCCCGTCGCCAACGGAGGTAGAACCGTGTGAGTTTTGTCCCTGCTATCCCCGCTTGTTCTCCATTAAAGCGCTCTAATATTTCTCGGATGTCTGCTATCATCCTATCTGCACGAATCTCGGTATCATCGTCGTCAATTACTTGTTTGTATTTGCCAAACACCTCAATTCCGATGCCAATGGCGGCAATGAATAGATCTGCTCCAGAGAATCCCCATTCCCATAAAGTAAAGAGTTTCTGTTCAAGGTACGTCTCTAATTCTGCTTTAACGTCGTGATAGAGTCCCAAGGGTTGTCGTTCTTGTTTGCGCGCGACCATATAGATGGAAGAAGCAAGAGCTGCAGAATCATAACTACGCCAGCGAACTTTTTGTTCTGTATCAATGGGCCATGCTGCCGTAATCACAAGATTTGAAGCCAACAGGGCATTCATGAGAGTCTCCCATCCCTCCGTGGATTTGTGGGCATAGACAATCACCGCAATACCGTTAGGTTTTAGTACACGATGCATCTCCTGAAACGCTTTCGCTAGTCCTTCTTCAAACATTTTTTTTCCGGTTTCCAACCCACCTTCAAGGTGACCATAAGCCACGATCTCTCCATCTTTCGGAGTCAAGGTTTCCTTAAAGAGTTCCGGGTGATGCTCACCGATACTTCTTTTAAGCCACACATAAAAGAAATCGGAAAGATAAGCGTACGCAGCGTTATCGTAGTAGGGTGGATCTGTCAGCACTGCATCAAATGTGTTATCAGGATAGGGCAGATTTTGCGCGGAAGCCTGTTCCACGGTAGCCGTTGAATTTTTATCCATTTGGGATAGGTGCAGTAGTGGTTTTAAAAGGGTGTTTAATCGGGTTTTCCCTATATGCAATAGGTTCGCTTCCCCGTAATCCCAAACCATTGGTAACGTTGCCATCCCAAAAAGTTTAACAACAGATTCGTTGGTATTGCCCCATAAACAGATGTTTGAACCTTTATCAGCAATACGATCCAACCAAAGGCCCAAGTAAGTTGAGACGGCTTTCGCATATTCGGTATCTAATCCTTGCGAAAGCATCCCCGAATGTGCCTCCCGAATCTTTTCTATTAGGGTGACAAATGTTAATTGCTGGCGTGCATTGAAAAGTTTACCATAGGTATTTAGGTTGTAATTGTGAATAGAAATTCCGCGTTCTGCTCCGGCACCTTTTATTTTAGGTGTTGGCTCATCTGGTACAGGGTCAAGTCCCCACTTGGTTCTGAGACGTTCTCGTTTTTCAGAGAGGCGTTCTTGTACCTTGTTGAAAATTTCCAGATCTTTATCCGTAGCGAGTCGGTACTGTTTGCCTTTCTGTTTTGAATGTTGTGTTACCACAGCCAACAACCTTTCGTCGGCTTCATCGTTTTGGAAGAGTTGTTTCGTCTGATTGGCAGTGATCGTGCTTTTACAAAGCGGACAAGTGGGGATGGCGCGGGTGATTGTGCCATTATTAGGATCGAAACCGTCCGGTATAGCATCATACCCTGTGCCAACGATGCGAAAAATGATATGGCCATCGGCATCGCAAGAGACATTCCCATCGGTATTATAAGGACAAAGTGCTATTTTCTTCTCCTTCTTTTTCTTCTTAGCTTTTTTGTTCGCCAACCAAAATTGCTTTATCAGTGGAATGATAGCGTTGCAGTTGAGGTTTTGACAGGGGAGGGTACGTGCCCAGATATAGGCGTAGACTTCAGATTCGTCAGGTTCTATCGGATAGAAGGGGGATAATTCTTCTGTTAATTGTGCAAGGATTTTATGCCCCCAATTCTTGACATCGTTGTAGAGACGAGGTCCACATTTTTGTGGGTATTCTAAGGTACATTTCTGAATGAGGACGGCCAGGGGATTGAGGTCACAGGAATAGGTTTCGCAGCCGAGACGTTGTGCTTCTAACGGAATAGCACCACGTCCGCCGAAGGGGTCCAGCACTTTTGCTGGTTTGCCGCCATGTGATTTTAGGATGCGTTCTTTTGCTTCTCCAACCCAATAAGAGCCTGCTGAATTGACATTTTCCCATTTTGAGAGTTCAGCGATAAAATTTAGTTCATCAATAATGGTGATGTACTTATCATAAGTTGAGTGGGGGGGGGGGGGCAAGTGCCGTATATGTTGTCGCGCGAGAGGGGCCGAGCGGTCGGCTTGCCCAATAGATATGGAGGCCAGTGATTTGACGTTTGTATTTATCGCGGCGTCCCTGTTCGCTAACCTCCTCGACAGGGAAGGCAACTTCAATGATACGTTTGTTGTTATTCATGCATTCATCCATTCATGTAAAAAATTGTAGATATAATACCAGACAACGACTTAATTGTCAATTTTATTTTAATAACACGTTTCTAAAGGGGGTTTATCAGTATTAAAGCGTCAAAAAACCAATAATTTTTTTAAACAAATTATAAAGGGAATTTCCAAAAGCCCCGGCCAATCCTCCTATGATTAGAGTTCCCAAAATGTATCTGTGTTTTCGTACAGTGTCTGTTAAACTTTTGTACTCAACAATCGGGAAAATCCATCTGGCATAGTCAAACAGTATTTTGAACACGTTTAGCATCAAGAAAAATAAACAAACATAGGCCCCATTTTGGACAAATACAGAAAATCCTCCAAAGATACTGTTTATCAATCCTGATGACTTGTAGGCCATCCAAAATGCGAATGGGATCCCTACGAGAAGAAGAAGCAAATCATAAACGCTATGTCTATGAAAAAACCTGCGACGGGTTCTTTTTTCTTTGATAAAATCTGTGACTTTACGATATACGCCGCTGACCCAATCAGAATTTAGACCGGTAACAAAAATGTTGCTTGCATTTGGCGTAGATATGGAGGGGGACAGTGATAGATTGAAAAGTTCGGGTTTGGTGAAATCCAACAGCAGTTCAAAGCGGTTCCTGGGGGACCAATTATGTGAGTTTTTTAAATCCAATTCGCTGTTGATGTAAAGTGTTTTAACCTTATCTGGAAAACGAGGGGAACTGAACACTGCTGGAATTGTACCAGAGAGCACCTTATCATCTGTTCCACGCACGGTTACCTGTAATTCAAATCCTGACCTTAGGATTTCTCTATCTGTAAGAATTTGCTCCATAGGTCGATCGAGAGGTGTATAATTAGCTATTTCCTCTTCTGCCGCTGCGTGACTTGACTCTTGTAGTATTTCACAAAGTATTCTTAAATCGTCTTTAGAAAAGGCACAAGCAGTAATTTGCTGTGACAATTCTGTTGTCAATATCGCTCGGTTTTGTTGCCCCATTTCAATTCCTTACGCATCATCTTGGAGAGAGTTACCTAACGTCGTACCATTGGTGATTTTCCCTTCATCCTTATAGTAGCTGTGGAAATTTGTCTATTGAAATCGATCACAAGGTGTTTTAGCGTTCATGGCTGACTTGATGAAAATCAAATTCGACAAGTCTAATGACCCCGGGTTCCTTGTCGTACACCACACCGATGGATGCAATCGCTTCTCCAGATCCTGAAGGGTTCTCAAATTGGAGAATATCACGGATTTGTCCAGGATTCCCGTCTACGGTGATCCTATCGCCAACTTTCCAATCCTTCACACGTTGGAAGGGGATATAATTTACTGGGTTAGTCATTGTTTGGGTTTCCTTTCTTAGAATTGGATTTATCAGAGGTAATGCTTCCGTTTTTTTAGTTTCCGACAGAAAGTTAGTCTGTTACGCAGCCAATTTACGTTAGGTTATTATACCACGTTAAGTTTAAAGGGTCAAATCAATTTCTCAAAGAAGGACTAAATGAGTTCTCCGCTTCCCGTTATCTCCGAAAGTGGAACTTGATACCTAACCTCTGTGACCTGCCGGACTGCACTTATCTGTTCGGCAGGATTCTGAATAATGTAGAGTTCCGGTTGCGTTGCAGCATTGAGAACGACGTAAAGGAAATAATCATCTTTGAGTTGTTTTGCTCTGAACCATTCGTTGGAAGTGAGAACGATAGGCGCGCGGTCTGAGCGCGCTTTCACTTCAATACATCGGATTTTTCCATCTGGAGTTTTTGACCGTAAATCAAAACCGAGATTTTCTGCTGAGACATCCTCTACAGTGCAATTTTGTGCTTTTTCATAACAAGTAGCGCGCTCCATACCAATCTGTTCAATTTCCAATCGGTTGTGCATTGCAGGCTTCGTTTCTATACCATCAGTAGCGGGTCTAACGCGAATTGCACCGACGAAAGTAGGCGGTTTTCTGGAGAGTGTTACCTCTTGCCGACAGGATTTTTCCAGTTTCTCTTTTTCTCCTTCGTAATGGTGTTTTTGTTGTTGTTTGTTCTGCGTGGCGCGTCTGACATCCTCACCGCTTTCGGATCGCGTCCCAAGCTCAAGCAATTCACCGTCCAATTTAAGGATAAGTTGCTCTAATGAAGCAATACCATATCTTCTTTTGATAGCTACCTGCCTTTTCCGTTCTTCTGTGAGTTCTTGCTTATATTGATCCAAGTGGAAACGCAGTTCTGAACTAACTTTTGCTTCAAGTTCTTGTATCTGGATCGGTTCTGATGTAGGATCAACTTCCGATTCTTGGAAGTCCCAGATGAGTACTGGATTGATCCGTTCTACAGTCTCAGAATTTTTGGGAAGGTAAAAAGAAAATAATTGTTTTCCGGTAACTGTATCGGTTCCATCTCGAATTTCACCTTCATAGAATGCGATAACTCCATTGAATTTGGCATCGGGGTCTTCAAAGCATGATCCAGCTTTAAGATCCTCGGTGTATTCTTGTTCTACGTACCGAAGGGTTGCTTCAAAAAGCGGATGTCCAAAAGAGATAAACTCAATTGATGAATCTGTAGAAGCTTGCGCCTTATCAAACGTCACTTTTGCATATTTTTTTCCAACTACACTTGGATACATCTGTCGGAACTGTTCGTCTTGACTCATTCGTACTATTTGGGTTGGGATACGAGGAATGCTGAAAAATTCATCTCCGCGCTGACGAAGTTGGGCATTATGAATTTCTAAGGTTTTACGGAAGAATTCACGTGTGTATTCGGGAATGAGTCCGTGTTCACGTGCCTTTTGCTGGAGTTCATTCACTTGCGGCAAGTTAATGAAAGGTGAGACGAGTGTATCTTGGTTAAAATCTGTAAAGAGGTCAAGCTGTTCTGGATCAAGAGAGGCTTCAATTTCGTCAAGGAGTTGGGCGTGGTCGCGGGTACTCGCAGCGGCTTCAAGCATGAGTTGCGCAAGATTTCTCTTGGGAAAAAGTTCTCCAATAACATCATAGACGCGATCTCTGCCGAGTGCATCTCGGATGGTATCAAGTTTTGCAAAGAGGCGGTTAAAAACAGCCCCTTCCCGGGTATCGGACGCTACAAGGTTGATAACATGAACCTCTTTTTTTTGTCCATAGCGATGAATTCGTCCCATCCGTTGCTCAAGACGGTTCGGATTCCACGGTAAGTCGTAGTTAATCATCAAGTGACAGAACTGGAGATTAATACCCTCGCCTGCAGCCTCCGTTGCGATGAGGATCTGCGTTTCCTCTTCAAATGTTTGTTGTGTTTTTACCCGCTTTTCGTGTGGCATTTTTCCATGGATGACAGATACAGAAAAACCCCACGCCTCTACCTTCTGGGCTAAGTAATCCAGCGTATCAAAGTACTCAGTGAAGATGAGAATCTTTTCATTTGGGTGTTGCCCGTTTAGTTCATCAAGTGCTTTTTTGAGTTGTTGTAGCTTAATTTCTTTTTCACTATCAATAATCTGTTGTGCGTTACGTTCAAGGTGTTTGAGCGTCTCGATTTCATCTTCTAATTCCTCCCTGTTTTCAGCAACGGAGAGGACTTCCCATTGCTGCTCCCGCTCCCAGCGTTCGGCTTCACTGAGATCTTCTATTTCGTCGCGCTGCTGCTCGGTTGGTGCTGTATCCACTTGAAGTGTGACACTCTCAAGTAATTCTGTTAGACGTTTTTGTCGGCGTTGGAGTGAGATGCAGAGCGCGTGCGTACTGGAGGCAAGTCGTCTTTGCAAGATAACCAGGGCAAAAGCGATGTTGTTTCGCTTCTGTGAATCCTCAGAAAATCGGTTGTACTGCTCACGGATGTACTCGGAGAGCGCGTTATAGAGTTCCATTTCTCGTTCTGATTCTGCTCCGAGGCGGAATGGTTTCGTCTGAACGTGCCGTGGTAAGAAAAGTTTTCTTCCTTCAAAATCTTTTAGATCTTCCTTAACCCGTCGAATAAAGAGAGGATTGTCCCGATTGTTGATAGATTCTCGAATTTGGGTTGCATCTGCGAAGAAGCCGGGTTCAAGAAGATCAAGGAAAAGTCGGAAGTTTTCAGGGTCTCCTCTATGTGGTGTCGCCGTGAGAAAGAGAAGATGTGTGGTGCTGTTTGATAAACATTCACCAAGTTCGTAACGCTTTGTTTTGTCAGTTTTGTCTCCGTACTGATAGGCAGCCATCTTATGTGCCTCATCAACAATAATCAGATCGAAATGGGTATTAGCGATTGTACCGCGAATTTCATCCTGTCGAGCAAAATCCATAGAGGTAATCAACTGTTGTTCGCGATTCCATACGTTTTCATGCGGATAGGCATTAACGAGGCCGCGTGTAACTTGCGTAAAGTTCTCCTCAAATTTCACCTTCATCTCTTGAGTCCACTGTGTGACCAGGTGTCCGGGAGAAACGATCAAGATACGTTTGACCTGATTTCGGAGTTTTAGCTCCTTCGCGATGAGCCCTGACATAATTGTTTTACCCGCGCCCGGATCATCAGCGATAAGGAAGCGAATACGCGGTTGCTTGATAACTTGCCATACCGCTTCAATCTGGTGTGGCAGCGGATCAACTTTAGAGACACTAATAGCAAGGGTTGGATTGTAGAGCGCAGCATATCGATACCGTTTCGCCTCAAGCGCAAGGAAAGCACAGCGTGCCTTGCCAGTAAAATCTACTTGTGACTGCACAACCTGCAATTTGTTTGCTTCCGTTGCTGTGATTTCCTCGTTGATAGGTAGTTGTGAATTTGTTAGGGTACCGACGATATGAAAACTACCGTCAGGAAGTGGCTGGTAAGCAAAAATTTGGACAGGTTCGGACCATAGGGGGCCTTCAATTATTGTGCCATAGGTGATATTAGAAGTCATGATTTTCTCCACTGCAGCCGTAGACTATTTAGCACGACGGATACGCTGCTAAATGCCATTGCAAACGCTGCGAGCATGGGGTGTAGTTCCCGGAACATCATCGGTACGGATGGTAACGGATAAAGCACGCCTGCTGCAATAGGGATCAATAGCACATTGTAGAAGAATGCCCAGAAAAGGTTCTGTTTAATCGTACGCATCGTTGTTCGGCTGAGCCGAATTGCATCGGGGAGTCCACGCAAATCGCTGTGCATGAGGGTCACGTGTGCTGTCTCCCTTGCAATATCGGTGCCTGTGCCGAGCGAGATGCCGATGTCGGCTTGTGCCAATGCGGGGGTGTCGTTAATGCCGTCGCCTACCATCGCGACGAGTCCACTATTTTCCGCTTGTAACTTTTTAACGGCTGCCGCTTTATCTTCGGGTTTGAGTTCTGCCATGACATCGCTAATCTGCGCAGCCTTGGCGATCGCATCAGCCGTAACGCGGTTATCCCCTGTCATCATTGTTACCGTACATCCAAGTTCGTAGAGTTCCGCGACCGCAGCTTGTGCTTCCGATTTCAACGTGTCGGCGACCGCCAGAAGTCCAACAACGTGCCCATCAACAGCGACCCATAAGACGGTTTTCGCCTCGGTCTGTAAACGTTCTGCTGCTTCTTCAAATCTCCTTGTCTGGATATTGTGTTGTTGCATTAAGGATAAATTGCCGATGATGACACTGCTTTCACCGACTTGTGCAGTGATACCGTGCCCAGTGACGGCTTCAAACTGATCCGGTGTAGCGATGTCCAATCCACGTTCCTTAGCGGCTTGAACAACTGCTTTTCCGATGGGATGCTCACTGCCACGCTCTGCAGCAGCAGATAGTTGTAGGAGTTCCGATTCATCTTGATCCGTGAGAATATCGGTAAGTATGAGTTTTCCTTCTGTCAAGGTGCCTGTTTTATCGAGAACGATTGTGGTTAATCCGCCTGCGCGTTCGAGTGCTTCGCCGTTTCGGAAGAGGATGCCGCGCTGCGCACCGATACCGGTTCCCATCATGACAGCAGTCGGCGTGGCGAGTCCCAAGGCACAAGGACAAGCTGTAACAAGGATTGCAACGAGACGGAGCATTGCCGGTGTGAATCCTGCGCCAATGACGAACCACCACACGAGAAATGTCACAACGGCAATCGCGGTAACGATAGGTACAAACACATTTGTGACTGCGTCGGCAGCGCGTTGGATAGGGGGTTTGCTCTGTTGTGTCGTGTATACCAATCGGACAAGTCGTGAAAGGGCTGTTTCGGCACCGACGTGCGTGGCTTCGATTGTGAGCATCCCACTCTGGTTCATCGTGGCCGCGGTCACAGGGTCGCTCGGTCCCTTATCCGCAGGTAGGCTTTCTCCGGTGAAGACGCTTTCGTCAATGGCACTTTTGCCGCTGCGGACTACGCCATCAACTGGAATGCTTTCGCCGGGACGAACTATTAGGACATCTCCTACACCGACCTGCTCAATGGGGATTTGTTGTTCTTCGCCGTTTTTTAGGCGACAGGCTGTTTTGGGGGCAAGTTGCGGGAGTTTCTTGAGGGCTGCGTTTATCTTACCTTTGGCGCGTGCTTCGAGAAGTTTTCCTAACTTAATCAACGTAACGATAACTGCGGCTGTCTCAAAATAGACGTGTGTGCCGAAGCGTTCTCCCGCGCCCGCGGTTAGGGCAATCGTTACGACGAGGCTATAGAGAAACGCGACCGATGAACCCATAGCGACGAGTACATCCATATTGGCGGATCGGTTGCGCAGTGCCTTAAAACCGCCGATGTAATAGTCCCATGCAACATACCCCTGCACTGGGAGTGCTAAGCCGAACATGAGCCAGTTAACCCAGTGTGCAGATGCCCACTCACCGATCAGGTTCATATCTCTACCCATGCTGATGAGGAAAAGTGGGAGCGTGAAGATGACCCCGACAGTGAATTGCAGCTTCTGTCGTCGGAATTCTGCAGCGCGCGCTTCATCTTCTTCATCTTCATCGACAACATCAAAACCGAGGTCTCGAATTTTATCGACAATAGCAGCTTCAGTAAGGGTGGTTGTCTCGAAGGTAACCGCGGCATGTTCGGTGGCGAGGCTGACTTCTGCGGCAAGTATACCCTCCATCTTTTTAAGATGCCGCGTGATGGTGCTTGTACAGTTTTCGCAGTGCATGCCGGTGATGGGGAGGTTAATTTGGTGTTCCATTTTTTTTCTGCTCCACGCTGGGCACCGCTCCAAATGTAAAGCAAAGACAAATTATGCCATTTAAGGCATAATTTCGTTGGATACCTGCCACAGACTAACAGTCTATGCTACAGGACCTCACTTTTATCCTAAGTGTACAGGTAGCCCTGTTTCCAGAGATTCGTTGGCAGCGATGGACAAAATAGCGGTTTTCGCGGCATCGGCGTACGGGGATCGGATTGCACTGCCGTCTCCGGTGCGAACAGCCTCAATGAAAGTCCGATCCATATCAATTGTGCAATTGTTCTCCGGGTTCCACGTTGTTTTTTCATCGGCTGTAGAAAGCACAAGGGCACGACGGAGATGATACTCAAGCGAACCGTCTTCACAGAAGATGTCTAACCCGGAACGGCGCATACCATTCGTTGTGAAGCATGCAGAGAACATGATACCAAAAACACCGCTCTCAAATTGTAAGGAGACCGCGGATGCTTCTTCAATATCGTAGTCGGTATCTGGAATAAGATCGTAGCGTGCGACGGCGTAGACGGTTTTGACTTCTCCGAAGAGGTATCTCGCCATATCAAATTCGTGTGTTGTCTGCTCCATGAGTTGTCCGCCGGATTTCGCTTTCTCGCGCCACCATCCACCCGGCATGCCGCCCATCCAGTAGCCCATGAAGAATCCGACACGTCGAGAAGCGAGGAGTTCCTGCGCTTTGTCGATAATATCGAGGTAGCGTTCCTGATACCCGGTGGCAGTAATGATGCCTTTGTCTTCAATCTCTGCTGCGATCTCTTTTGCGTCGTCAGCATCCATGTGTACCGGCTTTTCTACAAACATCGGCAGCCCAGCGTTGATAACAGCGCGTTCAGGTGCGCCGTGTGCGAAGGGTGGGATCGAGATATAGACAGCATCCAATTCTTCGCTTGCGAGCATCTGGTTGTAGTCTGCGTAAGCTTTGCCACCATATTGTGTAACAGCGCGTTCTGCTTTTTCAACAACAATATCACAAAAGGCGACGAACTTTGCGCCGCCGATCTCAGTTAATTCGCGTAGATGGCGGTTCATGTTGCCACCTGTACCGATAAAGCCTAATCTAACATCTGACATAATGTCCTCAAAGTTGTTATAGGTTATAAGTTAAGAGGTTTCCCTGTAACAATCTACTGCGTGTTGGAATATGCCAAACGGGATGAGATTGTTACCAAAATCCTCTTACCCGACCCCCAATAACGAATAACCAATCACTATTAAAACACAGAATTCTGTGCGGGTGTGAGCATGAGCGATGGCAGAATTCCGATAAGTAGCACGCCAACCGCTGCGATAATCAATCCGACGACCAAAGTCGAAGCGTAGGGACTGAACTCCAACTCCTCTTCCGGTTCCCGCATATACATCGTTACAACGACACGTAGGTAGTAGAACGCTGAGATTGCGGTATTGACAGCACCGATGATAACAAGCCAGATATGTCCTGCCCCAATTGCAGCCTTGAAGATATAGAATTTTCCGACAAACCCCGCGGTCGGTGGAAAACCTGCAAGCGATAGGAGCATTACGGACATAAACATAGCGAGTAACGGTTTTCGGGTACCGAGTCCTGCATAATCTGAGATCATCAGGCTTTCGCCATCCTCCGTTTTTGCCAATATCACTACCCCGAATGCGCCGATATTCATCACACAATAGATCAGTAGGTATAGCATTGCACTGGAGATTCCGTCGTTATTTGCTGCTGCTAAACCTATAAGTACGTACCCTGCATGTGCGATACTCGAATATGCGAGCATCCGTTTGATGTTCGTCTGCGCGATTGCGATAACATTCCCGACTGTCATTGTCAGCATTGCTAACAAGATGAGAACACCGCTCCATTCGGTTTGGAGGTTGGGTAACGCTTCCATGAAAATTCTGAGGAACGCTGCGAAGCCAGCGGCCTTTGGACCTGCGGATATAAACGCTGCTATGGTTGTTGGTGCCCCTTCGTAGACATCTGGTGCCCACTGATGGAACGGAACAATCGCGACCTTAAATCCGAATCCGACGACCATCAGAAACATCCCTGCTAAGAGTAGTGGTGAGCTGCTTTCTGCTGTAATTTTTTCAGCGATTGCGGGGATACTCGTTGTTCCTGCCCCACCGTAGATCAGTGCAATTCCGTAAAGGAAGAATGCACTCGCGAATGCGCCGAGCAATAGGTATTTCATCCCGGCTTCGCTTGAAGCGGGGTTTTCTCTAAAGTAGCCAGCCAACACGTACAACGATAGCGACATGAGTTCCAAACCGAGGAAGACGATAATCAACTCATTGCCTGCAGCCATCAACATCATGCCGAGTGTGGCAAGCAAAATCAGTAGATAGTAGGGTCCCTGCTTCCTATCCCCTCTGTCCAGATAACTCATCGAAATCAACACAACCAGAATTGTTGAGACGAGGAAGATCATGTTGAAGAAGAGAGAGAAATTATCTACCTTGAACATTTCGTTGAACTGGGTGCCGACGGTGCCTGCTTGGTGCATCTGGATAGAAACCCATAAAGCGATTGCGGCACCAACGATCGTCATCCATCCGAGGACCGTTTTTGAGATCGAATCAAAAAGGTCGAAGACGAGGACGATGAGCAACGTTAAAGCGATAACCAGTTCAGGCATCAGTAATTGCCAGTTAATCTCTATTGGCATTTTTTAACTTCCTTTTTGAGTCAGTTACCAGTTAACAGTTAACAGTTACCAGAAAAGAGATATTGTGTTATCCGCACACCTCTTAACTGGGTACTGGCCACTGGTTACTGGTAACTTCACCGCAACTAACGGAGAAACACGAGTGTTACAACGACAAAGAGCGGGAATAAGATTGCTACTGACCAGAGCATATACCCGAAAAAGCTTGGCATACGGATACCGCTTTGTTCCGCGATTGCTTTCACCATGAAATTCGGTGCGTTACCGATATAGGTATTTGCCCCCATGAAAACTGCCCCGACAGAAATAGCAGTCAGCAATCTAACAAACTCTTGATGTGCCGGATCCGTTAATTGATTATATGGCACAGACAAAATTTCCGGCACGACGGCTTCGGTGAGATGCAATTTCCCAAGAGCGGTATTGAAGAATGTCAAATACGTTGGTGCATTGTCCAAGAAACTGGACAAGATACCAGTAATCCAGAAATAGTGAGGCGGTTGTTGCATAGCACCGATTAAACCAGCGAGTGCACCATTTTCTCCCGCCTTCAAAATTGCCAACGCGGGGATAATGGTCATAAATATCCCAGCGAAAACTTTTGCGACTTCTTCAATTGGCTCCCAAGAAAATTCGTTGGACTGACGTAATTCACCGCTAAATGGCGTATATTTGAGGGATAACAGCCCCATAGCGACAATCATTAGTTCACGAACGATATTTTGCCAATATACATGAACACCGAGAATGTTAACTTCTCCCCACTTGAAAGTTCCACTCATTAAAACGGCAGCGATGATACCGAATAAGAAAACGAGGTTGAAAAGTCCCTCTACGCGAACGGGTTCATTGGTTCCGTCATCTGGTACGATGCCGCCTTCCCGTTTAAACATCAGTGTGTCTATTACAAAGAACAAGACGATTAAAATAACGGAAATAAATAGCATGTGCGGAAATAGTGCCGCGGTTGTCCAGAAGAAGGGTACGCCGCGGAGGAAGCCGAGGAATAGTGGTGGGTCTCCTATTGGCGTTAAAGAACCGCCGATGTTACTTACGAGAAAGATGAAAAAGACAATTAGATGAACCTTATTTTTTCGGTACGCGTTTGCTCGGATTAAGGGACGGATGAGGAGCATTGATGCGCCTGTCGTCCCGACCCATGATGCAATCACAGTACCGATTAGTAGTAGGAATGTATTGAGTATCGGTGTGCCACGCAACGTTCCTCGGACGAGGATTCCACCAGCGACTGTGAACAATCCCCACAAAAGAATGATGAAGGGGATATAGTCTAACAGGTAAATGTGCAGTATATCGTAAAAAGCCTCGCCTTGGAAAGCGATGAGGTACGGGACTGCGAAGATTAACGCCCATGCCAGCGACATCTTCCCACCGTGGTGGACGAGAAAGTGTGAATCCAGCACGAGTGGGAAAATAGCAATGGATAAGAGAATACCGACAAACGGGATAATACTCCAAATGGGTAATTTCGCGCCATCTACACCGTGCCCGTGGTGTGCGTCTTCACCACCGTGTGCGTCATCTGCACCGAAGACTTCCAGCGAGACAGTTAGCGTAAATGCGAGAATTAGACATAGAATAAGACAGGATGCGAATTTGAACTTCACTTATTTCGTGTTTGCCTCCTTTTCACTCTGTTCATGCTCTGTTTTGCGTAATGCGAGTTTTGTGCCTGCTGGCACGCCCTTCTCCAGTTGTCCCATAGCAGGTGCGGCCTGGACTTTTGTCACGACGAGATCTACCGATTTCTCCATTTTGTTCAGGAAAGGTTTCGGATAAACACCGATCCAGACGATGAAAAGCAGCAGCGGCAGCATGACGACGATTTCACGTGCGTTAAGGTCTGGTAACCCCTCATTTGCCTTATCGAGTGTTCCGAACATTACGCGTTGGAACATCCATAACATGTAGACGGCTGCGAGGATTACACCGGCAGTTGCAAAGACGACGTAGATCTTGGAGAAAGCACCCTGAACGAAGCTGCCGAAGAGTATCATAAACTCACCGACGAACCCGTTTAGACCGGGTAGCCCGATTGATGAGAGTGTCACAATCATGAAGACCGTAGCGAAGATCGGCATGCGTTTTGACAAGCCGCCGAAATCGACGATCATCCTGCTATGCCTGCGTTCGTAGATCATCCCGACCAAGAGGAACAGTGCACCAGTGCTTAAACCGTGATTAATCATTTGTAACACACTTCCCTGAAGCCCCGCAGGGTTTTTTGAGAAGAGTCCCAATACCACAAAACCGAGGTGACTGACACTGGAGTACGCCACAAGTTTTTTCAGATCCGGTTGCACCATCGCGACCAATGCACCGTAGATGATACCGATGACGGCGAGTGGAACGATCAGCGGTGTAAATTTTTCGGCTGCGTCCGGAAAGAGTGGCAGACAGAATCGGATGATCCCATAAGTTCCCATTTTAAGGAGGACACCTGCAAGGATAACACTGCCGACAGTGGGTGCTTCAACGTGTGCATCCGGGAGCCATGTATGGAACGGGAAGAGTGGTACCTTAATAGCAAACGCCACGAAAAACGCAAGGAACAGTAGGTCAGAATGTTCAAATGGGCCGCTGAGTGTTGTGAGATCGAAACTGTTATCGTTTTGGAAGTATAGCACTAAAATGCCGACAAGCATCAGTGCACTGCCTGCCATTGTATAGAGGACGAACTTTACAGTGGCGTAAATCCGTCGTTCGCCGCCCCAAATACCGATAAGGAAATACATCGGTATGAGCATCGACTCCCAAAATACGAAAAAGAGGAACAGGTCTAAAGAGCAGAAGACCCCCAACATCCCAGTTTCAAGAGCGAGGAGCGACATCATAAAGCCGCTCAACCCTTTCTCGACCGAATTCCATGCGGCGAGGATACAGATCGGTGTTAAGAAAGTCGTCAGTAACACCAGCCACAATGAGATCCCGTCAATGCCGATATGGTAGCTTATGCCTAAGCCGGAAATCCACTCTATCGGTGTCCCGCCGAGTTGAAATGTAGCAGTGTCGGCGTTAAACCCGGTGTAAAGTCCTAACGAGATAACAAAGGTGATCAACCCAATGGCGAGTGCGATGCCTTTGATGGCAGACGCGCCGAGTCCTCTGAGCAACGCAATCGCTATCACACCGAGCAGTGGTAAAAAAATGACTGTTGAAAGTAACAAGGAACCCTCCTTAGAATATTTTAACGCTCATCAATAGGTACGATTTACCGATCACGATTCTTCTCCCGAAGAAATAGATTAAGGTCTGAAGAGTTTCTTCCAGAGCCATCTATTACCATCGAACCAAAAAAGTCTATGGTTTTCTCTTTCCTGAGACAGCCTGCGGCGGCGTTTTGAGAACTCATCTTGAGGTACCTTGCTCTGCCACTAAACTTTCATCTTACGATTGAATTTTGAAACTTCCTCAGATGACCGCTCACAGTTGTCGAGGATCCACGCGCCGAGTTTGACATCATGGTCAATCTGCACAGCGGCTTCCTGAAAATTTTCCGCTGAGATGCCGAGGAAGGCTAAAATCGCGGTATCTTGTTCGGAATCAGCCCCGTATTTATAGCTCCCGATATCGCCAGTATGTGCAGCGCGTGCTTTATCTGTCATCCGTGCGACCCCGCAGATACCAGCAACTTCTTTGTTGAGTATATCTCTCGGTCGAAAAGTGTTCTGATTCATCTTCTTCCTCCATCTCGGATTGTCTAATTTTCTGAATCTTCTTTTTCAAATCCGGTGCCCCTTCCCAGTAACGGGTGGAGACCCCGGTTGCAAACCGCACCTACCGGGCTTGAAGGTCCAAAATTGGACGGAAAAACTGAGAGCTAAATAGCCCTGCACGAGAATCTACTCCCCATCAACTTAAGTGAAGAACAGATAATACGCAAGGAATATGACAATTCCGAGAACCATAGAGACGATGTATGCTTGGACGACTCCTGTTTGGAAACGTCGCAGGAGTCCGCCAATAAATCGGACAATAGCGGCGACACCGTTGACAATCCCGTCGATAATTCCGTTATCAACGAGTTTCCACAAGAGGAAGTGGGAACCGTTTTTTATCGGTTGCACGATCAGTGCGTTATATGCCTCATCAATATAGTACTTATTGGCAAGGAGTCTATGTATTGCACTGGTCGGTTCGTCAGACGGCGCGCGTTTGCTATAACGTGTCCATGCGAACGCAATCCCTGCCAAACCTACGACCGATGAAATCACCATAAATAAGATCACATTACCGGATGCGTCGTGGTGTGCCTCTGGAAAGACAGATTTCGTGAAATGATGGAACCAACTGTCATGTCCACCCCAGCCTAATAACAGACCGATTAATGCAGAAGGAATCGCGAGGATTGCAAGCGGCACCCACATCACGGATGGCGATTCGTGCAGATGTGAGGCGACTTCGGGTTCCACGCGAGATTCCCCGTAAAACGTCACGAAGATGAGACGGAACATATAGAACGCTGTCAGGAATGCTGTGATTAAGCCGATCACATAAATTAGGGGTGAACTTCCCCAAGCACTGTGTAAGATTTCGTCTTTGCTCCAGAAACCGCTCAGGAAAGGAAAACCGGCGATAGCGAGTGCACCGACTAAGAATGTCCAATGCGTTATCGGCATCTTCGATTTCAAACCGCCCATCTTCCGCATATCCAGTTCGTTTGCCATGGCGTGCATCACGCTGCCAGCAGTGAGGAACATCAATCCTTTAAAGAAGGCGTGTGTTACCAAGTGGAAGATACCAGATGCATAGGCACCGACACCGACACCGACGAACATATAACCGAGTTGGCTTACAGTGGAATAGGCGAGAATACGCTTGATGTCGTTCTGTGTGAGTGCGATCGTTGCGGCGAAAAACGCCGTTAAGACACCGATCCATGCGACGATTTCACCGGTATGTGCGATGTTGTAAAGCACAGCGGAACGCGCGATCATATACACGCCTGCGGTTACCATTGTGGCAGCGTGAATCAAAGCACTAACAGGTGTTGGACCTTCCATGGCATCGGGTAGCCAGACGTAGAGTGGAATCTGTGCGGATTTACCGATCGCGCCGACGAAAAGGAGTAACGTTGCGATCACGAGCGTGCTGGCACCGAAAATCTTCTGAAAGTTATCGGCTTCGGCGGCATCAAATATAGCTGTGAAATCAAGGGTTCCGAACGCTGCAAATAGGGTGAACATTCCGAGCAGGAACCCGAAATCGCCGATACGATTTACAATAAACGCCTTTTTCCCAGCATCCGTCGCTGATTGTTTTTCATACCAGAACCCGATCAGTAAGTAAGAGCAGAGACCGACACCTTCCCATCCGACGAACATCATCAGATAGTTGTTGCCGAGAACGAGGATCAGCATGGCAAAAACAAATAGGTTCAGGTAGGCGAAATAACGTGTATAGCCTTCATCGCCGTGCATGTAGCCGATCGAATAGACGTGGATGAGGAAACCGACACCCGTAATTACAAGTAGCATGACTGCTGTGAGTGCGTCCACATGAAATCCGATATTGAAGGCGAAGGAGTCGTCGCCGAAATCGCCTATAATCCAATCATAAAGTTTTGCTTCAAGTGGGGCGGCACCACCGTTCAACCTGAGAAAAACGATAATCGAACAGACGAAGGAGACGAGGACTGCAAACGCGCCTATCCCTCCGCTGAGTTTCTCGTTTCCTTTCAGCCATTTTCCGAATAATCCGTTAATCAGGAACCCAACGAGCGGTGCAGCTAACAGGACAATAATGAGTTCTTTTGACATGTTTTAATTTTCCTTGCGGTTAATCAAATAGGTTTTCACTTCAAGGAGCCATGCTTGAATCCGTTTTCCACTTCGTTTCAAACTACAGTTTTGTTTTTCGGTTAGTGAAGTAGATTTATCAGATCAGAGTCCTCTTTAACCGATAACCAACTTTGTTTAACCTTTCAACGAATTGATTTCATCCACGTTAATGGTTTGCCGATGTTTGAAGACACTGACGATAATTGCAAGCCCGATCGCGACTTCAGCGGCGGCGACGGCCATTACGAAGAAAACGAACACCTGTCCGTTCGTTTCTCCGAGGTTACGACTGATTGCGACAAAGGCGAGGTTCGCGGCGTTCAACATCAGTTCAATACACATAAAAATGATAATGGCGTTCCGACGGACGAGAACACCGATAACACCGATTGTAAACAAGAGCGCACTCAGAACAAGATAGTATTCTAATGCCATATTTTTAATTTTCCTTGCGGTTCGGTCAGGCGGTTTTGGAACTTTGACTTTACTGACTGAATTTAGTTTCCTTCTTGGTTTTCGCGTTTTACCAAGACGATAACGCCGATCAATGCTGCTAACAAAATGAGTGAGGTGACCTCAAAAGGTAGCAGGTATTCATTGAACAAGAGTTTGCCGATGTCATAGGTCGTTGTAGTTCCGGTAGCCGATTCTGCTGCAGCGACTGCGGTGTCGCTGGCGGAATTCACAGCAATATAGATTCCTTCGATAGCGAGGAGGATGCCTAAGATGACAGCAAAACCTTTGAGTTTTGGTCCGATAGCCCCCTTCGCCGAAAGCGTTCCGAGGTTCAGAAGCATAATCACAAAAAGGAACAGGACCATAATCGCACCGGCGTAAACAATGACTTGGACAGCGGCGACGAAATGTGCGCCGAGCAGGACGAAAAGACCGGCTTGTGCGAAAAAGGTTATAACGAGCGAAAGCGCGCTATAAATCGGATGCCTGAATGAGATTACAGATATCGCGCCAATCAGTGAGACTGCACCAAAGAGAATAAATAGAATTTGTTCTGCGTTCATTAAGCACTCTCCTATTCTACTGCGTCAAGAGCCGTCGGTGCGAACTGACTGTCGCTCTCTTGTATCGCCGGTTTAGGTGTCGTCATCACAAGCAGCCCCGCCACGATAGACACAACAATAAATGCCGAAATCGCATTACCGATCCCCACCACCAGACGTGAATTTGTCGTTATCCATAGAATTCCGGTTACGACGACTGAGGTCAATGCGACAGGTAAAAGGAATTTCCAACCGAAGTTCATCAATTGATCGTATCGGAAGCGCGGAAGCGTCCAACGGACCCAGATAAACCCGAACAGGAAGATCGCTGTCTTGACAAAGAAGATCCCGAACGAGATAAGTCCGCTCCATACGGGGCCGCCGACATTTTCCAAACCGAAGAAGTGCCAACCCCCTAAGAAGAGCGTCACGGTTACGGCAGAACCGACAATCATGTTCATATATTCCGCCATGAAGAACATAGCGAATTTCATGCTACTGTATTCAGTGTGATACCCTGCGACGAGTTCCTGTTCGGCTTCAGCGAGATCAAATGGTAAGCGGTTCGTCTCTGCGAACATCGCTGTTGTAAATGCCAGAAATGCGGGGAAATGAATTAAGAAGTTCCATTGCCACGGATATGAACCTTGTTCTATGGCGATTGTCCGAAGGCTGAGTGAACTCGTCAACATCAGGATACCGATGATTCCCAATCCGAGTGTCAGTTCATAACTGATCATCTGTGCGGATGAACGTAGACCACCCAAAAGTGAATACTTGTTATTCGATGCCCATGCCCCCAGTACAACGCCGTACACACCGAGGGATGTTATCGCCAAGATATAGAGGATACCGATGTTGATGTCAGCGATCTGGAGCGGTATTTCATGTCCAAATAGTGTGATAGAACTTCCAAACGGCACGACTGCAACGACAATAAGTGCGGGGACCAACAGCATTGCGGGTGCGAGTACGTAAAGCGGTTTATCCACGTGGTCAGGGATAATATCCTCTTTAAACAAGAATTTAAGCCCATCTGCGACGGGTTGGAGCAATCCTTGCGGTCCTACGCGATTGGGGCCCAATCGATCCTGCATCCATCCGCTCACCCGGCGTTCCGCCCAAATCATTATCATCACGCCGATAAGCAAGAGATGTACAATGATAAGGATTTTGACGATTGAACTAAGGACTAAAACGAGAGGGAAATTTTCCATACTTTTAATTTTCCTTTTTCAAGTTATAAGTTATAAGTTATAAGTTATAAGTTATAAGTTATAAGTTAAGAGGTTTATTGTTACGAAGTACTCTTAACTTACGACTTGTGCTAGATAATTTTGTTTTATAGCGTTTTGCTTATGCGCGAACGATATCTTTGAGTTTCATCAAGGAACGTTCAAAACATCGGTTCACGGGGCACCGAGAAAACAACTAGCACAAGGCGTCTTAACTTATAACCTAAAGCGAAGTGTACTTATAACTGTTAACTGTCTGCTAACTTAATTCCTGCATCTCCAATATTTTGATGTGTTGCGTCTACGTAACCTGTTACGTTTTCGGCAATAGCGATTGCGATTTCGCCAGCAAAGCGATAGTTCATTTCACTGCCCAACTGCTTGGCAAGCTGCTGGGTAATTTCCCAATCGACGCGGGCTTCACCGGGTGGGTCAATCGTCTTGCGAATCCGTTGTATCCAGCCAGTTGAATTGGTAATTGTTCCGTCTTTTTCAACGAAAGTTGTTCCGGGTAATACCACATCCGCGAGTTGCGTGACCTCTGATGGCAAAACGTCTTGCACGATGAGGAAGTCCACATTTTCTAATGCTGTTTTTTCAGTATCTTCGAGTGGTCGTTCTGGTCCGCCGTTAACGAGATAGACGATTTTCGCACCTGAGACCTTTTTCCAGAGTGTGTCGCCTTCTAAAACGGCGTTCCCGTTTGCAGAACCGAGTATCGTTCGTGCGCCTGCCGTGTTGGGATTCTTGTCTGCTTCGATTGTAAATTGTGGGAACTTGTGTTCTTCACCGAGCGGATGTCCGAAGAGTCCCAACTGTGTTGTCTGTAGTACGTCGTGTGCGAACTGCTGCAAAACGTAGTTGTCTTCATTTGTGGCTTGTGCAGAGCCGATAATAACGATGTCATCAGCTTCCGCTTCGGATAACTGTTCGGTAATTACGGATAGCGCGTCTGCCCAGTGTGTGGTGGTGAGTTCGTCATCAACGCGTTTCAGCGGGAGTTGGAGTCGATCCTCACTGTTCACATAGTGGTAACCGAGGCGGCCGTCGTCGCATATCCAGTGTTGGTTGATGTCCTCGTGGAAGCGCGGTTTGATTCGGTATATGCCATCGGCTTTATATTCTACAGTGATATTGCAACCGACACTACATCCGGTGCAGACACTGTTTGCTTTTTCTAAGAACCACGGACGCGACTTGAACAAGAAATCCTTGCTAATGAGTGCGCCGACGGGACAAATATCGACGACATTCCCTGCAAGTTTGTTGTCCAGCAGTTGCAATGGCGTGCCTTCATGGCTTCTCGGAATATCGATTTCGTCGTGGGAGCCTCGATTAATTAAACCTAATTCACCGGTTCCAGATACCTCTTGTGCAAATCGGATACAGCGAGTGCAAACAACACATCTTGTGGAGTAGAGCAGGACATCCGGCCCGAGGTCTTTTTTCGGTGGCACATTCTTGACTTCAAGGTAGCGGCTCTTATCATGTCCGTGTCGATAACTGTAGTCTTGCAAGTCGCATTCGCCTGCCTGATCGCAGACGGGACAATCGAGCGGATGATGCACGAGCAAAAATTCGAGGATATCTTCCCGCGCCTTTTTGACGCGTGGACTATCTGTTTGAACGATAGCATCATATTTGTCTTCTAACTTTCTTTCAGGTGGTGCGGAACGGACTGTCGTTGTACAGCCGGTTGCTAATTGCCGGGCTGGACCAATGGTCCCTGGCGGCGCACCTGGTATGGGCTCGTAAGGTTCAACGAGACACATCCTACAGTTTGCTGGACGACTCAACCCAGGGTGATAGCAGTAGTGAGGCACCTCAATGCCGTGCTGCCGTGCAGCTTCAACTATATTCGTTCCGTCTTCAACCTCTATCTCAAGGTCATTCAGTTTAATGAGTGCCATATAATTACTCCAATGTATTCCTACCAAGGAAATTATGCTTACGTCAACTTAACAATTTTTCAAGGGACTCAATTTTCTCGCGCAACGCTTGAATCTCTATGGCTTGTCCTTTTATAGTATCGTCTTCTGTGTGCGGCTGCTCTGCTGATACGCGATGAAAGCTAATGGGACACCTACAAAGGCTATAAGCGCGCCAATGAGTGTTATTATTAATGTTCCTTGGAAGTCTAATCTTTTGCTCTGCTCTGTCATACGCTTTTCTAAACGCACCTCAGTTTCGGTGATGCGCTTTTCTAAACGCACCTCGGCTTCGTTAACAATCTGCCGGATCTTCTCTAAGTCTTCAACGCTCAGTTCGGCAGTTGTGACAGTGCTTAGGCATAAAAGTCCTGCAATGGTAAAAAACAAGGTTTTCATCATAGATGTTCCTTTCGGCCATCGCCAATTATGCCCGCCATCACTCCGATTCTAACTCTTTCGGAATAAACCGCTGTTGATACGCGTAATTTTCTTCTGGTGGTACTGTCGCCTCTGCAACAGGCAGCGTGACGAGTTTACCTTCTCGGATAGCGGCTTCAAATTCAGGTCTGAACTTTCGCATATAACTCACAGCGGGCCAGGAAACTGCGATACCAAAGACGCAGATTGTATTCCATGTCATCGTATCCACATTTGCGATGTTGTTGGCGACACTCTCCAGCAAGTCAAGGTCTTCGTAGATTTCTTCTGTTTCACCGGTATCGCCCCATCTACCACTTTCAGTGACACCGAATTTGGGGCGTGTGATGGTGTCTGGTCTGCCCCCTCCATCGGCAATGCGCTGAACAATATCTCGGACCCAAGGTGTACCCCAGCGACACGGCGTGCACTGTCCGCACGATTCATGTGCGTAGAACTTCATGATATTCAGCAAGCAGTCAACAATATTCCGAGTCTCATTCATGACGATAATGCCACCGGAACCGAGCATAGATTTAGCGAGTGTGAGTGAAGTAAAATCGAGTCGCGTGTCCAACTCATAATGCGTTAAAATCGGGGCGGAACTCCCGCCCGGAATGACAGCTTTCACTTCTTCGCCGCGCAGTCCGCCTGCGACCTCAATGAGTTCGGAGCATGTCAAGCCGAGTTCAAGCTCGTAAACACCTGGTTCGTTGACATCGCCGCTGATGCAATAGAGTTTCGTGCCTGTGTTCGGATCAGGTTTCGGCGGATCAAACCGTGTATCACCATACGTCGGTCCCATCTGGGTGTACCATTCAACGCCATTGCCAACGATGAAAGGCAGGTTACAGAGCGTTTCGACATTCTGGACGACAGTGGGTTTACTGAATACACCTTCAACAGCCGGGAACGGTGGTTTATTGCGAGGTTGTCCGCGCTTGCCTTCAAGCGATTCAATGAGTCCTGTCTCTTCACCACAGATATATGCGCCGGCTCCGGGGTGTGTATAGATGTCAATATTAAGCCCAGTACCACAGACATCTTTTCCGAGGTAGCCTTTTTCGTAAGCCTCTTTGATAGCGGCATCTAACATCTTTTTTCCGAGCGTAAATTCACCACGGATGTAGACATAAGTCGTCTCAATGCCCATTGCGTAGCAACAGATGAGGATACCTTCAATCAATAGGTGTGGATTCTTTTCCAAGACGTAGCGGTTACTGAACGTTCCTGGCTCACTTTCGTCAGCGTTGCAGCAGAGGTAGCACGGTTTTATATCTCTTGGCACGAAGCTCCATTTCAAACCGGTAGAAAATCCGGCACCGCCTCTGCCTTTCAACCCGGAATCCATCACCATTTTGGCGATGTCATCTGGTTGATATTCCGCGATAGCCTTTTCAAAACGTTTGTAGCCATCATATTGCCGAAAGACATCGAACGTGTTAATATCAGGCACATCCAGATGCTCATAGAGAATTCGTTTTTCTTCAACCATATTTTTAATTATTAAATTTGGTCACCGTTCCACTTCGTTTCACGGTGGTTTCCGGTTAAGTTCGACCACTGTTGTGGTATGAACGTTTTTTCTCTTCCAACTATGCTTTCGATAGGCTGTTCGACTTTCAGCACGTTAGGTTTTACCCTGTGAGCGTCTCTAAAATTTCATCAACTTTTTCAGGAGTTAAATTCTTATAGAGATCGTCATTGATCATGATAACAGGGGCGACATCGCACGAGGCAAGGCATTCCACCTTCATGAGTGTGAATTTACCGTCCGCAGTTGTGCCTTTCGCGAGATTCGTTTCGGAGGCGATATCCGTGTCGAGTTTTGCTTTGAGATGCTCCAGTACCACTTTGCAATCCCGCAATGCACAAGGCAACGTATGGCACACCCGAATGACGTACTCGCCTACCGGTTCTTCAAAGAACATCGGATAGAACGTAACGACATCCTTGACCTTCATCACGGTGACATCAAGTTGCTCTGCGACATACTTCATGACAGCAGGTGTGATATAACCTGCCTGTCGTTGTGCGAGATGGAGCGTCGGTAGCATTGCTGCCTCTTTAATCGGATATCGCTCTATCAATTCGTCGAATTCACGTTGATTTTCTTCGTTAAACGCGAAAGGCGTTTCGATTTGAATGAGTTCGTCTGACATCTATGTTTTCCTTTTTTCGCCCAAGTGTTCCCTTAATTTATCTGCGCGTTTATCGATCCCAAAATTTCTTGGAGGAAATCGGCTTTCGATTTCGATCCTGTGAAATGTGCAACGACATTCCCGTCTTTGAGCACGGAATATTCAGGAATGACTCCGGACTGCTTGTAGGCTAAGATGCGCTGAGAGTTTTGCCGAGCAGTATCCACATCTACTTTCACAACAGTAAAGACCTCTCGATTTTCTGCTGCAACTGCAGCGAGCGTTGGCTCCATGGCCCTACAGGCCCCTCACCAGGCTGCCCCAAATGCTATAACAACCGGTAATTCGGACTTCAACACCAGACTGTCAAATGTTGTATCGGTGACTTCAATAAACGGATTCCGGGCGAAGTCTGCCTGTTTTCTTCTTTCCAGCATGCGTGCTTCTCTTTTTTGTTGTGCTTCCTGCAGCGCGGTGCAAGCACTGAAAAAGAGACAACTCGCGACGATGGTGAAAATCAGGGCTGTTTTCATCCTATTGATGTTTATGTTTTGCATCGTAAACTCCCCTGTTAATTGGTGTTTTACTCAGTTAACCGAGGCATAGAACATTTAGACTGCCGCTATAAATGCCTCATGTACCTTGTGAGGTAACTCAAGAAAAATGAAATAAGATTCAGGATATAAGTAGTCCTCTTCGGATTCATCAACGACGCGGAGATAGCCTTCACGAATCGCTTCTTCATCAGGCAGAATTTGGTAGAATTTCCGCTTTTCTATGTCTTCACAACCATCGTTTTTGATACAAAGTGCAAATTGGATTTTTAATGGTTTCTTTTCCATAGTTTTAGTCCAGAAATCGTTTGATTTTCATCTTTTTTTTCCAATTCCATGTGCTTCATACCAATGAATCTCTGCTCTCCGAGTGCTACCGTTAGTCAGGTGAATATAGGCAACACCTTTAAGTTTCCGCCATCTCCCCGAACCAAATTGTTTACGGAGCCTCTGAATCTCACGGATTCGCCCACCCACAGCAATCGTTTCAATATCTTCGATTGTGCCAATGATTTCAAAATGCATTGGTTCCAGTAAGTTCTACTTACAAAGTAAAATTAATAGTTCCCATAAAACTGAATGCGGTTGCCTTCTGGGTCGCGGATGTCGAAAATGGCACGTCCATCTTCATTTTCAAGTTTCCTTAACCGTTTCCCTTTCGATTTTATGTGTTGATGAACAGCACTCACGCTTTCAACTTGAAACATCAGTTTTTGTCGCCCTTCGTTGGGTTTGCTGGCACTGTGGAGACACAACGTGCAAGCCCCTGCTTTAAAACGGAAGAACCGGTTTTCTGGGAACGGTTGGTCTTCGTCTGGTACTAATCCGATGACATCCCGATAAAATGCAATGACAGTTTTCATGTCTTTGACGAAAAGCATAATACCTGTGAGTTCCATTGAATTCTCCTAAAACAGATCATACTTCTGACAAAGTTACCGATCTAATTCTCCCGCGATGACGTTCAGGCTTCCCAAGACGGCGACGGTATCGGAGACCATTCCACCCTCTAACATGTGTGGCAGGGCTTGGAAGTGAAAGAAGCTCGGTGGACGGATACGGATACGATAAGCGGTTCCGCTGCCGTCACTCACAATATAAAATCCGAGTTCCCCGTTTGGCGATTCGGTTGCGCAGTAGTGTTCACCTTTCGGCGGTTGTACACCGTGCCCATCCATAACAACCTTAAAGTGATGAATTAACCCCTCGATATGCCCATAAGCATCGGACTTGTTTGGCATTGTAATTTTGTTATCTTCGACGTTGACGGGTCCGTCAGGCATGTTGTCTAATACTTGGGTAATGATCCCACAACTCTGAATCATCTCTTCCATGCGGACGAGGTAACGGTCATAGGCATCGCCGTTGCTTCCAACAGGCACCTCAAATGTCACTTCATCGTAGCTGGAATAGGGTTCCGCCTTTCGGATGTCGTGCGCTACACCAGTGGCACGGAGGCAGGGCCCCGTTAGTCCGTAGTTAATGGCATCGTCAGAAGAAATGGGGCCAACATTTTTTGTGCGATCCATCCATATTCGATTTCGTGTGAGAAGCGTATGCGTTTCCTTGAGTGCCTTCGGAAAGTCGCTGGTGAATTGCCGAACATCTTCTTCACAACCGTCGTAGAGGTCTCGGAGGACACCACCGACGCGTGTGTAACTGGTTGTTAGCCGTGCGCCTGTCGTTTTTTCAAAGATACTATACAATTTCTCACGTTCTCGGAAGCTATAGAGAAATACCGAGAATGCCCCTAAGTCGAGTGCCGCTGTGCCTAACCATAACAGATGATCAGCGACGCGTGAGAGTTCCGCCATTAAAATACGGATGTATTGACACCGTTTCGGTACTTCAATATCGAGCAATTGTTCGACAGCAAGGACATACCCGAAATTATTTGACAGTGGTGAGAGATAGTTCATCCGGTCTGTAACGACAATATATTGGTTGTAATCCAAGTGTTCACCGAGTTTCTCGAACCCGGTATGCAGATAACCTGCGTGTGGTGTCGCCTTCAAAATGGATTCACCATCAAGTTCTAACACGATGCGAAGTGTACCGTGTGTCGCTGGATGTTGCGGACCGAAGTTGAGTACCATCTTCTCGCCTGTGGCGCGTTCCACCCCACCTTGCATATCATAACTCCTTTTTTATGCGTTCTGTTTGTCGAAATTAAAGCTTTCGCGTTCACCGCGTCCGCGGAGCGGATAATCCTTTTGAAGCGGATGTCCCTCAAAATCGTCAGGCATCAGGATCCGACGGAGGTCCGGGTGTCCTTCAAAGTTGATACCGAACATGTCATAAGTTTCGCGTTCCAACCAGTTCGCGCCTTGCCACAATCCGGTAACAGAGGGGGTATTCAGGTCGTTTTCATGTACAGGCACTTTCACGCGAAGGCGGCACTGCCCCTGATAGGAATAGAGCTGATAGACGACCATGAACCTTGCATAATCGAACTGCATCAATTCGGATTCCATCTGTGAATTATCGACCGCTGTAACATCAACAAGAAAGGTGTAGGCGAGTTCGGGGTCTGTTTTTAGATATTCCAAAACTGCGTAAGCCTGTTCTTTACGGATAACAACGACGACGGTGCCTCGCGTTTCGTCCTTTGATAGGAGTGCGTCGGCGTGATGTTCCTCTAATTTTTGAAGGACAAGAGGTTTCGGCTGTTCTTCAATTTCTTTCTCTTCGTTCATCAAATTCTTCGGGATGGAAACCTCGCCTTTTAAGGCGCTGAGGAAATCCCGCTCCTATAGTTGAAGTTCAGGCGTGTTAGCACTTTAAAATCTTGTGTTTTCGCATTTTGACAGAGGCGTTTTCCCGCTAAAGAATACAGAGAAATACCTGTCTTGCCAAATCCACTAATACGCGTCAAGCCATGCTTAACATGTTTCACGAGAGTGTTCTTCACGAATCCAGCGCAAGTCGTGCCACCGTAGCGAGGACGTTCCCCACCTTTCTGTGGGTTCTGTCTGTGGAGTTCACATCTCCGTATCGGTATCAGCGATATACAGAATATATCTGTGTTATCTACGACACCCTCGCCGCCAACGACATGGTAAGCGAGACACCAAGAATCTACACAATGGGCATCAAACGTCTCTGATAACTTCTTTGACGACTTTTTCAGACCTAACCTCTCGCGTATCTCTTTGGTTTGCCATCCTTGTAACGTCAGCAACTGCCACTGCTTTCGGATTTCGGTATAGAACCACTGTTTACCGACTTCAAGTGGACTAAAAGATTGATTCCATTTCTTGGCACGTTCTATAGTGCGTGCCTTAATATCCTCTACACAGACGTGCGTGACGGGATACAACTTCGAGAGCCACTGAAGTATCCGAAGTTTCCAATCCCACCTCGCACGTGTCCCTGCCGGTAACTTCGCTTTGCCGGCGTTACGATTCGTTCTGTTCTTGCGATTCGGACACTTTCGAGAGCGTCTGCTTCTCCGCAACTCACGACGTTTTTCAACTTTCTTACCGACTTTGCTGTGAGCGTCCGCCTGCACATTCAAGTAGGTATGCTTCTTTGACTTAACAGTAACGCCTTCTTTCTTACTACCGGGGTCTACACCAACAGCAATCTCTTGGAACTCGGTATCCGATGGATCAACGTTTAATCGGACACAGAAGATGCCGTTGTCCCAAAACGGAGTTGCCTTGCCTGATTTTATCCAACGCCTTGCCCGTGAAGGCTTAGTAGGCATTAGAGGGTGTTGATTCTTATCTACGACGCCAACGAACATGACATAAACCTCTTTCGAGTGTATATTTCCCCATCCAGATCACAGTATCTAAGGTGAATCAGACTTGGGGAGCATCCGAAACATTCTGCTGGTTGCCACACCAAGATACCGCGATATTTTACTGTAGTCAATGAGTTTCCCGCGTCCCATCTATAGCCTTGGCTGGCGTATGGGACACGCCTCGCCCTTTAGGGCGGGGTCACTGACAGACTGCCTCTACTGTTCCTATTCCTTTAAGTTTCAAGGAGATGTTCTACGCCTTTAGGCGAAGCACCGCTGGTAATTTTTTGCTGTACCTGTAGTACGGCATCAATGAGATCTTCAGGTCGCGGTGGACATCCGGGGATGTAGACATCAACGGGAATAAATTGATCAACGCCTTGTATGAGCGTGTAGGTATCAAACACACCGCCGCAGGAAGCGCATGCGCCCATCGAAATGACCCACTTCGGGTCTGGCATCTGGTCATAGATGCGTTTGAGAACAGGCATCATTTTGATAGAAATTCTACCCGAAACGATAAGGAGATCGGATTGGCGCGGCGAAAAACGGATCGCCTCAGAACCGAACCGAGAAAGGTCAAACTTGGAAGCCAAGGTTGCCATCATCTCAATTGCGCAGCAGGCGGTCCCGAATGGCATTGGCCAGAGTGAGTTCTTTCGTCCCCAGTTGATGACCTTATCAATAGTTGTCGTGATGATGTTTCCATCTGTTTGTTCTGCGCCTTGCGCGTTTTGGATATCAGTGTTCGTTAATCCCATGTTAAGCCTCCTTTCTTCCAAGCATATATATAGCCGAGAAGCAGAATGCCGATAAATACCAGCATTTCAATTAAAATAAATAGACCGCTCGTTTCAGAGAAGTCCTTGAAGACCACAGCCCAGGGATAGAGGAAGACCACCTCAATGTCAAAGATGATAAAGAGCATCGCAATGAGATCGAATCGGATGGTGAAACGTTGCCTTGCATCACCGACTGGGCGTACGCCGGATTCGTAAACGGAGAGTTTGACGCGATTGGGACGTTTGGGTCCAAGAATGTGGGTCAGGGCGAGGTTAGCCGCTGCAAAGAGCACTGCAAACCCCCCTAACAATAAGATCGGAAGATAATCTATTAACATTGTTTTTAATCTATTTTGTCCTCACACATTATTAATTGGCTTTCAAACTTCGCCAAAGTGAAGGTTAATTGAGATTCGTAAACAGATTCTTCTAATATGCTTAATAGTTTCTCATATTTTAAAAACATTGTCAAGTTTTTTTCAAAAAAATATTGGATAGCATAAATTGACAATGGACGTTCCTGCCTAAAACACCTTAAAGTTATGGTGATAGACGCACTATTTTCCATTTTTTATCGGACTGTAGCGTATAACAGAGTCGATCGTGGAGGCGGCTGGGGCACCCTTGCCAGAATTCAAACAGGTTCGGCACGAGTCGGTAGCCGCCCCAATGCGGCGGACGCGGAATGTCGTCGGATGCATAGGTCTGTTCTGCCTGTTGGAAATTTTCTGTGAGATGTTCTCTGCCTGAAATCACAAGACTTTGGCGTTCTGTCCAGACGGCGAGTTGACTTGCCACGGGGCGATTGGCGAAATATGCGTCGGATTCTTCCGCGCTCATTTTTTCGACAGTGCCGGTACTCCTCACCTGTCGATCAAGTTCACGCCAGTAGAACACCAGCGCAGCATGCGGATTTTCGGCTATCTCTTGCCCTTTTTGACTCTCATAATCGGTATAGAAACAGAACCCTTTTTCGTCAAAGCCTCTCAGGACGACCATTCGCGCGGAAGGCACGCCATTTTTCGTAGCGGTTGCCAATGTCATCGCGTCCGGTAAATCGAGTTTAGCATCAAGGGCATCCGCGAACCACTGTTCAAATTGTGTAAACGGATCGGGTGCAGCGTTTTCTTGAAGGAGGTGTCCTTTATGTGCGCTGTATTCTCTGCGGAGTTTTTCGGTTTTCATTGTCATAAGAAATTTTCTATCCTTTCCAGAAATTCGGTGAAAACAGGATAAGTACTGTGTAAAGTTCTAAGCGTCCGAGCAGCATACAGAAGGAGAGGACAAATTTTCCTGTGGTGTGAATATGTGCGTAGTTGTCGGTTGGTCCTACGCTGCCGAGTCCGGGCCCGATGTTGCCCATTGTGGCGATTGTCGCGCCTGCGGCACTGACGAGGTCAAGCCCTAAGGTCGTCATGATGCAGGTTACGATAGCAAAGATTCCGATAAAAAAGAAGAAAAAACCGAGGATGTTTGTCATCACTTCACGAGGAACGACCTGATCATTAACGCGAATAGGGAGTACCGCGTGCGGAAAGATAAGTCGCTTAATTTCAGCGCCGCTCTGTTTGATAAGGAGGAGGAACCGAACCTGTTTCATGCCGCCACCGGTGGACCCTGCACATCCGCCGTAGAACATAAGTGTCACTAAAATGAATTGTGAGAGTGCGGGCCACTGCTCGAAATCAGCGGTCCCGTACCCTGTGGTTGTGATGATAGACAACACTTGAAAAGTTGCGTAACGTAGTGATGTCCACATTGAATCGTAAGGGATTTCGCCATTGACGTGAAATCTGATGGTGTTCCACGAGATCAGGGTAATACCGACGGCGATAACAGTGCAATAGAACTTAAATTCTGTATCTTGAAAATAGGCTTTAACGTTGCCTCGGAGTGCGCGATAGTGGAGTGCGAAATTAGTGCCTGCGAGGAACATAAAGACGCAGATGACCATGTCGATGTAGACGCTATCGTAATGGGCGATACTTGCGTTTTTTGTTGAGAATCCGCCGGTCGCCATAGTGCCGAAGGTGTGGCAGAGCGCGTCAAAGAGCGGCATTTTTCCTAACATTAGGAGGATAACTTCGAGAATAGAGAGCAGGACATAAACGCCCCAGAGCAATTTTGCGGTTTGTGCGATGCGTGGCGTGAGGCGATCGGTCTGCGGTCCGGGTGCTTCTGCTCGGAAGAGCTGCATACCACCGATCCCGAGCATCGGAAGGATCGCGACAGCGAGTACGACGATTCCCATTCCGCCGAGCCAGTGTGTGAAACTTCGCCAGAAGAGCATGACGTGTGAAAGGTGTTCAATCTCTGTGAGTACTGTGGCACCGGTTGTTGAAAAACCCGCCATGGATTCAAAGTAGCAGAAGGAAAATGCTGTCCACGGTGAACGTCCGTCAATGTGAAATACGCCCGCCAACTGATATGGGAGTGCGCCGAAGAGTGCGACTGTCACCCATGCCAAAGCGACAACGGCAAAACCTTCACGGATACCGAGTTCCTCCTGTCGTTCTCGCAGACTGTAGCGAAGGATTAATCCGGTAATCAGTGTTATTGCTGCAGAGATAATGAACGCCACTAAATCATTGTGTGCCTCTCCGATGCTCGTCCGATAATAGATGGCGACGCCCAACGGAAATAGCATTGTACCGGCAAGACAGATCAGCAAATTACCGAGGGTATAAATGATTAGTTTAAGACTCATATTTTATAGTTGTTAGCGTATCAGTTACCAGTAACCAGTTAACAGTTAACAGTTTCCAGAAAAGAGATGTTGTGTTATCCGAACGCCTCTTAACTGACCACTGGTTACTGGCCACTGGTTACTGGTAATTAGTTTCTCCGTTCTGCGAATAGGTCTTCGACAACTGGGATCGCTTCAGGCATACTAAAAACAATGACGCGATCAGCAGGTTGTATAACAGACTGTCCGTTGGGGATGATGAGTTTTTCACGCCGAAAAATCGCACAGATAAAAGCGTTTTTTGGGAATTTTGTTTTGAAGTGTGAGAGTTCCTTATGAACGATTTTTGCGTTGATGCCGGCGGCGATTTCAATAACTTCGGCATCTATACCGTGGAGCGAAGCGACAGAAATTATGTTTCCGTGCCTGATAAGTCGGAGGATGTTGCTGACGACAGTGAGATGTCGGCTGACTGCGCTATCGAGCCGTGGGATACGTGCTAACAACGGCAGATAGCTCGGCTGTTGTACGAGTGCGAGTACGCGTTGTGCGCCGTGTTCTTTTGCTGTCATACACGCCATAATATCGTCTTCATCATCACCCGTAACGGAAACGAATCCGTTAGCATCAGTTATACCTGCTTCTTCGAGGAGTCTGAATTTGAGATAATTCCCGTGTAAGACGGTTGTTCGTCTGAGTCCTTGAGACGCGCTTTCAGCTTTGTTTTCGTCGGCTTCAATGAGTTTAACATTGGTATCCATTTTTTCCAGTGCGCGAGCGAGTTCAATACCGATCGGACTCGCGCCGAAGATGATCACACTATCAAGTTGTTCATTGAACCTGATGCCGCTGATCCGTAGCAGCTGTTCAACGGCAATCGCGCTGCCGATAACAAAGACATCGTCGCCCTGTTGTAGAACGTCGTTCCCTCTTGGAATAATAATGTGCCTATCACCGTTGCTGGCGGATTTTCCGTTTTTAGAAGGTCCACGTCGGCTAATCGCTGGAAACCGGGTATCGTTGAGCAGCCCGCTTGCGTCTAATTCGGAGAGCGATTTTCCGATTAATGGGTTTGATTGCTTGACGCGAAAGGAGACGAGTTGTATCTGACCGTCCTCAAATTCGACGATCTCGCGGGCTTCCGGAACTTGTAAAAGTCTGATGAATTCCTGAACACAGAGCCGTTCTGGGTTAATCAGCAGGTCGATACCAAAATCTTCGGCTGTCAAGCCGCTTTCTGTAGAGAAATAGTCAGGATTTGAGACACGTGCGATCTTTGTTTCAACGTTGTATTTATCCGCAATCTGGCAGGCGAGTATATTAATTTCATCGCTATTGGTAACGGCGATGAGGAGTCCGGCTTCTTCGATGCCAGCGGTTTTGAGGAGCCGCGGCGACGCGCCCGATCCGCGTAAAGTCTGCAAATCCAACTGTTCACTTACACGATTACACGCGGCTTCGGATTCGTCTATGAGTACAACATCGTTATGTTCAACTGTGAGGAGTTTAGCGGTATGAAACCCGACTTCTCCTGCCCCTATAATTATCGCTTTCATCTTTTTAAATTATTAAATCTGGTCACCGTTCCACTACGTTCTACGGTGGTTTTCGATTAAGCAGGACTTACGCAATTTTAACTGCAGCCCGTTCTGTTAGATGAGATTTCTTGGAAAACACAGCGTTATAGTGCCACAGGCTAACAGCCTATGCTACAAAAGAGCCGCATGCGTAAGTCCTATTAAGTTAACCGAATTTGAGTGATGTAAATTTTGTTTTCCTTTAATATTCATCAAGCGGCGGACAGGCACACATCAGATTCCTGTCTCCATAGACTTCGTTAATACGCGCGACAGCGGGCCAAAACTTAGCGTCACGTACCCAGGGTTTCGGGAACGCTGCTTTTTCGCGCGGGTACGGGTGACGCCAATCGGACTGCGTAACCATTTCCACTGTATGTGGTGCATTTTTCAAGACATTATCTTCCTGATCGGCAGTGCCGTCCTCAATCTCGGTTATCTCCTCACGAATTGCGATGAGGGCATCACAGAACCGATCTAATTCTGCTTTCGACTCGCTTTCTGTCGGTTCAATCATCATTGTGCCGGGTACCGGCCAAGAGACCGTCGGTGCGTGGAACCCGTAATCCATCAACCGTTTTGCGACATCTGTAACGTCTATGTCGGCACTCTTTTTGAAGGCACGCAAGTCAATAATACATTCGTGAGCGACTAACCCTTGTTTGCCGGTGTAAAGCACAGGGTAGTGAGGTGCAAGTTTTTTGGCAATATAGTTGGCGTTGAGGATCGCAACTTCTGTGGCGGACGTGAGTCCATCTGCTCCCATCATAGCGATATACACCCAAGAGATGGGGAGAATTCCGGGACTTCCCCACGGTGCTGCGGATACGGCACCGATACCGTCTTTACCACCGACGGGGATAACTGGGTGTGTCGGTAAGAAGTCTGTGAGATGTGCTTTGACCCCAATGGGTCCCATTCCTGGGCCGCCGCCGCCGTGAGGGATACAAAATGTTTTATGAAGATTGAGGTGGCAAACGTCCGCTCCGATATCCGCTGGTTGCGCGATACCGACAAGTGCGTTCAGGTTCGCACCGTCCATGTAGACCTGTCCACCGGCTTGATGGACAATATCGCAAATTTCGCGAATTTTTTCTTCAAAAACACCGTGTGTTGATGGATACGTAATCATCGCTGCAGCGAGCGTATCGCGGTGCGTGTCTGCTTTGGTTCGGAGATCGTCAAGATCAATATTTCCGTCTGAATCGCAGGCGACGACGACGACCTTCATGCCTGCCATGACAGCACTTGCAGGATTTGTGCCGTGTGCAGATGTCGGAATCAGACAGACATCACGATGTGCCGCACCACGGCTCTGGTGGTATTTGCGAATGACTAACAATCCGGCGTATTCACCTTGTGAGCCGGCGTTTGGCTGCAATGAGATGCCACTGTAACCGGTTATCTCGGCTAACCATGTTTCGAGTTGTAGAAATAGATGGCGGTAGCCTTCTGCTTGTTCTTGTGGAACAAAGGGGTGGAGTTCACCAAACTCGCGCCATGTTACGGGTATCATCTCCGTCGTCGCATTGAGTTTCATGGTACAGGAGCCGAGCGGTATCATCGCGTTCACAAGGGAGAGGTCTTTGGTTTGGAGCCTGTGGATATAGCGGAGCATCTCGGTTTCAGAATGGTAACTATTGAAAACGGGATGCGTCAGATACGGGCTTTCACGTTGCAATTCTACAGGGATGATAGGAGCAGACTGGACAGGCGGATGATTGGAAGTCTGCTTTGGGTGTCCGCTATTGTTTTCCGCGAAAATCTGCTGAATTTCTTCAACATCATCCGATGTTACTGTTTCATCCAGAGAGATACCGATGTGCGTTGCATCAATTGCGCGTAGGTTTATCTGTTTAGCACGTGCAGCAGCGATTAATTTCTCAGTGTTTTCTTGTGAAGGGACAGTAATAGAAATCGTATCAAAACAGGGAAGCTCTCCGGTGGTATAGCCGAGTGCTTCAAGCCCGGTTCGTAGTGTGCAGGTGTGTGCGTGTACACGTTCAGCGATTCGTTTGAGTCCGGTGGGTCCATGATAGACTGCGTACATCCCCGCCATAACAGCGAGGAGTACTTGTGCTGTGCAAATATTACTTGTCGCTTTTTCACGTCGTATGTGTTGCTCGCGGGTCTGGAGTGCCAATCGGATGGCGGTTTCACCGTTTACATCGTGGGAAACGCCAGCGATTCGTCCGGGGATATTCCGTTTAAGTTCTTCACGCGTTGAGAGGAATGCAGCATGGGGTCCGCCATAGCCGAGCGGAACACCGAACCGTTGCGAGTTTCCGATGACAATATCTGCGCCGAATTCGCCGGGCGGCTTTAATAGCGTGAGTGACAGTAGGTCCGTCGCCGTAACGAACAAACCACCAGCGGCATACACCTGTTCAGCGAATTGATGATAATCGTAGATAGCGCCATCGGTCGCTGGATATTGTACGATTGCGCCTAAGATGGGTGTGTCAAAATTGACATCCCGATGGTCCCCGATTTGTAATTTAATGCCGAGGGGTTCGGCACGTGTTTGTAAAACCGCGATTGTTTGGGGGTGGCATGTTTCTGAAACAAAAAAGTTGTGCCATTCCTTCTGGGTTGATTTTCCTAAACACATCGTCATCGCTTCGGCGGCAGCGGTAGCCTCATCAAGAAGCGATGCGTTTGCAATGGGGAGGCCGGTTAAATCTATAACCATTGTTTGGAAGTTTAGCAACGCTTCTAAGCGACCTTGTGAAATTTCGGCTTGGTAGGGTGTGTATTGGGTGTACCAACCGGGATTCTCCAGAATGTTCCGTTGAATAACTGGTGGCACGAAGCAGTTGTGGTAGCCCATTCCGATAAGAGAACGGAAAACCTGATTTTGGGAGGCGATATTTTTGAGGACAGCAAGCACTTCCGATTCCGAAAGTCCGTTCATGTTTCCATTTAGATTGAAGGTTGACGCTGAGCGAATATCGGCTGGTACAACGTCTTCAATGAAATCTTGCATTGAAGCATAACCGAGCGTTGTCAACATCCGTTGAATATCTTCAGAACGGGGACCGATGTGCCGATCTGCGAAGGTGGAAGTTTTGTTTTTTATATCAAGCATGCTCCGCCTCAATATGTGCTTGATAGCTATCGGCATCGAGAAGTGCGTCAAGTTCGCTTGGATCTGTTATCCGAATCTTGAGAAACCATCCGTCATCGTAAGGAGATTCGTTAACCTGTTCGGGTGCGTCGAGTAACGATTCGTTGACCTCAATCACTTCGCCGCTGACGGGTGCATAAAGGTCAAACGCAGCTTTGACGGACTCTATTACACCGAATTCGGTTTTCTGTGTGAGTTCAGTGCCGACTTCTGGCAACTCAACGTAGACAATATCTTGAATTTCGGATTGGGCATAGTCGCTGATACCGATGGTGACGATATCGTCTTCTTGCTTTGCCCATTCATGGCTTTCCATGTATTTTAATTCTTGTGGAATCATTCTATTGCTTTCTCACTTATTTGTGTTTGCGTATTTCCCAAATAATGATATTTGGGAATAGATAAAAACCTATCTACCGTTTGGTTTCTAATTCCTTTGCTTTTTCAAAGTCAATCTGCGCGGCTTCCGCTTGCCCAAGGTCCTGCTTTGAGTGTCCGCGAAGGTGGTAAGCAGTCGGATCGTCAGGTTTGAGTTCAATAGCGTGTGTAAAGTCTTCTATCGCACTCTCATGGTCACCAAAAGCTGCCTTTGCTATACCGCGATTCTTGTAGAAATAGGCACTTTTAGGGTAGAGTTGAATAGCTTTATCGTAATCGGTCATTGCGCCTTCATGGTCGCCGAGTGCGGATTTCGCCATTCCGCGGTGATTATAAGCGACAGAATCATCAGGTTTAAGTTCAATAGCGTGCGTATAATCTTCCATCGCGCCGGTATAATCCCCCTGTTCTTGTTTCGCCCAGCCGCGATTATTATAGGCGTTACTATCCTCGGGACTGAGTTTGATAGCGTGCGTATAATCTTCTATCGCCCCCTTGTAGTCACCAAGTCTCATTTTCACCCCTGCCCGGTTTTTGTACGCATAGGCATCATCAGGTTTGAGTTCTATAGCACGCGTGAAATCCGCCATCGCGCCGGTGTGATCTCCGTGTTCTATTTTTGCCCAACCGCGATTATTATATGCGTAATAGGCATAGGTATCGTTAGGTGTAATCGTAACTGTTGATAAACCGTGCTCGGTATACGTTTGATAGGTAAAGGAGCCGTCCTTAAGTTTTTTGATAGTTTGATTGTAATCTTCGATCGCACCACTATAGTCACCGAGTTTGCGTTTTATATCGGCGCGATCGTTATATGTAAACACATTCTTTGGGTTTAGCTTGATAGCCTTATTGTAGTCTTCTATTGCGCCCGCATCATCTCCAAGTTCAGCCTTTACTTTTCCGCGTTTCTTGTAGGCTTCGGCATCCTCAGGATTCAGCTGAATAGCTTGATTGTAGTCTTCGATCGCACCAGCATGGTCACCACTTTTGCGCTTCGCGTCCGCACTTGTCCTGTATGTGAATGCATCCTTCGGATTTAGCTTGAGAGCTTGATTATAGTCGTCCATCGCACTGGCATGATTACCCAATTTGCGTTTTGCCTCTGCCCGTTTCTTGTATGCGGATGCGTCATCAGGGTTTAATTTTATCGCTCGATTATAGTCTTCTATTGCTGCTTGATAATCTTCAAGTTTCACTTTCGATTTTGCCCTAAATTTATAGATTTCAGCATCGTTAGGGGTTAGTTCAATCGCTTTATTGAAATTTTCGAGTGCCCCGTCAAAATCGTTGTCATAATATTTTTGCTTCCCTTGCTCGAAGTAGATATAGGCGCGGATATCGTTTCGCTTCTTCCATTGATCCAAAGATTCCGTTGAAGTGGCACCAGCAAGCAATGCCTTGATTGCGTTTACAGGACTATTACCAGGGTCATGGCCATAGTGGATTCCGATGATTTCTCCTTTACTGTTTAGCACTGGGCTGCCACTGTTTCCCGGGTACGCTTCAGCTGTTGTCTGAAACCGTTTATCATTTTCTCGTATTTTTTCAATAACGCCTTCGGTGATCGTATACCCTCTTTCTGGGAATCCGACGAGGAAAACAGGATCACCGATTTCGAGCATATCACTGTCGCCTAAAGGCAGCGGGACACCTTTACCTTTCACTTTTAGGATGGCGATGTCGTACGCAATATCAAACGCCACAACACCTTCTACTAACCAGATTGTTTCTTTGTGACTTAGTTTTGCAGTCATAAGTCCGGATACACCTACGGCAACATGGAAATTTGTTGCAATTTTATCCGGTGCTATAAAGAATCCGGTGCCACCCCCTAATCCGAGATCAGATCCTCTGAAGGCAAACCCGACTAAGCGGACTGTGGACGCTTTTGCTTTATCAGATATTAAGTCAGTTTCCGTTAGCTGCTCGGCTTCTTGGGCAGTTTCCTGTGCGCAAACTGTGGTGTTAGAGAGTGAAAGAAATAACCCCAGAGCGAAGACAGATAACAAAAATCTTGTGTAATGCCTCATTTTATTTCTCCAACGGGTTCCGGCATACGGCGTGTGCCTACTATTTTTTCTGAACTATTGTTCCGTCCAATCTAAAATTACGGGTATGTAATTTGGTTATAGGCGAAGCGACCTCACCGCTACGATCAAATGATAAATGTCCCTAACAGGATTTACGCAATTTTGGCTGTAGGCGGTTTTGTTAGATGAGATTTCTCGGAAAACATAGCATTTTGGTGGCACAAACTGGAAGTTTGTGGTACAAAAGAGCATCATGTGTAAATCCTACGTAAAAATAAGGGCGGACAGTCCACTATTGACGTTGAAGGTTCGCAAGTTGTGTCCGGAGTTTTTCTAATTCTGCTTCAGCATTCTGTCGGCGTTGTGCTTCAGTTGCTGCGAGTTTTTCCGCATCTTGTCGGCGTTGCGCTTCTTCTTCTGCGCGTGCTTGTGCTGCTTCTCTTAGGTGATGTTCTTCAAGAGAAGTTGTAATCGGGGTGCCATCTGGGAGATACGGACGTAGCAGCCTAACGTGGGTGTGATGTTGTTCCTCCGAGCGAAAGTAGAGATTTAGTGCTTCACTGAACAGACCGCCTTCCGCGTCCGGTTCTATCTCAACAATACCACCTGACGGATCCTGCCGCCATCCGCGAAACTCCGCGGGTTTCTTCAGTTCCGGTTGATGTATAAAATACTCTTGGACACCTATATCCTTTAGATAGAGACTAACTTTTTTCCCTCGATCTTGACGTGCTGTTACGTCAGAGAGAAACTCAAAGACAGCAACGGGTGCTGCGCCTTCTGCCCATGTATAGAAACTGCGCCGTAACGGATATTTAGCGACACCGAAGACGATGTAAATATCTGGAGCAACACATTTTGTGATGTCGCCTTCACTATAATAGATAAAGCTGTCAACAGCGATGTGAACGAGTTCGTTGATTGCGAAGTATCGTTTGAATTGATCGGCGAGCGTGTTAATCTGTTCACCGTGAAAATTGGTTGCGGACATAGGTTCGTCATCTTCACACGGATAACCTTCAATATAAACAGTCGTTTTACCATTTGCTTTTGGAAAGACTGGCATATACTTTCTCTGCTTGAATTCAAAGCTGTTTATGGTATCCATGGTTTTCTCCGTTTGATTGTTGATATTAGATAAAAGGTACCGTTACAATTTTAGCTGGGTGCATCCTACTACGGATTTCTACGTCAATTCTATTATTTTCGGATATTGTTTGTGATGTTACAATGGCGAAACCGATATTGCATTTCAGAGTTGGCGATGGCGCGCCACTTGTCACCTCGCCTATCTGTTCACCGTCTTGATAGACGGCATAACCTGTGCGTGCCACGGCACGGTCAAGCATCTGAAAACCTATCATCTGTTTGGTGATGCCCTTCTTTCTTTCTCTAAGGAGCGCGTTCTTGCCGATAAATTGACGGTTTTTGGATTTGACAAACTTGCCGAGCCCGACTTGATATGGGTTCGTGTCGTCGTTCATATCTACGCCGTAGAGGCGGAGTCCTGCTTCAAGACGCAGCGTATCGCGTGCGCCGAGTCCTACGGGTTGCCCTTCTGTTTCTATTACGGCAGGATAGAGTGCCTCCCATAAATTTTCTGCATTATTTGCATCGACGTATAATTCAAAACCGATTTCACCTGTATACCCTGTTCGTGAAATTACGGTACGGATACCTGCCACCTCACCGACTACAAACCGGAAAAAGGAGATCTCAGAGACATCCAGTTCAGGAACGAAAGGATTGAGAATGTCTATCGCCTTTGGACCTTGTAGTGCGATGAGAGCCGTGTCCTCGCTTACATCTTTTATTTTTGCATCTGTGTCGTTGTGGCTCCGAATCCATGCGAGATCTTTTTCAATGTTCGCAGCATTGACGACCAGCATATAGCGGTTATCTGTGTACCGGTAAATAAGGAGGTCGTCAATGATTCCGCCTGCTTCATTACAGAAGAGGGTATACAAGACGCGTCCATCTGTTAAACGCCCAACATCGTTGGTGCTAAGTTTTTGTACGAACGCGTTCGCGCCTGGTCCGCGAACCTCGAATTCACCCATGTGCGACAGGTCAAACAGACCGACAGTTGCTCGAACAGCGAGATGCTCTTTAACAATACTGGTGTATTGGAGTGGCATCTCCCAGCCGCCGAATTCGGTGAATTTGGCGTTGCAGGTTTTATGTACCTGATAAAGTGGTGTTCTTTTCATTGTCCTTTAAAGCCCATAGATACGTGCGAGATTCTCGCCGAAAATCAGTGCTTCGGCATCATCGCCGAGTTCCAGGCGTTTAAGGGCATTAATAACCTGAATAGGACGGTATTCGGGTAAATTGGATCCGAAAACGATCTGTTCGGGCCCGAGTTCATCGACAGCCTTCTTTACTTCAGTTGGAACGACCTTGTCAGGGTCTGTCCCCCAACGGCGATGGAACCGCAAAATCGTGGTGCCCAATGAAACATTCTTATTCGCTTTTGCGACGGAGATTCCGGCATCTAAATCGTCTGGGAACCCCATGTGATCCATGATAACAGGTGTTTCTGGTACCCAACTTGCAACCGTGCCAATCCGATTCGGATGGCAATTGTTAGGACCGGAGTGGATCGAGACGATGAGTCCATAATCGCGGGCGGCTTCAACGACGGGTTGCACGATGGGATCGTCTACATTGTAGTTGTGAACGGCAGGCATGAGTTTGATTCCGCGCATTCCCCAACTTTCAGCCGCCAATTTGACCTGCTCAACAGGTTCCGGTTCTGTCGGGTGTACCAGTGCGCAGCCGAGGGCGCGTGGATTGCCGCGAATCGCCTCAGCGAGTTCGCTGTTTTCAGGTAGTGGTTGGGTGTTCGGCATGATAACAGCGACATCCATATCGGCTTCGTCCTCTAACGCCAACAACGCCGCTAAATCGAGTTTGCCGTTTTCGTCACGAAATGAATCGTTAAGATAGGCTTCAAAATCGCCTCGCATGAGAAAACTCCTCTATTGTTCTATTCCGTAGCAATTTCATTGATAAGAATTGTGCCATCCATACTTTTTTCGATGTCAACGGATTCGCTCATTAGTGTATCTACACTGTTTCGGTAAGAGGCGTAGGTAGATTTTGCTGTGTCGGTGTCTGGCAAACGGATGATAAAAACGATCTGCGCGTCTGTCAAATCCTTTGCCTCCGGATTGTTTTGATAGTGTGCGGAGATACCGACTGCTGCATCGGTCAATTGGGGTACATGAGGCGGTAGTGTGCTGTAGATTTGCCTCAATGCCCAATTTGACCGAAATAGCTTGGTGCTTCCATATATCTTATTGTTGTTAGGTAGGTGCGTGAGCATTCTCGGTTCCGGTGGCGGGTCTTGAATTTCTGTTGCTACGGTTTTCGCGAGTTCGATCATGCCTTCACGGATACCGGTAGCGAATTCATAGCCTTCGATCTGAATAAAATACTTCCCTTTTGCGAATCGGAGGTAGCCGCCTGAGAGCATCGCCTTAGCACCGACCCATTCAAATTTCATACGTGGATAGGTATAAAAACTGTAAATTCCGAAGGCGTTTTCCGGCGTTCCCATATCGAAGATTTCGAGTAAAATCAACGGTTTTGAACCGAATTGCGGGGCTTGGTATTCCACCTCTGCCTGTCGTTGAAAGCCGTAAGCGTAGTAAAGATCGGGCGAAGCAGCAGGCGAAACGGCTCTATCTCGGTAGAGTTTTTTTCCTTGATACGTTGAAGCAGCACGCGACTGTACCCAACCCAGTAATTCTGCGCCATCGGGTAAAAGATGCTCTGGTGCAACCGTCGTCTTTAAGGCATCTTCTGGCTCGGCTTGTGCTGAAGCGTCTTTTATGTTTTTGACGACTTCCAACATCAGCATTTCTGTCTTCTTCGCTGTGGGACCGTGCCAGACCCCGTAAATATATCTGCCTTCATGCTGAATCGCTGTCCAATCTCCTTGTTCGGTACCGCATGAAGTTAACATCAAGCTGAAGAGACAACAGAGACTGAAGCAGCAGCGATGGAATTTCTCAAAAACATCTGTTGTTATGTATTTCATAGTGTTCTTTTACCACTGTTCTGCAAGTTGGTTGTAAAGATCGTCTATTAGTTCGTCTACAATGCGCCTCTCAGCTTCTTCACGGGTTTCCGGCGGTTCCGCTCGACCTGATACGATATAGTAATCATGAACTTGGAGATGGTTGTCTGCTCGAGCGATCATGTTGTTCCGAACGCGGTCAAAGAATTCATATTCGATCTGTAGCGTCATACGTACCATTTCGACTTGTCCTTGGGGTCCGTAATCTTGTTCGCGTAGATCAAAATCTTGTATGCGTATTGTAAGTTCGGAATCGTTGCCGTCTCGCCATTTCCGATTGAAACGTTCCGTCATTTTTTCGTGAATGACTTCATCGTAAGGACGCTGTGAGGCGTTATCGTAAGAGAAATCGGCGTCCAAAATTTCAATAGGTGCGATACGGATCGTGCTGATATGCTCTAAGTACTCCGATTTGGAAACATAGCCGCATCCGGAAAGTATACTCAGCCATATTGGTATTCCTAATACAAACACTGCTTTAGACATTTTATTCTCCGAGTTTTTTTCAATGCTTAATTCAGTATGCATTAATTAAAGGCAGTTCTGCGGTTTCGTCCTCAAAAGGTCAAACCGCTGGGTAGGGCGGGTTGTCGAAATTTTACGGGTGAAGCCTTCGGGCGCGGTGCTTTCTGTTTTTTACCGTAAAACACACTTTTGACGGTATCGACAACAAATTGTTTATAAGTAGGAGATAGTAGAACAACAAACACAAGGACGAGAAGAATAAGAACTATCGTTAAAAAATATGTTAGCCATTTCTGATCGAGTAGATCGCCTTTATTGAGGACGTGCTTCGTTGTATTGCGGCGTGTTCTCATGGTATAACCTCTCCACTTGCTGATTTACTTATTTTGTGAGCGTCACTGTGCTATTACTTTAAGAAATCGGATGCATTAAATTATGGATATTATAGCACAAAAACAGTTCGCATGCAAAATTTTTAATTGGGTATTGTGGAAGGTGCGGTTAATGGATGGCAGGACCCTTTAATTTTTTTTGTACGCAAAAAAAACGCAGGTTTCCTCATGCTTTAGCTTGGGGGTATTGACTGTCTGGATCAAGATTTTCAGCACGAAGAGGCACAGGAGACCAACAGCCTATGCTACAAAGCGGCAACTTGGATTACAGGTTATGAAGGCTGCGAAGTCGGGAAGCGGAATTCCCGCCTACAAGCATCAAGCTCCCAGCAATTGTCGGGACCTTAGTAAAATAGGGTGAAGGACATGTCCTTCACCCTACTTTTTTTACCAATTATGGTTGCGAGACTTCGGCACGCTGCTATCGAGAACGTCCTTTCGGGAGGCGTGGTGATGAGCGTCGGTCGCGGTAGTCTCGATTATCGCGTTGGTCGTATCTTCCGCCGCCGCCGCGTCGGTCGCGCGAGTCGTTTCCTCTTCTGTTGTCTCGGTAGTCGCGCGAGTCTCGATTGTCCCGATAGTTAGAGCGTCCGCCATCGCGAGGTTCTCTGGGTGAAAATTCACGATCATCGCTCGATTCGATATTCAGTTCTTCAACTGGGACACCGTTAGCAGCGACGAGTGCTAAATCGACACGGTCTTGCTCGTCAATGGTTAGGATTCGGACAGTGACTTCATCACCGACTTGCATGACATCTTCTGCGCGTCGGACATATCCGTCTCCCATCTGTGAGATATGAACGAGTCCATCTTTACCGGGCAATATCTCGACAAATGCACCGAAAGATGCGGTTCGTACGACTTTTCCGGTGTACTCCTTACCGATTTCAGGCATAGCGGTGATTGCTAAGATTTTCTCCTCAGCGCGTTTGACATCTTCGGCACTTGTCGCGGCGATTTCGACAGTTCCATCATCTTCGATATTGATGGTTGTACTTGTCTCCTCTTGGAGCCCCTGTACAGTTTTACCACGAGGGCCGATAAGGTCTTTAATTTTCTGTTGTGCGATTTGGATGGAGTGGATGCGTGGTGCGTAGGGCGAAAGCTCTGGGCGTGGCTGTGCGATAACGGCGTTCATCTGTTCGATGACAGCGAGGCGCGCTTCTTTTGCCTGATGGATTGCGCGGCGCATCAATTCAGGCGTAACGCCTTCAATCTTGATGTCCATTTGTACCGCGGTAACACCTTCACTTGTTCCGGCTACCTTAAAGTCCATATCGCCGAGAAAATCTTCGGTACCGAGCATATCGGTAAGTATAGCTTCCTGCTCACCTTCTTTAATAAGCCCGACACCTATTCCTGCGACGGGTCTTTTAATAGGTACCCCTGCGTCTAATAGTGCGAGCGTCGCGCCACAGACAGTTGCCATAGAAGATGAAGCGTTGGATTCCAATATTTCCGAAACGATGCGGATAGTATAGTGGAAATCTTCCTTATTTGGTATGACGGGTTCGAGCGCTTTTTCAGCGAGTGCTCCGTGTCCGATTTCACGGCGGCCGGGTCCCATCATGCGTTTGACTTCGCCGGTGCTAAAAGGCGGAAAATTGTAGTGTAAAAAGAAGGAACGTCTTGCTTCGCCGTCAAGTCCACGTTGAACATCTTCATCTCCAGATGTTCCGAGCGTTGTAACACAGAGTGCTTGGGTTTGTCCTCTGCTAAAGAGTGCGGAGCCGTGAGTATAGGGGAGTAGAGAGACTTCACCAGAGATAGTACGAATATCAGTTACACCGCGTCCGTCTACACGTTTACCTTCTGCCAAAATTGCCTGTCGCATCTCTTCTTTTTCGATTTCACTTAAAATAGAGATGGTATCTTTTGTTGCGTTCGGATCAACATCTTCTGGTGCCTCTTCAAGGATTTCGGAGAGTACATCTTCTTGTACCTGTTCGAGGTAATCCTCACGTGATTTCTTATCAGCCATCCCGATGGATTCCCGAATCCGTGAAGTCGCGATATCTCGGACGCGTGTGCTGAGGTTTGATTCAACACTGTCGGTGGTATAATCGCGTTTTGTATTACTACATCCTGCTGCGAGTCCCTCTTGAAGTTTGATAATCTCTTGTATGTGTGCGTGTGCTGTGATAATGGTATCAATGACTTCATCTTCAGGGATTTCGTGTCCACCACCTTCAACAGACATAACCGCGTCTGCTTTTCCGCTGACGAATAGCTCCATATTGGAGGCGTTTAATTCCTCGTAGGTTGGGTTGATGATCAATCGGTCTTCGATTCTTCCGACGGTAACGGCGGCGACGGGTCCATTAAAAGGGATATCAGAAATAGATAATGCGGCGGAGGTGCCGATAAGTGCGGGTACATCCGCTGGATGGACACCATCCGATGAAAAGACGTTACATAGTATTTGGACTTCAGCCTTAAAGTCCTTTGGAAAAAGCGGACGGATACAATGGTCTATGAGTCGCGCCACGAGTTGTTCTGAAGATCCGGGTCGTGGTTCTCGTCTCCCATAGACTGTCGGTATGCGTCCATTGGCATAAGCCCTCTCACGGTAATCTACTGTTAATGGAAAGAAATCGAGGTCGTGTTCACTATCATCAGCCACGACTGTGACCAAGACAACCGTCCCACCATATTGTACCCAGACAGCACCATCTGCCTGTTTCGCAACTTTTCCGGTTTCAATGGATAACTTCTCGCTCCCAAGTTGCATTTCAACTTTCATTTATATGCTACTCCTGTATTCCTATTTTCCATCGTGCCCCGATATATGAAGAATAAAGTGGCACTGCAATCACTGTTCCTGTTTAGGAGACCAATTGCGGACTTGACGATGCTAATTACATTTTATGAGATTGTCCCGTGTTAATGGGACACGCTCGGTAGTGATTAGGCACAAAATTCCGAGCGTTGTGTTCTGCTTGTGCCGATATAGAAATGCGCTTAGCATCCATACGATAACTTAATTTACTTTAATCCGATGGTGTCACGAATTCCGAGTTCATTAATTAAACGGTAATAGCGCGTAACGTCTTTCTTATAGAGATACCGTAACAAGCGACGTTGTTTACCAACCAAGCGGTAGAGTCCATGGCGTGAATGATGATCCTTGCGATGTGTCCGAAAATGTTCAGTTAATTGTCGAATACGCGCAGTCAAAATTGCCACTTGTGCCTCTGGGGAACCTGTGTCCTGTTGATGTATCTGGTACTTTTGGATTAATTCTTTTTTCTCTGCTGCACCAATTGCCAATTACCTTCACCTCCTTCTTACAATTTTAGGAGTTTGCAACTTTATCAATCTCATAAGGGGAGCAGTGCGATGCACCGATACTTATCCTGTATACTATGAAATGGGATTCAGCTGCGTTAGGGAAGTCGTTCCCATCGTTATTTTATTTCGTACTTATATAATACCACAAATCCGTTGAAAATTCAAATTAAACTCACATCTCAAGCAGTAGGAAAACCTAACTGCGTCTTTCAGGTTAGCGGTTAGCCTCTGTGAGAATCTTCTTTGCTGTGTTGACATCGCGTTGTATTTGTTGAATGAGTGCTTCAGGGTTGGGGAACTTCTGCTCACTCCTAATTTTTTTTCTTAAAAAGATTTCTACGGATTTTCCGTAGATTGTTTCATCAAAATCAAAAAAATGGCATTCTATCTGAACAGTTGTGCCGTTAAATGTAGGACGGACTCCAATGTTCAACACGCCATCGAGTTGTTGTCCTTCCAATTGTGCACGAATGGCGTAAACGCCATTCGGTGGGCAGACCTGTCCGTGTGTGTCTATGTTGGCTGTTGGGAATCCGATCTGTCGCCCTCGCCCATCGCCGGGAATGACGTTCCCGATGAGAGAATAATAACGTCCCAACAGTTGCGAAGTGTGTTGCAGCTTTCCCTGCGTCAATGCCTCTCGTATCCGTGTGCTATGGATAGGTGCACCATCTATCTCTGTTGGCGGAACAACGGTAACGCCAAACGGATATACTTCGGCGAGTTCTACCAGTTTTTCGGCGTTGCCGGCGCGATCTTTTCCGAACTGACAAGCGTACCCGACGACAATATGTCTGGCGCGGCATTTTTCTAAGAGGACATGTTCGACGAAGGCTTCTGGCGACATCGCCGCTATCTGTGCGTCAAAATTGAGCATAATAATTTTGTCAATCCCGAGTTGCTGAAGGATTTCGACGCGCTTTGAGAGTGGCGTTAGGAGGGGCGGGCAGCGTTCAGGTGCAAGGAAGGCGAGAGGATGCGGATAAAAGCTGATCAAGACGCTCATTAACTTATAACGTGTGGCATGTTTGAGAAGTGTATCAATAACGGTTTGGTGTCCGATGTGGATCCCGTCAAATACACCAAAAGTGACGACTGTGTTTCTCTCGAATTCGGCTATATCATTCAATCGACAAGTTGTAGGAGCGTTTTTCGGATCGCTCCTATGACTGGCGTTTTCCACGTGGCTCAATCCTTCCAGAATCGGTATATTCCGAGGAATTTTGATCCATATAGCGTTGTGCGGTTTCAACAAGTGTTGTGAGTGCTGTGAGATAAGGCATGAGCAACCTACAGCCTGCGGCACGTGCGTGTCCACCGCCTTCAAATTCAGCTGCAAGTTGACTGACATCAACGTGTCCTTGACTTCTCAGGCTAACTTTCGTGCTTCGATCCAACATTTCAGAAACACAGAGTGCGACCTCAACACCGGCGATTGCTTGAATTTGATTCACAATACCTTCTAAGGCATCGGTTTTTGTTCCTGTTTTCCGGAACATCTCTTGTGTTGCATAAACTGAAGCGATTTTTCCGTTATCTGTCACTTGTAAAGTCTTAAGAACTTCGCTTAGCAGTCGAAGTTTAGCGACGGGTAGTTGTTCATAAACGTTGCGATAGACTTCATCTGGTGCGAATTCGCCTATCGCCATCAATTCTGCTGCGATCTGATGTGTTTCGGGTGTGGTATTGCCATAGCGAAAAGAACCGGTATCAAACATGAGCCCTGTATAAAGACAGAGCGCACACGCTTTGCCTATTGGTGTTTGGTGGTGTTTAATAAGTTTATAGACAATTTCTGATGTGGAAGATGCAGAAGGCATGATGAGATTTATGTCGCCGAACGCCTCTGCTGTGGCGTGATGGTCGATGTTAACGAGTTTGTGTATTGGCAGTAAAGTTTTGGAAAGTGTTTTCCCGATTCGCTCAAGTGTGCTTGCGTCTAATACAACGAGTACTTCTGGTCGATACGACTCAACGGCATGAACGCCTTCAATGATATCCCAACCCGGAAGGAATTTGTAGTTCTTAGGTACGGCATCAGAATTAAAGACTTTAACAGATTTCCCAATCTCGGTGAGAAAGGTGTATAGCGCGAGTTCCGACCCGATAGCATCGCCATCAGGGTTGATATGCGTTGAGAGTGCGAAGCTGTGATACCGGTCAAATACAGAGAGAAGCGTGCTGTAGTTCGGTATCTCAGTTGTCTGTAGCGTCTTCATGTAAGGTCTGCTGTCTGGTTATCGGAAGCCTCATCTTCTGAATTAACGGACTTCAGGAGTCCATCTATTCTCAATAGGTATTCGGCGGATTCATCAATAGCGAACCGGAGTTCTGGCGAATAGCGGAGCGTGAGTCGTTTTCCGATTTCTCGGCGTAGGAACCCTGTTGCGCTTTTCAGGCCTGCGAGTGTTTTCTCCTTTTGTGTGTCGTCTCCGATAACGCTCACTTTGACATCAACATATTTTAGGTCTGGTGACACTTCTGCCTGTGTGACAGTACAAAACGCGACACGCGGATCTTTAACGGAACGTTGGATGATCTCGCTGAGTTCGCGTTGGATGAGTGCTGCGACGCGATCTTGCCTTCTACTATCTGCCATGTATTTCTACCTCAACATCAAGTTTTGTCTTGCGATTTATGTTTTATTAGAAAAAGAATTCTGTTTCATAATCGATGAGTTCAGCCTCAACATTTGTCTCCACAAAATTAACGACATGCGATATAAGTTTGTGGAGGTGTGCGTTATCGTTGGAAACGGATACTGCTGCCAACACTGCAAACTGATGTGCGTCTAACGCTTCAATTTCTGCGATAGCGATATTGAAACGGTTTTTAAGTTTAGCAATAAGACTTTTGACGATCCGGCGTTTCGCTTTCAACGATTGGCTGTCTGGGATACGTAGCCGGATTTTGCAAACACCGATGTGCATAGATTTAAATGTCGATTAATTGCCGTGTTAGACGCGATTTTCAACCGCGTCGTTTAAATAAATAGGCTCTCATTTACGAGAAGCAGTTATGAAAGGGTACGTGCGATTTCTTCGTGGACATAACACTCAAGGACATCGCCGACCTTCAGGTCAGCAAATTCCTCGATACCTATACCGCATTCATAGTTTGCTTGTACTTCGTTTACATTTTCCGTGAATCGACGAAGTGAAATAACTTTTCCCTCGTGAATCAAGCGATTGTCTCGGAGGACCCGGAGCGGTTGATTGTAAGAGATGCGTCCCCAATTGACATAGCTGCCGGCGACTAAACCGAGGCGTGGCACTTTAAACAATTCACGAACCTCTGCGCGTCCGATAACGACCTCTCGAACTTCTGGGTCAAGTAAGCCTTCCATAGCTGACCGGATGTAGGAAATGAGGTTATAGATCACGTTGTATGTCCGGACGTCAATGCCCTCCAATTCCTTAGCTTGTACTGCCTCAGTTGTCGGGTGAACGTTGAAACCGACAACAATAGCGTCAGATGCTGAAGCGAGCAAAATATCAGTTTCGGTGATTCCACCGACGGCTTGGTGAATGATGTTAATTTTAACTTCATCGGTGCTCAATTCAAGTAAAGATGAGGCGACTGCTTGTACGGAACCTTGTACATCGCCTTTAAGGACGACGTTCAATTCTTTAATTTCACCCTCTTGGATTTGTTGGTATAGATTTTCCAAGCTGACGTGGCTATTTGTGCCGAGTTTCTCCGTTCGGTATTGATCGAGGCGTGCTTCGCTAATTGCGCGTGCGTCCTTTTCAGATTCAATGACATAGAATTTATCACCGGCTTCAGGTACACCTGTAAATCCGAGGACTTCGACAGGTGTTGAGGGACCGACTTTTTTCATCCGTTTGCCAAAATCGTCTATCATCGCTCTCACTTTTCCGGAATACCTACCAGAGACAAAAAAGTCTCCGACGGTTAGTGTTCCGGCTTGTACGAGTACAGTTGCCACGGTGCCGCGCTCTTTATCGACTTCTGCTTCGATGACGACCCCGCGTGCGGATTTATCTGGGTTTGCCTTGAGTTCAAGGAGTGCTGCCTCCAAAAGTAGCATTTCGAGTAGAAAATCGATGCCTGTTCCTTCTGTAGCGGAGGTTTCGACACAAATGGTTTGTCCACCCCATTCTTCAGGAATGAGTTCATGTTCTGATAGTTGTTGTTTTATATAATCTGGTCGTGCGCCGGGGACATCGATTTTGTTAATTGCGACGACGATAGGTACTTTAGCGGCTTTTGCGTGGTTAATAGCCTCAACCGTTTGCGGCATCACGCCGTCGTCGGCTGCGACGATAAGTACAACGATATCAGTCGCTTGTGCGCCGCGTGCGCGCATAGCGGTAAAAGCGGCGTGTCCCGGTGTATCCAAGAAAACGACACTTCCGCCTTCCAAAGTTACGTGATATGCCCCGATGTGTTGTGTGATATTCCCTGCTTCAGATTCACTGATATTTGATTGACGGATAGCGTCCAAGAGAGAAGTTTTACCGTGGTCAACGTGTCCCATAATTGTAACAACCGGTGCCCGGGGTTGCAAAGATTCAGATGGGTCTGGTTCTTCGACCAACAGTTCTTCCTCAAGTGTTTTCGCTTTGATAGCTTCAAAACCCAAGTGCTCTCCAAGCATAACGAGGGTATCGTAATCGAGCCTCTGGTTTATATTTGCTATCACTTTCAGTTTCATGAGTTGCATAATGAGCACCGACGGTTGCAAGTCGAGTGATACGGCGAGATCAGAAACGGTCGCGCCTTCTTCGATTTTCAAACCGTTGGTGGCATTTTTGACGGTTGCTTCATTTGTGGATACGCCATGCGCGTCGGATTCGGCTGTCAGTTCAGACTCTATTAATGCGACCGTATCCGGGTCAAGCGATGTCATATCATTTCTAACCTTGACCCCCAGATTCTTCAAGTAGGCGATAAGTTCCTGGGGCGTTAGGTCGTATTGTTTTGCCAATTCATGAACCCGCGTGCCTTGTCCGTGATTTTCTTCACGATTATCTTTAGTGGATTTTCGCCGTTGCCGTGGGGCTCTACTCATTCGCCGTTGCCGTGGGGCTCTACTCATAGGAGCACCTCCTTTTTTCTGTTGTGCTATCGGATTCTCTTGTCCATCGAAGAAGGATCTTCTCAAATCGTTCTATAACCGCGTGTGCGAGTTGTGTCCGTAATAACGAATTAATGCGTCTCGGCGATTTAAAAGCTTTCAAGATGCAGGATTCGGAGCGGCAAACATAAGCACCACGCCCGTGTCGCTTCTTTTGGTTGTCAATTCGGAGTGTTCCATCTTTTTGACCGACGAATCGGATCAATATCCGTTGTGGAAATTTTTCTCGACACCCGATACAAGTCCGAATAACATCCGTCAACAATTTCACCCACTTTCAGATTCAACATCGAAATCGTCTTCAACATCGAAATCATCATCGCTGGTTGCCTCAAGCGGATCAGCGTCTTGTTCTCCAGTTTCGGTTTCAAGAGTATCTGTATCTACCGTAGGATCGTCTATATTTTCACCATCGGCTGCATCGGTAGCGTCTGCAGCGGATTGTTCTTGCTGATTTTCGTGAGCGTCTTCATCAGGTGTGTCTACTGTTTGCTCAGTTTCATCGGATTTGAAGAGTTCATTGATCGAGACCGTGTCTTCGGATTCACCTTTTATATCGATTTTCCATCCGGTTAATTTTGCGGCGAGCCGAGCGTTCTGTCCACGTTGCCCGATGGCTAAGGAGAGTTGGTTGTCTGGTACAATGACGCGTGCGCTTTTATTTTCCTCGTGGAGTTCGACTCTTTTGACGACGACACGTCCCAAAGCGTTCGCGATAAAAACGTTTGGGTCTTCGCTCCATTCAACGAGATCAATTTTTTCGTCATCGAGTTCACTGACGATAGCGCGTACACGAATTCCTTTGACGCCGACACAGGTGCCGACGGCATCTATTCCTTCTTCCGTAGCTCTGACTGCGACTTTTGCGCGATTGCCTGGGTCGCGTGCGACTGCCATTATTCGGACTTGCCCATCGTAGATTTCGGGGACTTCTTGTTCAAATAACATCGCGACGAGGTCTCTGTGTGTTCGTGATACGATGATCGGGGCACCGCGCATCTCGTTTTTCACATTCAATATTAGGCATTGCAAGCGTTTCCCGCGTTCGTAGTTGTGTGAGCGCGGCATTTCTCGGGGTGGTAAAAAGGCTTCTGTCTGCTCAAGGTCTAAGATAATACCACCGCGTTCAAAGCGCTGAACATAACCGGTGATGACCTCACCCTCGCGTCCCTCGAATTCCTGATAGATTTTTTCGCGTTCAGCCTGTTTGATTTTTTGGAAAAGGATCTGTTTTGCTAACTGTGCGGGAATCCGTCCGAATTCGCTCGGATTAATTTCGACGTTCAGTACCTGTCCGATTTCAATGTCCTCTTGGATTTGCTTGGCTTGTTCGATGGGGATTTCTGTGGAGAAATCACGCATAATATTAACGACCGTCTTAGGGACATAGCAGCGTATATCGCTGTTTTCCAAATTAATTTCAACAGCGACATCGGCATCGGCACCATAAACTCGGCGTGCTGCGGCGCGAAGTGCTTCTTCTATCGCCTCAACAAAAACCTGTTCAGGTAAATCTGTTTGTGCTGTATTCTGACGAATAGCGTTCTGGAGGTCCTTTAACATGTGTGCTTTGCCTTTCCGTGTTACCACTGTAAATGTATATGTGCTGTGCGAATCTGTGAAATTTCGACAGAGATGTTCCTTCCACCGGTTTGTGCTAAGACAACCGTTTCGGGTTGGACTTCTACAACGACACCTTCGACGTAGTGTTCTTGTCGGTTTTCCGATTCGGAGTTGACTTCGATGCGGACAGTTCGCCCGCAATTTCGCTGGAAGTCCCTTGCGGTTCTTAAAGGTCTATCGACTCCGGGTGAGGCGACTTCTAACTGTGTATAGCCTGCGAAAAACTCGTGGACTTCTAAAATCGGTTGTACGATATGATTCACGGCTTGGCAATCTTTCACCGAGAGTCCATCTGGTTTGTAGATGAGGAGTCGCAGTGTCTGCCGATGCGTTTCTACATCCACGAGTTCGATACCGTCGCTATCAAGTATCGGTGTTAGCATCTCAATAATAGCGTTTTTCTCGGTTGTTGTCATCTTCACCTATGAAAGCATCCTATGTCAAATTATAAAAAAACGCGAATTATCCCAATAATAAAGGTCCCTCGCGGTTGGTTCTATGTTGTGTGGTGCAGTTGACAGGAGTCGCACTGAGGTACAAGTGTCTCCATCTAATTTTATCATGCCTGCTTAACACAACTTCTATCGATTGCCAAGTAACGGCTTATCAATTGCTATCTATTACTGATATCGTTACATATATACCTGTTTTCCTTGATTTAGTCAAGCCAATTCACGACTTGCAGAAAACCACTGGTGGAACACTAATGTGTTAGAAAAAACTTGATGATATGGTGTGTGCCACGTACTTGAGTTATTGAATTCTTCGTTCCGCCGCCAATCTGAATTTCCTTCTGCTGGCTACGGGTTGCTGCCCTAACGATCGCGATGCGTCGGATCGGCACAGATTATGACTTAATTGTATCATATTCAACGCTATAAGTCAAATTAAAAAGCTGCCTCTGCCCCACGAACTGAATTATCAAAGCCATTCAGGCATCAACCAAACGCTAAAGCGTGTATCGCGATTTTCACAGTTTTCATAGTAAAACGCGAAAACTGAGATGATACCGCCCGCCTTTTAACAAGGCAGCATAATACCAAATCTAATTGATGATTCCTCTTAAAAGTGCCATCATCTTTCAGTTATGCCCAGTTCGGTTAGGAAACCGAACCTACCGGGTCCGGATGGATGGTGTAGGGTTAATGCAATACAAACTTTTAGAAATGGTATAAGTTTACAATATCGTCCAAACTTTAGTATAAATCGCCTCGCACACCCATCACAGATTAATTGATTTTAAAATTCAATCATGATAAAATTGAATCGATTAATAGAACTACGAAATACAAACGTCCCATATCCATTAACATAAGCGATAGAGAGGAGAAATATTGTGGAAACCAAGTTTCAAGAACTCAAAACCCGTCTGATAGAAGTGAATGATATATCGTCTGCTGCTGGGTTGCTCCACTGGGATCAATCCACTTACATGCCGCCGGGCGGTGCCGCTGCGCGTGCGCGCCAAATGGCGACGCTCGGACGATTATCGCACGAGAAGTTTACGGACCCCGCTGTCGGCAAACTGCTTGACGCGCTTGAGCCGTACCAAAAGAGTCTCCCCTACGACTCCGATGAAGCGAGCCTGCTTCGTCTCACACGGCGGAGATATGAACGCGCGATTAAAGTACCCGCAGAATTCACAGCAGAAGTCACCAACCACACTTCGGAATCGTTTCAGGTGTGGACTGAGGCGCGTCCGGCGAACGACTTTGAACGGGTACGTCCATACTTAGAAAAAACATTGGAATATAGCCGACAGTCCGCGAACTTTTTTCCTGGATATGATCATATCGCGGATCCGCTTATTGAGCCGAGGGATTACGGCATGAAAGCGGCGGATGTTAAACGCGTTTTTGCTGAATTACGCGCAGAACTTGTGCCAATCGTTTCCGCTATCACCTCACAGGAACCAGCCGACGATTCATGCTTGCACCAATACTTTCCAGAGGAGAAACAACTCGCGTTCGGTTTAGAGGTATCTCAGCAATTCGGGTATGATCTGAACCGTGGACGGCAGGATAAGACGCACCACCCGTTTATGACGAAATTCTCGCTCGGCGATGTCCGGATCACAACCCGGACAAAAGAAAACTTCCTCGGCGATGCGTTGTTCAGCACGTTACACGAAACCGGACACGCACTTTATGAACAAGGTATCCGCATGGACTTTGAAGGTACACCGCTCGCTCGCGGCACATCCTCCGGTGTCCATGAAAGTCAATCAAGACTTTGGGAGAATATTGTCGGTAGAAGTCGAGGGTTTTGGAACCACTTCTATCCACAACTTCAAAGTGTGTTCCCTGAACAACTCGGCGATGTCCCGATAGACACATTTTACCGAGCGATAAATAAAGTTGAACGTTCTCTCATCCGTACAAACGCTGACGAGGTGACATACAACCTACACGTCATGTTGCGTTTCGACTTTGAATTGGCACTCTTAGAGGGACAATTAGAGATTAAAGACCTCCCGAACGCGTGGCGTGAAAGATTTGAAGCCGATTTCGGCATCGTGCCACCGGACGACAAAGACGGCGTTTTACAAGACGTGCACTGGTATTTTGGGTTGATTGGCGGCTCGTTTCAGGGATACACCTTAGGCAACATCTTAGGCGCGCAATTCTTCTCTGCTACCACCGAGGCGCACCCAGAAGTTCCCTCCGAAATCGAAAACGGTGAATTCCAAACACTTCACGACTGGTTAAAGGAGAACCTTTATCAGCACGGATCGAAATATACCGCACCTGAGATCGTTGAACGCACAACCGGGACCCCGTTGTCTATTCAGCCATATATGACCTACCTACGCACAAAGTACGGCGAATTATACAACTTAACGGGTTAACCAATTAGCAAACCGACAAGGAGACTTTACCATGGGAAACATGCGGACGCTACTCATTCTAACGCTCTGTGGCTTTCTACAGGCTTGCGGTGGGCTGAAGCTGATTGATGTTTCCAAAAGCTCCGAGGCACTTCAACTTACGCCCCCACAGCAGCAGACGATTCACCCAAAATTGAAGCTCATCCGCGACATCGTTGAGGATTACAATTTCGAGAAAAAACAGTTAGAGGCAGATTATCAGGTGTATCGGGCAGGCATAACACAGCGCGCTTACAATCGATATGAAGACAGGTTTATGGATACGCGCTCGCGGCGCGAACTCAATGTATTTCGTCAGGAGGCCCGGAAATTTCTCAGACAACGCGACATCTTCCTTGACGAAATTAAGGATATCATTGAGGAGATCACGGCAGAACTGACCCCCGATCAACGCATTAAATTGGCTGAGCTGAAACTACCGAAGTTAGAGGTACCGATGATGCTTCAGCGCGATCCTTACCATGAACTCCGTTATATCCGAAATCACCCGCTTGGTGGTGTAGATATATTTTAATTTCTCAGCATGGATTATTATGTCAGTCTACTCGGTGACGATTCAAACAACGGTTTGTCCGAAACGCAGTCTTGGCGAAGCATCGAACGGGTGAACGCTACGGAGCTACTGCCGGGCGATTCGGTTCGGTTTGAAGCCAACCAAACCTTCGTCGGAAACCTCCGCTTGGCGAAGGTTAATACACAGCGTCAGATAGACGAAGCAGGTGTTGTAACGATAGGCTCTTATGGATTAGGTAGCGCGACGATTGACGCGGGGGCTGGTGCCGGTTTCATAGCAAAAAACAGGGGCGGCATTCATCTCGTCAATCTCAACTTCGTCGGGGCGGGTGCATCAAAGAATACCGGTTCCGGTATCTCGTTTATGAACACCTTACCCAGAGACACCAAGTTATCAGATGTTCGGATTCATCGGGTAGATGTCAGCGGATTCAAGCACGCCGGGGTTCATGTCGTAGCACAACCGATTGATAACAGTTGGAGCGGGTTCCGTAATGTCAGAATTACGAACACCACAAGCCACGACAACGGTGATGCTGGTATCAGTTGTATCGGTGCTTGGAACCCAGAGCGAAAGGGTTACGCACACACCGATTTTTACATCGGTAACTGTAGTGCGTATAGGAACACCGGTATTCCGGGTAAAGGCAGCCATTCAGGGAACGGTATTGTCCTTGCACAAGTAGATGGCGCACTCATTGAGCATTGCCGCGCTTATGAAAACGGTAGATTGAACGATTACGAAGGCGGCGGTCCCGTCGGTATATGGACGTGGGATGCCAACCGTGTTGTGATTCAATCCAACGAATCTCATCACAACCGCACAGGGAGCAGCAAAGATGGCGGTGGGTTCGATCTGGATGGCGGTGTAACGAATTCAGTCGTTCAGCATAACTATTCCCACGACAACGACGGTGCTGGATATCTATTGGCGCAATTCGAGGGGGCGCGTCCGTTTTACGGTAACGTCATCCGTTATAACCTGAGTGTGAATGATGGCAGGAAAAACAGTTATGGCGGCATCCACCTATGGTCTACTGGTGCGAACGGTGGCATCACAGACACAAAATTTTATGCCAATACAGTCTACACGATACCTTCCGCGAATAGCAGTCCGGCTGCCGTCGATTGCACAAGCGACGCGGTTCGTAACATCCGCTTCTATAACAACCGTTTCCATACCGATGGGAAGGCAGATTGTGTCCGTGGTCATGCGAATCGAAACGTCGTATTTGAAAACAATACCTTCGAGTCGAACTACAAATTTCCGAGAGCACCTATTGAGGCGTGATTTCAGTGTAGTCGGTTAAAAAAATGATCCAAAAACGCTTCAGCGGCCACCTTTATACAGACCTGTGCGTTCGGGTTCGGATGTCGGCGTTCAGGCCGTAGATCGGCAACAGTCATACCGTTCGTCAAAGTGCCAGTGGTTTCGACCTGTACGTAGGCATCAACACTCTCAAAGTGTGCAGGATGAGTGAGCATACCGATGGGGAGCGCGTCGTGGATATGAAATCCCCAGAACCCGACGTGTTGACGATAGAATTCCATACATGCCTGTGTTGCGTCCTTGAGAAAGTAGGAGATATTATCTTCTCGCTTACCAATTTCGGCATGCAACCGCTCACCTGTTAAGACGACTTGATGCGTTGCGTCAAGGGGTGCGATATGGAGCGGGACACCGAAATCGAAAACTTCTTGTGCCGCATGCGGATCCACGAAGATGTTGAATTCTGAAGTTGTTGTGACGTTACCGTATTCTTCAAACACGCCACCCATCACGACGATTTTCTGAAGCCGTCGCATCTTGGATGCATCCTTGCGGATCGCCTTCGCGATGTTCGTCAATGGACCTAACGTCACAATAACCAGTTCATCTGGATAACGCGATGCCGTCTCAAGGATGAGATCGACCCCTGACAGCGTTGCTATCTCTGTGTTTACTGGAGAGTACAACAGACTGCCATCAGTGGAACGGCGTTCGCTGGTATTCCCTAATCCGTCTTCACCGTGGACGTGTGCCGCTGTTACGAGTTGTTTGACAAGCGGTTTTGCCTCGCCTTGCGCGATAGTGGGAAATTCGTCTAAATCCAGCACGTCAAGAATTGTGAGTAGGTTTTGTGTTGCCTGTGCAACAGGTACATTCCCGCAGACAGTCGTTATCGCTTCTATCTGTAATTCAGGTGATCGCATTGCAAGAAAAATAGCGAAAGCGTCATCTACACCCGGATCAGTATCTATAAGGATTCGTTGCATTTTCTACCGATGAATTAAACCTGTAGATTTCCGAACATATCTGTAGAAACAGACTTTGGACTGTTGCGATAGGTCGACTGCCTATCGTTTCGGAGCTACGGTCTTGCAACTACGTATTATACATAGCAGGCTTCATCAAGCAAAGCGTGAATCCACGTTAGAAATCTAACAAGGATACCACGCGCGCCGTTCAAATCTCGATGCATGGACTTGCCATTTTTGGCAGTGATGATTTTAGAACCGCCAAGTTTTTCCTTCGTTTCACCTGTCCAAGAGACTGTCTTTGAGGTGTATGCCTCATTGACGATGATAACATGCTTCCCACATTGCTCTGCTTTCTCAAGCAAGCGTTGTTTGAATTTATAGTGTGAGAGCGTCAACATTTGGCGGACAGACTTCTTTCGGATACGCCGACTTCCGCGCTCGGTCATCTGTGAGGTATTGAAAGTTGGAAGAAGAATCACATCGAAGTTTGAGACGAGAAAATGCACCAGTTTGCTGTGGAGTTCCTTGACGAGACATCTTATACGCTTGCGGATCTGATTCGCAGCACGGCGCATCGTTCGCTTTTTTCGTCTGACGG
>JAJDXV010000036.1 GCA_022823085.1 Candidatus Poribacteria bacterium
ACTGATAAATGTGGACTGAAAACAGTAAATAATGATACAATCTCTAACATGGGTAAACATCCTTGTAAGTTTGGTTGATTTTACCTATAACTTTAGGATATTTACCCTATTTTGTCAACTATTTTGGCGAAGGTATTGATTGAAAACAAGGTGTTTTTTTTCACATAATGGAGGCATATTAATTAGCATTTTTTAGCATTTTCACAACCGCGTATTGAGAAACCATTGATAAATAGTGGCTTCCGAGTGCTTTTGAGAAATACCAGTTACATATCAGAACACAAACTTAAATGCGGCTCATGCCTCATCTGGAAATAACTCATCGGATTGTATCGGTGCACTTTTAGCATGTGCTATTGCAGAGATGCAGGCTGATATAGCTCTTCAGGAATTCGGTGAGAACTCAGAGGCTTATAAAGATGCCAAAGATTATGCCGATGAAGTTTGTGGTAACGTTCCACCTGATTGTTAACCGGATTTTCTAAGGGTTGTGATTTATTTCACAACCCTAACCCAAGTTGCCACCTTGTAGCATGATGCACGTCGCATCTGGACGAGTACGCCGCAAACCTGTTAGGTTGCGCCGCTTCGCGCCGAAAATAACACGCCCCCCCCGAACTTTTGGCAAAAATGAATGCTGTTTGCTGAAAAATGGTATCCATGGGTCTAAAATCATATACGTAGCAAGTTGGGTTAAAAACCTGGCATAATTTTAGTTGCGTATAGACATTAATTCGTTTTAATTTCACTTAAAAAATTAAATATGTTATACTCTAACTTAACTTATAGTTCTTTGGACAAAGGTAGCAACTTGGGTAACCCTACAAAAATAAACATGCCAACAGTTTTACGTGTAATGTTTTTCACACTTTCTGTTTTTTTCTGTATACTTGACTCCACAGCTGTCTCTGATGATAGGGCGAGCAGTAGGAACGCAGAAGAAGCTGCACGTCAATCAAGGCGTTCAGAAGTGTTTGAAGAACTGCGTCGAATGTTTCCAAACCCGATTTTAGATGAGGATTTCAAGACCTTGAAACAGGTAACCCGTTCTAAAGTCTATTTGGATTATCTGAAGTCTGAATTCCCTACAGGTGAACCATTTGAGACCCTTGAGGCGTTTATGAATGTTGCCCCTCCTCCTGTCGAAAGATACCGAAACTTTTTAAATAAACATTTTGAAAACGTAACTGAGATGGATTTTTTAGGTATTCATCAGCTGACGCTGATTGATCGGCGTGTAAACATGATGTTGCTGTCTTCAAAGAAGACAGGGAATGCCAAGTACGGTCGCGCAGCGACGCAACTATCGTCATTCAAGCTTCTGCCGGACCATTTAAGGCGAAGACTTGAAACAATTGATCCTACCACTATTTGGTCATTCCGTCTCAAGCGAGACCACGCAAGACTTTTGTGGGAGTCTCGGTTTCGAGAGGCAGATAGAGCAGAACGGAGGAGGTTCATAAGTCTTAGAACGCAATTTGCGGTAGAAACTGAGAAGGCAGACACAGATTGGATACAAGCACAATTTGAAACCCATGGACAGGATGAGGGGTTATTATGGATTGCCGTTGAAAACCCAATTCTCATCGGAGAAATCATCACAAATTTTCCGCCGCCACGGACAGAACTATTTTTAGCTTGGGTTGAACAAACGTTTATTTTGAAAATGTTAAGCTTAGATTATTCAAAATAAGGGGGGACATCCTATGTGGAAACGTTTTCTAATTCTTGCATTACTCCTTACAATGGTAACCGGATACTTCTTTTGGACAAGCCATCGCGAACAGAATATGCAGCAGATCGTGTTAGATTCCGTTGCTGTTGAGGAATCTACAACAAGTGATAGTTCGGAAACCCCTATTAAAAAGACGGAGACTGATATTGAGAAAATTCAAGAACTCAGCCAACCGTCGGACACCGATAGCACAGCAGAACCAGAAATGACGGATCGTGATAAAAAAATAGCAGCACTTAAGAAGACCCCGGAGTATGCAGCGTTTTTAGAAAAGAAATCAGGCAGTTTGTATGATATGCTTGACTTTTATGCGGCCCACGGGATAGAGGTTGACAAAAACGCCTACCATGTGTTATTTAACAGGATTTTTAAAGAGAACTTTCCAGGTGAGACCCCAGCATCTGTTGAACCGAAGCTGCGACAAGAGTTAATTAATCGCCTCAACGCAACTGATACAGATGACAATTTGGACGTGGTGATGGATTTTATCATAGAAGAAAAGCATAGTGCTTGGGGCAGCTTGCATTTTGAAACTGACAGCGTCGCCTATTCTAACTGGGTAATGGGCGTTCTAAATAATTACCAGTCAACCGCAGCCGAGCCTGTCATCGTAGAAACAGAGCCAGATATTTTACCTGCAGAGAGCGTCCCTTCTAATGCGCGTTCATTGGACGATATTCCCGCGACATCCTTAGAACAATCACCCATTCCAAGCACAGAGCTACCTGTTCTTGAGGCAGGCGATGGACTTATTGAAAGTAGCACCGACATTGACAGAGAATTCCGAAAACTGATCGAATCAACACTCCCAGAAGCACCTAAACTGACCACTTTGGTTGAATTTGAAAAGAGTCTTCGTGAAAATTTTTCGCCAAATCGGTTTAACGCCGCAATACAAACCTTGAATCGTTACGGACCCGAAGATGGACTTCGTAGACTCAAAACATCAGACCCAGAGGTTGCCAAACACTTTGAACGCCTCATACAAGCGGAACAGGAAAATTAACGATGAAAAAGAGACACATTTTATTTTCTATAGTTAAGATTTGGGAAATTCGTTGTCCACTTGACATTAAATCGGATCCGAAATACCTCGCAACACAACAGAAAGGCGATCCACTCGGAAGAAAACGTTGAAAATCTGATAACTCATCACCAGCGGCGTAGCGATGCAAAACCAAATGCACTTCAAAACTCAATGCAACACATCCATTTTTTTTCGGGCGTATAGACTTTACTGCGGAATAAGCAAAAAAGAGGTGATATATGGAAGGTTATTTCGGGAAAACTATCATAGGTATCTCCGTATGATGGGTGCCGCTGTATACTTTTTCATTACAAACTTCTTGATTTCCGGATGTCATCAGGAAATCGAAACTCCTAAAAACTCGCGACCTATCGAAAATGTATCAATACCGCAGAACCAGCATTCGCAAATGGAATCAAGAACCCAGACCTCCCCTGTATTGAAAAATGTTCGCGCGCGTCTAAAGGCACATAGCCGTACTTTAACCCAACGCACAAACGGCTACAGGCTTGGAGATAATGTTTTGAGTTCGACATTCTACCGCACGATCATTGATAATAATTTATTCCGTCCGCTTGGCTGGACACCGCCACGTTCACAAGAACTGTATCGTCTTACTGGTACCCTCATTCCAGGAGAAGATGATATACGCCCAAAAGCGTTTCTCCTCGCAACCGCCACCCAGATGACTCATATCGTCACCATCGGCGATACTATCGGCGAAGACACTATCGTTATTAAAATTGAACCTAAGCAGGTGACACTTGAAACGTTAGGACAGCAGCGTACGCTGAGACTCAGCACTATACTCTGGTTAAACGACTCACGGGTGAACCGTGTAGTGCCAACGCTAATTAGGTCCAAAATTCCGTAAAGTTAAGACAAGTTTTGTCTTTGAGATTCCATCTGTAGATGAGAGAAAAGTGCTTGAAGAGTGGCGAAAGGCTAAAGAAGAATGAACACGAATCGGACGGGCGAGACAAAGGCATTGTGCATGGATAGATGGATATCCATAAATTAAAACTTGACATTTACCGGAAACATCCCGTTATTAACTTCGCGAAGATATTTTCATTCAAGGGCCAACGTCTCTATCAACACGACTCACCTCTCCGTGGAGATAGTTATTACTCCTCCCCTTTTGATCCCCTTTCAACGTCTGATTTGCAAAAAATCTTGACAAGTCTCTCCATTTCATATACTATATTTCACGATGATTGTTGATTGCGGCAAAGAAAATTTTTGCAATTCCAATCCGAGATATGCTCTCTGACACCGCGTCTATCTACAACTCAAGTTTTCTAACCCAAATATGCACCAAACCAGTCGTTTTTATCGGGTAAACCCGTAATGGGAATTCCCTTTTTCTTTAAAAATATGCAGACTACGGACTTACGCGCCTCACCGACAATCGCGAAACGGGCAGTGCTCATCGGTACTGTCCTTATTATCGCGAATAGCTACTGGATCGCTTACGTCGAGATGATTTGGCACACCGCGCACCTCACAACGGTCGCGATGTCGGTCAACGTCATGTTCGGCATTTTAGCAATGACATTGTTGAACATCGGGGTACGGCGTATCTCTCCACGGATCGCCTTGGAACCGCGCGACCTACTTGTCGTCTATAGTATGCTCGCTGTCGGAAGTGCCTTTTCAGGACACGACTGTATCCCACGCTTGATGGGACTCATCCCTTATGCCTTCCGTTTCGCGACACCGGAAAACGATTGGGAAGCACTCCTCTTCCATCATCTTCCTGAATGGCTTGTTGTGAAACACCCGAAAACCGTCAACGACTTCTACGAAGGCGAGGTGAACTTCTTTACGGAAGGTTATGTACAGTACTGGATCGTCCCGATCCTCGCCTGGTCCGCGGTCATCTTTCTGTTGATGCTCATCTTTCTCTGCCTGACCGCGCTCCTTCGTAAGCAGTGGATCGAGAACGAAAAACTCGCCTATCCGATCATCCAGATTCCGTTAGAGATTACCACCAACCGCCACATCTTCAGAAACCGTCTGCTCTGGATCGGGTTCGGAATCGCTATGGGTATCAATCTACTCAACGGGTTACAGTTCTTCTTTCCTGTCCTCCCAGAGATTCCGGTACGAAAATACAATTTGAATATCTATTTCACACAGAAGCCGTGGAACGCTATGGGCAGTACGCCGCTCCGATTCCACCCGTATCTGATCGGTTTCTCGTTCATTCTGCCGTTGGATTTGGCGTTTTCGTGTACGTTTTTCTATCTTATGAAGAAGGCACAGTTACTCTTCGGGAGTACCGTCGGCATTTCCACGTTACAGGGGTACCCATTTTTCGGAGAGCAAGGCGCGGGCGCGTTATTAGCACTCCTCGCGATTGCATGCTGGTCCGGACGGAAACATTTTGCATCCGTGATGAGACAGGTGATCCGTCCGAATCCTGCTGAGGCGAAAACCGAGGCAATCTCACCCCGGAGTGCAGTGATAACGCTTGCGGTTTGTCTACTGCTCCTCGCTGTGTTTTGTGTCCGTGGTGGGATGTCGCTATGGGCATTCGCGATTTTCATCGGCATCTACTTGGCGATTGTGGTTGGACTCACACGGATGCGCGCTGAACTGGGACCCCCGATGCATGCTATCGGCTATCTCACGCCGCAGTATATGATGATCTCGTTACTCGGGACCCGGCGTTTGCGGGCTGGGAACCTGACGATGCTCTCGCTCCTGAATTGGCTCAGCGGTGCAAGTTACGCCTCCTTTCGGACGCATCCCATGCCGGAGCAATTAGAGGCGTTCAAACTTGCCGAACGTACCGGCATCCGAAACCGGACGATGTTCACTGTCCTTGTTATCGCCAGTCTTGTCGGGATCCTATCAAGCCTTGTGCTTTATCCTTATGCGATTTACAGTGAAGGCGTAGCTGCCGGCTCAGAACAGATTCACGCCGGTGGTGCCGATACCTATAACTTCCTTTCGTCATGGTTGGTGAACCCGAAACCGACGGATTGGCTCGCGACTTCGGTATTGGGTTTAACATTTGCAGCGAATTTAGGGATCATGTTTTTGCGGTCGCGTTTTGTGTGGTGTCCGTTGCATCCAGCAGGATATGTTATCGGCGTTGCCCCAGGGACAACGGATGTTATCTGGTTTCCACTACTCCTCGCGATGATAACAAAGTGGCTCATTTTGAAACACGGCGGCATCAACGCCTATCGGAAAGCGGTGCCGTTCTTCATCGGGTTGGTATTAGGTGAAGCGTTGATGGGGTGTTTCTGGCCCCTGCTGAGCCTTGTACTACGGTCGGCGGTCTATAGTTGGATTTAGCGTCTCAACGGCTCGAATTACTGGAATTTTATAACTAAATTTTTTCTTGACATCCGGCAAATTCTATGCTACTATTTTAAAGGAGGTCCTGTCAAATCTGCATGCTTTAGTTTGCAAACTGGTTTCGCTTTGATGATGAGGGCAATTAATTGTAGGTTGGGTTGAACATAGTGAAACCTAACATCTTCATTCAATACAGTAGTCTGAAACGAAGTGGAAGACGGATTCCCAACTTAACCCTTACAAAAAAAACCACTTGATTTCTCCGCAAGGGAAATTAAAAATATGATTGAAGTTAAAGAACTCACAAAATCCTACGGTCCAACGGTTGCTGTCAATAGCGTCTCTTTTGACGCACATGCCGGCGAAGTCTTAGGTTTTCTCGGTCCCAACGGTGCCGGAAAAACGACGACAATGCGTATCCTTACCTGCTATCTCTCCGCTGATGCGGGCAATGCTACCGTTGCTGGATACGATGTATTTGAAGAATCCATTGAAGTCCGAAAACAGATCGGTTACCTCCCTGAAAGCGCGCCGCTTTACACCGATATGGGTGTCCTCGAATATCTGAATTTCATGACACAGGTGCGGCAGCTGCCAAAGAGTCAGCGAAAAGAGCGGATCCGATCGGTTATCGACACCTGCGGTCTTGAAGGTGTCATCCAAAAAGACATCGGTGAACTTTCCAAAGGTTACCGTCAACGTTTGGGATTGGCGCAAAGCCTCATCCACGACCCTCCGATCCTCATTTTAGATGAACCGACCTCCGGGTTAGATCCGAACCAGATTATTGAGATTCGGAACCTCATTAGAGACATCGGGCAGGAGAAACTGGTACTCTTTAGTACACACATCTTGTCGGAAGTCTCCGCCACCTGTAGCCGCGTTCTAATTATCAACAACGGAGAGATTGTCGCCAACGGCACACCAGAGGAACTCGCCAGCCAGGCGAAAGGCGAAGAAATTGTACACATCGCCATCCGAGGCCCGCAAGAGGCAGTTGAAGCACAACTCAACGAATTAGACTTCGTTTCACAGTGGACAGCCATCGAAACGAGCAACGGCATCCTTGCTTATCAGATTAGTGCTACGCAAGAGAGTAATGCCGCAGAGGAACTCTTTCACGTCGTTGTACAAAACGGGTGGAGCCTTACAGAACTCCGTCAGGAATCCGCAGATTTAGAAGATGTGTTCCTTAATTTGACAGATAAAGAACAGACACAAGTCCAAAAGCAACAATCCGCAGAACAGGCGGATGATAATGATGATGCATAGACAAAGATTATGACGAACATTGCAGCTATTTTCAAAAAGGAATTCAGAAGTTATTTCAATTCACCCATCGCGTATATTTTCATCACCTTTTTCCTCGGTCTTTCTTCATGGCTTTTCTTCCGCGGCTTCTTTTTCGGGAACCAAGCAGAGATGCGCCTGTTCTTCGTGTATATGCCGTGGATCTTTTTGTTTTTTGTTCCGGCTGTCACGATGAAACTCTGGGCTGAAGAGAAGAAGATCGGGACCATAGAAATCCTGATGACGCTACCGATTCGAGATTATGAGGTCGTCTTGGGAAAATTTTTCGCAAGTTTCGCACTCCTTATCGTGACCGTCCTCCTCTCACTCGTTATCCCTTTTTCAGTCATGTATGTTGGCGACCCCGATGGCGGTATTATTATCACCGGATATATCGGACTCCTGCTGATGGGGGCGGCATATCTCGCTATCGGGTTGTGCGCCTCAACCCTGACTGAGAACCAAATTATCGCTTTCATTTTGGGAATTTTCACATGCTTCGTGTTGCTCATCATCGGCGAAGATATTGTGCTTTTCAATGCACACGACTGGTTGTTCCCAATTTTCAGTTATCTCGGGCTCGGTGCCCATTACAGTAGCATTCTACGCGGTGTGCTTGATTCTCGCGACATCATCTATTACCTGTCAGTGATCGGCTTTTTTCTCTATCTCAGCACATTGGCAGTCGAAAGCCGTAAATGGCGTTAGGAAAGGAGGGAAACTGTTATGGCTAATAAACGCATCACACACGGGAGCAACACCTTCGCTGTTGTCCTAATTATCCTCGGCATCCTTGTGTTGATTAACTTTCTGTCTACACGCCGTTTCGTTCGGACGGACCTCACTGAGGACAAACGCTATACCATCTCGAAGGCAACCAAAGATGTCTTAGCAACATTGGATGATATCGTTACAATCACGGTGTACTTCTCTACATCGCCAGCAGAAGTCGCACAGGTCGGACGGAATGTGAGAGATATGCTCGACGAATACAACGCGTTTTCAAAGAATCTTCAGATCGATTTTGTGAACCCGGCAAACTTTGACGAGGCACAGAAACAAGAACTCCGTTTTAAAGGTATTCCTGAAGTCCAGATCAACGTCATGAGAAAAGACAAAGCGGAAATCGCGAACGTCTATATGGGGGTCTCAATCGGTTACAGCGGTAAGGAAGAGACTTTGCCGGTTGTGCAATCAACGGCGAATCTCGAATATCAACTGACCTCCACGATCCTTAAAGTCACGACAAAGGAAGCAAAAACTGTCGGCTTTTTGACAGGACACGGCGAGTTTGATATCAACAATCAAAACTATCAACAGTTCCGCCAACGTTTGGATATAAACGGACAAGGACAGTATAATGTCACCTCTGTCAGCCTGCAAGATGGAAAACCCGTCGATGAGACGGTGGCAACGTTGGTCGTCGCAGGTGCGCAGCAGCCCTTGACGGAACGTGAGAAATACGAGATTGATCAGTTCATCATGCGGGGCGGGAGAGCGGTCTTCTTAGTCGATCCGATTCAAATACAACCCGGTACCATGCAGGCAACACCGCTAAGCACAGGACTTAACGACCTGCTCGAACATTACGGTGCTAAACTCGGCAATAATTTGCTTATTGATAGGAGATTCCACGACAACGCCCGGTTCCAACAAGGTTTTATGACTGTTTTCCAACCCTACCCGTATTTCGTTCAAATCAGGAAACCGAATTTCTCGGCGGAAAACGCTGTCACAAGCCAGTTGGAGGTATTGACTTTACCTTGGACGAGCGCCTTAGAACCGATAGCAAAGGAAGGTATCACCGCAACAACGTTAGCAAAGACAAGCGAATTCGGTCAGACCCTCCAAGGTTATTACAATCTGATGCCGAATTTCCAGATCCCCGATGCAGAGACACAGGCGTATCCGGTCGCTGTCGCGTTGGAAGGACAATTTAAAAGCTTCTACGCCGATAAAGAGGTGCCGCCAGTTTCCAGCGACGACACTACCGGTGCTGAGGACAGTGAAGTGCCTACGCCGACACAAGACACCGAAGCACGGACAACGATAACCGATGGTGCGCAGACGCAAATCGTTGTCGTAGGGAACGCCCAATTTCTAACACAGATGCGCCCGGACGGTGTTAACTTTTTCTTGAATACCGTGGACTGGCTGACACTTGGTGACGCACTCATCGGTATCCGCTCACAAACAATCACAAACCGTCCGCTTCAAATAAAGACGCGGGACGGCGGATTCCGTGAAGTCTCAGAAATTGAGAAAAACCTGATTAAATACCTATGTATTGCAGGGATCCCACTGTTAGTTGTCATCTTCGGACTCCTCCGATACTTCTTAAAAAGACGCGCAAAAAGATTCGTAGAAACTTACGGATCTGTTTAACTTGACTTTTACAATTTTCCTATAAAAGAATCAAAGGACAGCAATCCAGCTGACTTAGTCGAAAACCACCGTGAAACTTAGTGGAACGGTGCCCAGAGGCACATAATTAAAAATATGAAAACGAAACAACTTCTGATTTTAGGCGGCGTTTTTGTTTTCTTACTACTCGTCGTCCTGATTTTTGAGAACCCTTTTGGCAAGAGCGAACACGAGAAGAAACTTGAGACAGCGACACCCCTGTTTCCTGACTTCGATAAAGAACAGGTTGCGAAAATAGAAATCGTCGCACCTGATGGCACGACGACGCTTTCAAAACAGAACGGTGAATGGGTGGTCGCCTCAATGGACAATTACCCAGCGGACAGCGAAGGTGTCGCACAATTGCTGACCAAAGTCGGTGAACTCAAGGATACGAAGCGCGTCTCCAATAACCCCGAAAAGCAGTCGGAATTTGAGGTAGACAGCACCGGTGTCGAGGCGAAACTCATCGATGCAAGCGATAAACTGTTAGCACACCTATTCGTCGGAAAAATGACACCAGGTTTCTTGAGCAGTTACGTGCGTGTCGCAGACGCTAACGATGTTTATGAGGCACAAGGTTCCCTCCAATCCGTCTTTAACAAAGGCACTCGCACTTGGAAAGACCGGACCATCTTCGATTTTAATAAGGGGATCGCCACGCAACTTAACATCTCTTCATCGGAAGAAACCGTTGAACTGCGACTCGATGAAAACGGAGCATGGCAGATGCTGAAACCTGCCGCTGCCACTGCCAACACCAGCGAGGTTGATAACCTGCTGACAACGCTCAGCGGGTTGAACACAGACGATTTCGCCGCAGCAAATGACGATCTTGCAGCCTACGGCTTAGATGTCCCGCAATCCACGATCTCCGCTGTGTTGAATGACGGCACAACGGCAACCCTTCACATCGGAAAAGAGGAAGAAGGCAAACTTTATGTCAAACGCGACGACACGGAGACGGTCTTCAGACTCTTTAAATCGAATGTGGATAGGCTCATAAAGAAATCTGACACGCTTAAAGCAGAGGAGCCACTACCAGAAGTAGAAACCGATAACTGACAACTACCTTGCACCAAGGAGATTTATTTTGAAGTGTTTTAAATTTTTGTGTTTCGGGTTGAGTATACTGCTTGCCGTCGTGCTCACCGGATGCGATCAGTTTGTGATACCGGTTCTACCATCGCCAGAGAGTAGGAGTATCCACGTTACAAGTGCTGGATCGGTCACAGCTGAACCGGACCTTGCAACAATCTATTTAGGTGTGTCTGTTGAGAAAGAGACCGTCGAGGAAGCACGCGAGGAAGCCGCCAGCGCGATGACAGCGGTGATAGACGCGCTGAAGGATAACGACATCGCTGAAACCGACATTCAAACGGAGAATTTCAGCGTCTATCCGCAGTACGACTACACGGAAGAAGGGCGCGTCCTTCGCGGTTACAGCGCACACAATACCCTTAACGCGCGGGTACGAGAATTAGAGAACCTCAGCGATATAATTGACGATGCCATCGCAGCGGGGGGCGATATTATTGTCGTCAACTCTGTCCAATTTATGATTGAGGATCCGACACCACTACAAGCACAGGCACGCACTTTAGCCGTGAAAGATGCCGAAGTGAAGGCACAAACCTTAGCGGAGGCGAGTGGTGTTACGCTCGGAAAACCGATCACGATTACGGAGACATCAAGGTTTGCAGGGCCACCAATCGCTTTTGCTGAAGAAGCCGCGTTCGCTGACGATAGTGCACGGACTTCGACACCCATCCAAGCCGGTGAACTCACTGTCACCATAAACGTCACCGTCGTTTACGAAATTGAGTAAAGTCTTCTCCCGAATAACTATAGGGACAGGCTTCGGCCTGTCCCTACCCTACCGAACTACCGGAACCTTGCGCCACCCCTGCCCTTCTGTGAACTCCCGAACACTGAGACACCAGATGACAACCCGTTTCCCGCTCATGTTATGCGCAGACAGTCAATAGAACGTTCCTTCAATTATCTCTGAACACCCTCGCAAAATTGTATCGCCATTGAAGTGCAAAACTCCTGAAAGAGATGGAGTTGTTGTCTTTTAACGTTTTCCAATGAGGTCACACGGTTTTGTAAAATTTTATTGAGCACCCAACTCGCGAATACGGGTGGAATCGCGTTACCGTATAAGGCATATTGATTATAAATCGAAACAGCAGAACAGTGATCGTCTGGGAAACCTTGTAGTCGAGCGTATTCAACATTGGTCAAGCGTCGATAGCGATCCCCCACTTTGTAACGTTCATAATGTCGGCTTGTAGCTGCCGTAAGCGTTGGCGCAATGCCATCAATGCCAAATACTGTGTAGCCCATGCGAGCCCCCCTCTTCTGATTATAGAGGAGTTGAACACCATCAAGGAATCTATTAACCCGCGTGCTATCTTCTAAACGTTGTATAGTGCTCTCTGTAAAGTCAAAAGTTGGGTCAACCGTAGGTTGCAGGACGCTACGTAGTGTTACAGCCGGTTTTGCCTCCGAGAAATGTTCCAATTCGCACGCAAAAAAACGTTGGCGAAACGCTAAACCCCAATTCGCAAATTTTCGATGGTGCTTTTCAATCTCAATCCAACCTGACATATCCGTGACCCAGCGAAGATTGCTTTCCAAACCCTCACAAAGATCTTTTGAACTTGCAAGCCTGATTGTAGGGGAGTTGTCTTTTTCATCTAAAGAACCCAATATAAGCACGCGCTCACGATTCTGTGCCAAACCGAAGTGTCTTGTATTGACTAAACGCCATTCAATGTGATAGCCGAGCTCTGTGAGTGCAGAAAGCACTGTAGCAAAATGTATTCCTTTCTCCATTAAAAGTAAACGTTTGACATTTTCCAAAATAAAATAAGGTGGCCGATGTGCTTTTAAAATATCTACAATAACGGAGAAGATCATCCCTCTCGGATCACGAAATCCCTTCTTTTGTCCAGCACTACTGAACGGTTGGCAAGGAAAACCTGCGGTGAGCAGATCGTGCGGGGGAATTTCAGGCACCAATTCCCGAATATCGCCTTGACGAATTTCAGTGTCTCCAAATCGGTTCCGATAAACTTTACAGGCTTTCGGACAAATATCGTTTGCCCACAATGTCTTAAGACCATTCTCAGCAGCAGCTAAACGAAACCCGCCTATACCCGCAAAGAGTTCAACTGTTGTTTTAATTGCTTTGGAGGACATTTACCGTTCCTCTTAATAAGAAATTTTTCCATTAAAATTCGGAGGAGGCAAACTTTCTGTCAATCTCATTATCCCCCCAAATTCTCTCTAAATCTGATGTACATGCATAATCCTTGAAGAAACGAGAGATGTCGTCTGATTTTCTCTGTTCAGCAAGTCTTCTTTCTATGAGAGCGACGTTCTCTGAATCGAGTTCAATTCCGATCGATTTTCGTCCCAATTGCTCCGCTACAACCAGCGTTGTTCCTGAACCTACGAACGGATCCAAAACCACATCACCCGGATTCGTAGAAGATAAAATAATACGAAGGAGGAGTTGGATAGGTGCTTGCTGCTTATGTAGACGATTACCATCTGCATCGCGCAACGCTTCATCACCCGCAAAATAGCCGGAGGTTAATTCGCGGATATCGTCCCAGACATCGGTAACGAACATGCCATTTTCACGCGCATGCTTGTAACCCTGGGGCAACGGTGGATCAATACGTAACTTATGAAAAACGCGTGGGGTTCTGCCTTTCGTCGCAAACGCAATGATCTGGTAGTGCTTGCCGAAACGTTTTGACCCCGGCACCGCCGAAGTCTTCTTTTTCCAAATGATCAAGTTTTGAAAGGTCCAACCCGTATCCCGCAGGGCTTGCAGAACGAATTCCGTATTCTTTTCACGTTGCATGAAATAGATTGCCCCGCCATCGGAAGTCAATGCGTATACCTTCGTACAGATTTCACGCATCCATTCCCAATACTTTTCAGGCGGAAGGTTATCGTCCCAAGCATTGTAAGCCTTATCCTGATTGAATGGCGGATCCAGAAAAGATAAATCTATTTTTGAGGAAAGGTTGTCGCGCCCTAAGGCAGTTGTGCAATTTTTATGGAGGACGATGCTGTTTTTTCTATTTAAAGTGTCCATAGTATTCATAGGGGTTCGCAATCTGAATAAAAATAGGCGTGAAGATACCATGTCAGTATGTAGGTATGCCGAACGCAACCCTACATGACAGGTGAGAGATAAGTCGGCAGGTGGATAATGTGCCTACACGGTATACTGCTTCAGTGTGTCGTCGTCCAAATTCTCTAAAGCGTCTTTCGTGTCGTCCTTCTGTCCGGTACCCAGCTCCTGCTCAGAGAAACCGTGTCCCGCAATCACCTCTTCCGCAACATAGATCGGTACCTCGCAGCGGATCGCGAGCGCGATAGCATCACTCGGACGACAATCGATCTGAACCGTTTTGTCGTTCATATTTACAGTTAAATGCGCGTAGAACGTCCAACGTTCATCTGTTTGTTCGACTGCATTTACACAGACATCTGTAATCTCTGCATCAAACGTTTCGATCATCGTTTTCAGCAGATCGTGGGTCATAGGGCGCGGGAACTCGATACTTTCTAAATGCATCTGAATAGCCGCTGCTTCCGATTCGCCGATCCAAATCAGGAGTATCCGATTTTCCTCGCGCGCTTTCTCTTTTAGCACGACTATGGGTGCTCCGGTACTTCGATCAATTGAGAGAAAGTGAACCTTAACTTCGGTTTTTTCTTGTTTTTCTGTATCCATTTTGTCCATCCTTCATTAGTTTTGACCAACAACTCGCACCTTCGTAAAAGTCGCTGTAGACGAGTTGTTGGTCAAAGTACGCAGTTATCAGTTAACAAATTGTAACGCGAACACTTGCGGATGCTTCCACAAGATACCGCTTTAACTGAAAACTGAAAGGTTTTTCGGAGAAAAACCGGACTGATGACTGCTAACTATTAAATCAATTAATCGGCATCCGGTGTATCCACTGAATCCACTTGTGTATCCACTGAATCCACTTGTGTCTCCACTGTCAATCCGGAAGCGTAATCCCGAACGGTACGCGCGATTTTATCCGTATCGAGACCACTGAAACCGACAATCTCCTTCAGTAAAGGGACAGCTGCGCCAGCATTGACGATTGAACCGAGGATACGGTTCATACCGTTGCTGCCATTGCCGTTATTTCCGAGGTCAAGGACTCGGATGCTTTCGATGCGTTCCGCCGGTTTCATCAACTCTCTTGTCACTTCGGGCAGTGATTCGACAAGGGCAAGTATGGCATCACTAACGAGCACTTTCGATTCCGCCTGATTCTTCGCAGCAATAGAGGCTTCCTCGCCGTCCGCTATCGCTTTCGCCTCAACAAGCAGTGCTTCAGCAAGAATCCGTTGTGCTTCTGCCTGAAGTTCAGCGGCTTCAAGTTCTGCCTTAGCAGCTTCAATAACAGCATAAGCCTCCGCATCCGCGTTGCGTTCTTTGGCGATGCGCTCTTCATCCGCTTCTTGCTCGGCACGGATAAGCTCGATCTTGCTTTTACGTTCCGCTTCTTCAAGTTCCTCGGCAGTTACAACCGCTGCTTCGGCTCTCGCTTTTTCGGCAGAGATGCTCAACAGTTCGATGAGTGCCGTCTCAAGCTCCTTCTCTTTCATGGAAACCTGGATGGCGTTTTCGGCTTGCGTCTCTTTCTCTTCACGATCTTTTTCAATCAGAACGATTCTACTGGTGATGTTCGCTTCCTCTACCGCGCGTTCCTGCTCAATTTTGGCGGTTTCAACGGAGAGATTGCGCTCAATTTCTGCCTCCTGAACCGTCTGTTCTTGCTGAACCTTGGCGATTTCGATGGCTTGTTTTTGGGCGATTTCGGATTCTTGGACTTGGCGTTCCTGTTCAATCCGAGCCGTTTCTAAACGCTGCTTCTGCATGATCTCCGAAGATTTGACCGCCTCTTCCTGTTTGATGCGCGCTTCTTCAACCGCTTGTAGCTGCTCAAATTTGTGCGCCTCAACCTCGCGCTCCAGTTCCGCCTTGTTGGTAGCGATCGCTTTTCGTTGCTCTTCTTGCGCGAATTCGAGCCGTTTATCGACTTCTAACCCCTCTGTTTCTGTCTCCTCTTCGCGTTGTTTGATTTCCAGTTCGGCTTTGAGTCGGTCCTCTTCACGCTTTACTTGGTTTTCGTGCTCAATCCGAGCCGTTTGCGTCTGTTTATCTTCGACCTCCTGTTTGATCGTCTGAATGGCGACAACATCAAAACGGTTGTTCTCGTCGAGCGCATCCAGTGGTGTCTGGTCGAGATTCGTGACGGCAACGCTCTCTAATTTGAAACCGTTCTGTTCAAGGTCGTCGCGACACGCTTCCTGAACCTGATCCGAAAACTCTTGCCGTTTTTCGTGCAGTTCTTGGAGGTCCATCGTTGCAGCAACACTTCGTAAGACTCCGACAAGTTTACCTTCAAGCAGTTTATTAACTGCGTCCGGCGTTAGGGTTTTGTCACCGAGACTTGCAACAGCTTTGAGGACATCTTGTTCATTCGCTTCAATTTTGACATAGAATTGCGCCTCTATATCAACGCGTAAACTGTCCTTTGTGATAAGCGCGCCTTGACCCGTACGCTCAACAGGCAGCTGGAGCGTATTTAGAGAAATGAGTTGGTGCGTGTTCGTAATTGGGTTGATGAGCGTGCCACCGAAGACGACGCGTTTTTTTCGTCCACCAGAGACAACTAACGCCGCATCTGCTGGTGCTTTTTTGTAGAAAGAACGATAGACTAATAGGAAAATTACGACTAAAGCAACAACACTGCCGATAATAGTGATGAACAAATTTGGATTCATATTTTAACGCTCCTTAAGCGATATTAGATACTAATCTTTTCGACGCTAATCTACTTCACTCTTTCTTACATCAAAGATCCGTTTTGTGTGGTCATAGTTCACGAGAATTACGGTATCGCCTTTGACAGGCGGGGCTTCATCGGATTTCGCACGGCAACTGACGGTTAATTCCGGACCGTCCGGAACTTGGACACGAGCCGTCCCAAAAGTTGTCGTAATTTGTCCGCTAATCACGCGTCCACTCAGACCGAGGAGATGTATATCACTGATGGCTCTTTCGCTTTCTGGAAATAACTTTGAAAGCCCAATAGAGATATAGCGAGTACAGACTAAACAAGAGAAAAAAGCGATAACGCACGATATCCAAACCCAATCCGGTTTTTCGGGGACATTAAGGAGTGTGTTGGCAGTAAGTCCGGTGATACCCCATGTCCCAAATAACGACATCAGCACAATCATCAACGGTACCCTGCCGACATTCAAAAACCCAAATACGTCGCCGAAAGAGGGTGTGTGCGTGCCGGTGTCAGCGGCATCCACATCCGCATCCGCATCTATATCGGCATCTACATCCGCGTCTATATCCATATCTGCGTCTATATCCACATCCGCATCTATATCTATATCCACATCCGCATCTATATCTATGTCGGCATCTACATCCGCGTCAACATCTGCATCACCGAAATCCATTGCCCCGGTCGCAAGTCGAAAGAGGGCAAATAGGAACACAATAACCAACGGTGCCGTAAACCAGACGTTATATGAGGCGAGGAAATAAGTCAGGAATTCTGTCATGGCATCCCTTTCCCATTTGTGATCCGCTCAGTGATGTACAGGTACGCACATCGCGCGGATCGGAAGTTGATATTATCAATCCAGTGGACATTACGTACAACGCTAATTTCGAGTCTCGCTTGGCTGAAAAGCCGATGCCTGAACTGTCGGACTAATCTGACTGCGTGAATCTCAGTGAACAATAGGTTACAACGGATGTTCGCGTAAGAAACTGCAAGGCTGCCTATATATCGTTCATCTAAGACCAATACCCGTCGCGTCGTGATAAAGACGAAATCTGGACGCAGCAGACTCGAACGCCCGAGGATGCAGAGGCAGACCTTTTCATCCTCGTGTATATATGCCTGCACAGTTTTTTGGATACGAGGCGGCATCTGGTCAAATTCAGCCATCTTATTTTTTCAAGTAGATTAGGACTTACGCGTGCTGCGCTTTCGTAGCATGATGCACTTCGCATCTGGGCGAGTCCGCCGCAAAACGGGAATAGTTATTAGTTATTAGTTATTGGTACGCTGCGCTTTAAGTTATAAGTTAAGAAACGTTTGAATGACCATAGCCCTCTTAACTTATAACTTATAACTACATTGTGGAAATGGAGGTGGCGGGAATCGAACCCGCGTCCGAAGGCAGTTCAATAGAGGCTACTACATGCTTATCACAGGTTTTAAAGTTCGCCTATCGGACTCCCCTGTGCAGGATTCCTAATAGACTATCTCAAAAGTAGTTCGCGGCACACCCCTTGAGAATGAGCGAGCAGCTAGCCCGTATTGCGACGCTTTAACTTCCCTGACGGGCAACAGGTCGGTCAAGCGTAGCCGCGCTATTAAGCGGCTAATGCTAATTCTTCATCAGCATTTATAAATGTTCCGCCTATTTTACGAGGCCTGCGGAGACCTCGGCATGCAACCCGTATATCATTTACCTTCGTCGAAACCTGTACACCCCCAAATTAAGCAATAAAAGTTTCCGAGAATCCTGTTAGTTATAGGCTCGTATCTCATTCGCGGCGGCATCACGCTCGATCTTATCACGTTTATCGTACATCTGTTTACCCATCGCGACGGCTATCTCTAACTTCACCTTACCCTTGCTAAAATAGGCACGCGTCGGGACAATCGTCATCCCTTTTGATCGGATTGAGCGTTCAAGCTTCGTGATTTCCCGGCGATTGAGCAGCAATTTGCGTTTCCGTTTCGGTTCGTGGTTCGCGATATTGCCGTGCGCATACGGCCCAATATGCGCGTCAATAAGGAACACTTCGCCATCTGTTACCTGCGCGTAACTGTCCGACAGGTTCAAGCGTCCAGCGCGAATCGCCTTCACTTCGGTGCCTTGCAAGACAACACCGGCTTCATAACGATCGCGTAAGTTATAGTCATACCGTGCTTTCCGATTCACGGTAATCGTTGGGTTTGTAGAATCTTTGGCATCTTTCATAGCGATATTAAGTATAACATAAGATTAAACGCGTGTGCAACAAAAAATACAGCATAAGGTTGACTGAGCACTAAAATGGTCGTCGAAAATTTGAAGTTTTTTGTTAAAGCCGGATTTTAGTTGAAAACACGGAACATATCTGATACACTATACTACAAATACCGCGTCGTTGGAGGCACAAAGTGCCGTGCTTTGGTGGCGCTCCAAAACTGACAAAGGAGTTTTTGATGCCAGAACTTTATGATACACGTGCACCGAATCCGCCATCACGCGCAACCTTAGTAGGCGTTAAACTTCGAGACAACCTGATGCACGAAACAGAGGAATCGCTCCAAGAACTTCGGCAACTCGCAGAAACTGCCGGTATTCAAGTCGTCTGTGAGACAATTCAATCCCGTAACACGCCGAACCCAACCTATTTTATCGGCGAAGGAAAGGTTGAAGAACTTAAACCGATCGTTGAAGAACTTGATGCCGACGCAATCATCTTTGATGAGGAACTTTCACCCGCACAGACGCGGAACCTCGAACGTGCCCTCGACATCGTCGCAATTGACCGAACGGGGCTCATCCTTCACGTCTTCGCACAACGCGCACTCACCAAAGAGGCACGGCTACAGGTCTCACTCGCACAACTTGAATACGCCCTGCCGCGCTTGACTCGGATGTGGACGCACCTTTCAAGACTTGCAACAGGCGGTGGTGGCGGCGGCCCTATCCGCGGTCCCGGTGAAACCCAGTTGGAAATGGATAGACGTTGGATCCGTAGGAACATCGGACAGGTGAGAAAGGCACTCCAAGCCGTTGAGAGACAGCGCCAAGTTCAGCGGAAAAACCGTTCCGAAAAAATAAAGGTCTCTTTCGTCGGTTATACCAATGCCGGAAAATCGACACTCTTCAATCTATTGACAGGTGAAAGCGTTTTGGCAGAGGATAAACTGTTCGCAACTTTAGATTCAACCACGCGAAGAGTGGATCTCCCAGAAAAGCAGCAGATTCTTCTCAGTGATACTGTCGGGTTTATCAAGAAACTGCCACACCAATTGGTTGCAGCATTCAAGGCGACACTTGAAGAAGTCGTTGAAGCGGACCTCCTACTTCACGTCGTCGATGTCAGCCATCCAGAGGCAGAAGCACAAATCGCCGCTGTAAACGAAGTACTCGCAGACTTGGACGCCACCGATATTCCGATGCTCATGATTTTCAACAAAATTGATAATCTCAAAGCAGAGGACGACCTACAAGTCTTACGGAGCCAGTACCCAGACGCACACCTCATCTCAGCGCAGCGCGGCGATGGGATTGAGACGTTAATGGACGCATTGTCGAACCGGTTTGTTGAACTCGGGCCAGACCTCTCCTTGAGTATTCCGTACACGGACGGAAAAGCACTCGATTTGTTGTACAAACACGGCACTGTGCTTAACGCTGAATACGCCGCAGACGCTATTCATGTCAAGGCACGCATGCCGAACCGCTACCTTAAATCGGTCTCCAAATTTTTGGTCTCTTCCTGAAGGAAAGGAAGTAAACACAGATGCCATGGCTCGACCAGACCGACATCGGACACGACTTGCAAATCTGTCCAGATTGCGATAAGATGTATGAAGTGCTTGATCAATTTCAGGGCAGTCCGTTGGGAGATGCATCGCTCAACCCGATTGATGCCGTTTTCAACGACGCGTACTATGTCGCTATTCGGTGTCCACAATGCCTCGAAATTCGGTACCTCTGCATACAATCTCTAACCGCTACACAATTTCATAACGAAAAGGAAAATCAATGAAGATAGGTGTCACCCAAATTATACTCGGAAACATGTCATTAGACGATACGCTCTCGCTTTGCCAAGATGCTGGATACGATGCCGTTGAACTCACTTTTCGCGAAGGAAAAGACACCGACATCAATATGAGTGATTCGGAACTTCAAGGCATCGCTACGAAATGTGATACGGCGGGGATCGAAATCGGCAGCATCACAGCAGGATACTCGGATCGCGGCAACCTGCTCAGTCTGGATGCGACACAGCGTGAGAAAGGCGCAGCCTCTCTTGCCCGCGGTTTAGAGGTCGCCAACGCACTCGGTGTCGGCGGGATCCTATTGCACCCAGGGCAACTCACCGTTGAAGGGACGTATCAAGAGGTTTGGGATAATCTTGTCGGTATCCTGAAAGATTTAGCACCCGCTGCGGAAGCGCATCAGGTCGCAATCGGTCTCGAAAACGTCTGGAACAAGTTTCTGCTCAGTCCGAAAGAGATGCGCGATATCGTGGATGAAATAGGGAGCGATTCGGTAGGCACCTATCTTGATACAGCGAACATGATGGCTTACGGGTACCCAGAGCATTGGATCCGTGAACTCGGACCCCGCATCAAACGCGTACACTTCAAGGATTTTGACCGCGGCGCACATCGGTTTGTGAATCTTTTAGACGGTGATACCGATTGGAAGGCAGTCATGGAAGCGTTCCGCGCCATCGGTTATGACGGCTACGTTATCCACGAAGTCGGGGGCGACAGAGATGCCCAAATCGACTTGGCGAAACGGATGCGTGAGATCGTTTCAATGTAACAGTAACCCCAAAAAGAGAAGGCGATGGCTGACAAAAAACCATCGCCTGATGCCGGAGGTCGGACTCGAACCGACATGGACCTAGGGCCCGCTGGATTTTGAGTCCAGTGCGTCTACCAATTTCACCACTCCGGCTCTTTCGGTAAGACAAATTATAGCACACTTTCCACAAAAGGTCAAATTTTTTATACCGTTCCATCAGCAGAATATTGAGAAAAAACGTGGCAAATCAACAAAGAAACCTCACATCTGAAAGTATATTCCAACGTTTCTTTACCGGCGTATTGGCACTTTTAGGGCAACTACGTGAACTGGAGACGTGGCAAACCTTATTGTACTGGGTGCTTTGGCGCGTGATACCGAAACGCCGCCGCATCCTCCGGTTGATGCAGGAACTTCAACCGCTTCACCAAAACGCATCTCCCGAAATGCGGACCCTCAGAGATGAAGTTTTCATCAAAAGCTGCTTAGAACTCAAACGATCCGAACACGAGCAGACACTTCTTGAGGTACTCACAAGCGCGCACCATCCACTCGGGTTTGAACAAATCTTTTTCGCAGCGATCTATCCGGTATTGGTTAAAAGGGACATGGCGATCATCCCGATAACAACTGAAACCGAGCATCGGCTTGATGTGGAACTCGGTTATCTTGGACATAATGAGGATTATTTCTTTTGGGTTTTCGAGATTGACGGAACGAAACGGCTTACGCTCGGAACACCGCTCAATCCGAGAATGGAAGTTCGCGACGACAAACGCTATGTCGTGTATTCGCTCGGTAGCACGGGGTTGGTAGATACAGATTTTGCTGAATATGCGGAACGATGGCTACTCGATTCACCGCGTTTAACAATCGCACTCCCGCTACTCGCTGCAGCTTACGCCGATCAGTGGATCCTCAATGCCCGCCTCTATCTGAACCATATCCTCGCGGACCTCAAAAAGCGGAACTATCAGATCACAGCAATGACAATACCTGATTTTGAACGGGAGCGGTTGTCACTTTTACGCCGTCTCTCCCTGGACCGGCTAAGAGAACGTCGACTTCAGTCCGAACGCCGAAAGCGGTAAGGTAAATACCCGGCTCAATCGAGAAACAGACACCGGGGATCAAGGCGCGCGCATCGCGTGTCTCTAAGTTATCCAAATTCGCACCGTTGCCGTGGATAACCGTCCCGATATTGTGTCCTGTGCGGTGGATAAAGTATTCCCCGTATCCTTTCTCGGTGATATACCCCCGAACACAATCATCGACTTCATAGCCGTGGATCGGTGCCTCAGCCTCCCATCTCTCCTGAATGAGTCGTATCGCGCTGTCCCGCGCTTCTTTGACGATATCGAAAATCTCAACGTATTCTGCCGGTACAGTTTTTCCGGCGTAAGCGACCCACGTCGTATCCGCAAAAACCGCATCTGGATCCTTCTGCTTTGCCCAAAGGTCAATCAAGATGAAATCGCCTTTTTTAATTTCTTGGGTGTCTGTTACGGAGGGTGCGTAATGCGGATCGCTGCTCTTTTCGTTCACAGCGACAATCGGCGGATGGTCTGTAACGAGGTCCATCGCATCAAATTGTCCGAGTATCTCCTGCTGAACGTCATACTCTGTAATCGTTTTACCGTCCCGTAGCTGCGAACCGATCCAATTGAAGGCATAATCTTTCGCTTGTAGCACCAATTTTGCGGAGAGTTGATGTCCTATCGCTTGTGCCTCATTCAGGCGTGCCTCTACCCGCTGCGCCAGTTCCGCAGACGTTTGCACGTCAATCCCGAACGAGCGTATCCACTCCAATGTCCCGGCATCCACACGTGAGATATAAGGGATCTCGGCGTTTGGCGAGTACTCCATCGCAACCGTTTTGACATCGGCGAGCAGGGAACGGATTGCATCGTTAAGTTCTTCCCACCCCGCGTAAAGCGAAACCTCACCTTGTACGTCAACGAAGTTTGATGTCTCTATTTTATGTACCAACCATCGTGGTTCACCCTGTTTAGGAATAAGGCAGAACCACCGGCGTGTAATATGTGCTTCCGCCAAGCCAGCAACATTCTGTGCGATTGGGTTGATCCCCCGAAAATCGTACAGAAGCCACGCATCTAAATCTAATTCTGCCAGTTCATTCTGGATTTCAGTTATTTTCATGTGGTTTATTTTTTTTTAATTGATCTTTCCATTTAAGAGCTGGTATTCTTTAGAGGTAATATCATACTTTACCTACATATGTACCTCTCTATATAAGGCAATTGGATCAACAATAATTTCGTTCGCTAATTTTCCTGAAAACGTAGATTCTATTGCGAAAAGTACTTCAACCATGTTCATAATCGCTTCTTTCATATGCCGTGGTTCCTGGGAAACATCGATGTCATCTTCACTATCAACAGGTTCTCTTGAACTTTGGGTGACAGTCCCAACAAGCACAAATTCTTTTTCAGAAAATCTGGAGTGTTTCCTTATTAGAGAATCTTCATTCTCCCGAAGATCATCTCTCTTACAGTCTGCGGAAAAAGTGTATGGACCTATAGACATTTGGACTATAAACTGCTCTTGAAATCCATAATTTAGAACAAAATTTAAGTCTTTCAAAAAATCTTTGCTTAGGTTCAGACCTTTAAAAATCTGAGATGAAATAGAGTACATCTTATATTCATCCAGATAGATGAAACTTTTAATCTTCTGCACGGCGTTTTCTCTTTATATAGTCTTCATAGTACTTTTTTCTTGTATTGATGATAGACCAAGTGGCAACACCAATACCCGCTATAGCAGCGATTGAACCTATGGTGATAATTACTGCAGTCATTTGATTAATCCTCAATTGGATTTTACTAAAGTTTGGACCATTTGAGTGCCCATTATACAGTCATGTGGAATGTCTGCAAAGTTTTAACAGAATAAGGTTCGTCAGAGCGTTCCAGAAACCTGGTACCAAAGCGACCGCCAACCGCCAAAATTATGTTCTCAAGAAGTTATTATACCCCTATTATAAAAAAAAATCCAGTTTATTTTCACTTTTTTAGGACTTACGCATGCTTCTCTTTTGTAGCATAGACTGTTAGTCTGTGCCCCAAGAACGCTGTGTTTTCCGAGAAATATCCGCGAAAAAAACTGGATATCGTCAAAATTGCGTAAGTCCTGTTTTTAAGAACTAGGCAATATCTTGGTTTTTTAAACATTCATGGAATGCTTTCTACTTTCGAGATTCTATCATAAACAGAGAAGCTGAGGTAAAATGAGGCACCACTCAAGATCATAGAAATAGTTCTGACAGTACCCATATTGATTCTCCCAGGATTCGCTTGACCGAATAAGTGAGCGGCAAATAAGAAACCATAAATTACTATGAGGAAAAATGAAGTGCCGATCTGAAGTGTTTTCCATGACTTTTCGTGATCGTTGAAATGTTCTAGCTCATTTATATTGGATATATGTAAGACTAATCCAAATGCAACGAAGTCTGAAGCACTAAAGAGATCAACAGTTTGATGGGGCGATATAACCCATAGTAACACTCGTAAGACAACAGGTATTAGACCCACAAGCACTGTGTATATAAGCCATTTAGCCTTTACTATATGTATCATATTTGATTTGCTAACCTCATCAGGGCCGCCGTATATGATTATCCTATATTGGAGAAACCCCTCCTACAATGTTAAAGGAATCAACCTTAGCAAAATAATAGCACATTTAACGACAAGAATCAAGGAAAATAGGATTTGTAGTTATAGAGTTACGAAAAACCCACAGCATGCGCGGACTACTGGGTCTCCAACGCTGGCAAATTCTCAACAATCTCCACCGTCTCCAAGCTCACCGTAATCACCTTGCCAATCAACCAAACAATATACTGTGGATCCTCGGCACGGTTCGGATCGTTAACGATCCCGCTCCGTTTGTCCGTCTTCACACGATACTGATCCACGATCCACTCCAATGCAGAACGCGTGCCGAGTCGATAATCAAACACTTTTAACGGAATACCGTCGAGCGTCAGGAAATTGTTGTAGACGATCTGCGTTTTGTCTCTGGAGAGCTTCATCTTCTCGACACGCCAATCGAGCGGAACATCAGGGTTCTGAATAAACTGGAGTTTATCGTATTCGGGTTGCGATTCGTAGTTGACGTGGAGATCGGCTAAGCGTGCGCCTGCTTTTGCAAACACCCAGAAGTCCGCTGCAACCCCCCTGTCAAGGGGGGCAAGGGGGGTTGGGATATGTGGCAGGTCGCGTTTGAGGTTCGCTTCGTACTTTTGGCGATACTCTGGATGATGGAGGAGTCCGGAGGAGTGTGAGGTCGGATTGTCCGCAGTAGTGTTGGAGCAGGTTTTGGAACGCGGTGCGGACGGTGCCTTCGTTTTCCTCACCGAGTTGTGCATATCTTTCGAGTTCGGTATAATAGTTTTTGATGGGTTTGTGGGTCGTTTTGATGTTGATGGCTGGCATCTATTTCTCCAGATTCGCGATGAGAGGAACGACGGGATATCAGTGTTAATTTTTCCGGCTGTACCATAATATATGATAACATATTTGATGTAAAAAAATCAAAATTAACCTTCCAGGGCCATTCAATTGTACCTATTCCCTTTATATATATGGATACGTCTTCCTCTGTAGGAGCGAGCTGCGCTCGCGATCTTTCCTAAGAACGGGCACCTATGTAAAGCAAAACCATGATC
>JAJDXV010000061.1 GCA_022823085.1 Candidatus Poribacteria bacterium
GGGTGTGTAAAGTTTTTGGCAGCACTCCGTTATAAAGGGATTTTCCGCCGATCAATCCTTCGTCAACACATAGCACTCCGCTGGAGTGCAGGACGAATACTATTGATTTCTATAGACATATCACGCCTCTGGCGTGAAGAGGGCTTTATTTTTCAAGAGGTCTCTTTGCTCCAGCGGAGCAATATGTCTATAGAAAAAGAGGTCCCCTTCTCTTGCACTCCAGCGGAGTGCTATGTCCACAAACCTATCCTGTCGAAAAAATGAATCCTGCGCCAAAAACTTTACACACCCAAAAATGATTGGGTGCTTGACCCGTTTGCCGGTTCGGGTACGACGTGTCAGGTCGCTCAAACGTTAATGCGGAATTCCGCCGGCATCGAAATTTTACCCGACTACTATCAAGTGGCAAAGGAAAATATCAAACCGACACAATATCTGTTGTTTGAAGAGACACAAGATGAAATCCATTACACAACTCTATCCAAATGTTCAATTTTTCAGAAGAAACCTACAGCATCAACGCGCACGCCGCTTCGCAGCTAATAACCGAGTCATTGACCCTTCTGTTGGCTGTGATGCGGTTGTGTCCTCTCTGACGCGTTCGGTTACAGGTACAGTCTCCGCTGTTGTACCCACGATTCGCGTCTCCACAGGTTTTTTCCCGCGCAACCGTCTGAGCAACTCAGCGATGCGCCGATTCGCTATGCTATAACGCCGGAGAATCATCTCTAATACAAAGAGCAGCGCCGCGGCAATTAACAACGCTTGCGCAAGTGAGACCCGTTTTTCGATCGCAACGCCTGCCGGTGCTGCGATCTGCGTCGGTGTCGGCGCATAGATACCCGCGGTACCCGCAGCCAGCGTTTTCAGCAGATCGGTATTGACCTCAAATTCAGCATATTCTATCGGATAAGGAAGCGACAACACTTCAGTGCGCATCTGTTCATCGCCTTCACGTTGTGCGGTGACGATATAAGACCCACTGTCCTGTATCTGAAAAGTACCGCTGTAACGGGTTGATGTCACCTGTTGCATCTCAACGCGGCTGCGCGTCTCACCCGGACCGGCGACACGAACCTTATAGGACGCTTGCGACGGATCCCGAGCATCAATACGTACCTCTACGACTCCCTGTTGAAGCGATAACACGAGATCGAAGTCCGCACCTGTGTCCCCCGCCGGTAGCGTCCAGTTAACAACCTGCCCCCAAAATTTGCCAAAATTCTCCCACGGAACCCATTCTTTTCCCCACGCCGTAACGTCCGATGTCCATGCGACCGATTTTCCTAACCCGAAATTCCAACCCGCGAGAACCGGTTCATCTTTATGTGAACGGATGAAAACCTGGGCGCTCTCTTTTTCTGTTGTCGCTGTGTAACCGTCGAGCTGTGGTAGTGTGCCGAGACCTTCGACGATTGACGCACTTGGATCCGTGATAACAGGGCGGAACAGTTCTTGAACGATGTAACGCTGCGTTTCTCGCACGGCTTCCATCAACACTGTCGGCAGGTCCTGTAGATTTTGAACAGCAACAAAATGTCCGTCGCTGGTCTCTGTCAGCTGCGTCAGAAGTTCTCTGTTCGCATCACCTATCGCAATCGCTGTGATGCTGATACGGGCGTCAGCAATCCGTTCTGCTAACTCCAGAAAATCGGATGCCGCGTCATTGGACTTACCATCCGACAAAAGAATAATGTGCTTCCGCTTCGCATCATCTGCTTTAAGTATCTCAGCGGCTGTGTCAATCGCCTCCAGCATCAACGTTGTGCCCCCCGTCGGTTTAAGTTTTTGAACGGCTTGAAGTAATACACTACGATCGGATGTAAGGCGAGAAATGTCGGACGCTACCTCACCCGCGCTGAAACTGATGATACCAGCAACGTCATCTTCTTCAAGGTTTTCGATGCCAGCACGGATCCCCGCAATCGCAAGATCAATTTTACGCCGTTGTCCACCGACATAATTCGCCATACTGCCGGACGTGTCTAATACAAAAAGGATAGCAACGGTGTCTTTCTGTTCCCGCGGTGTCATCTCTACAGGGAGCACACGTTCCAACGCGGTACCGGTATAACCTCCCGGTCCGTATGCATGTTCACCACCGATAACGACCAACCCGTGTCCGAGATCACGAACATATTTTTCGATGTTCCGCAACTGATCCGATGAAAGCATATCCGCGGAAACGTTACTCAGAATCAGGACATCGCTGCGTTGGAGTTCAATGAGTTCCGTCGGCATCTCCGTCGGAGGTCTAACTTCAACGTTAAAGCCGTTATCTTCAAGGACGGTTTTCAGGTTTTCAGCTTGCGTCAGATCAGATTCCAAATATAGGGCGTGCGGTTTACCCCGAACTTTCACAACACCATACCCCCGGTTATTCTCCGGGATTTCATCGGTCGGTTCGAGTCTCAACGCATATCTGTGGTTTCCGGCCTCTGAAATAGGCGGCACGGCTAAGGTCTTAACGTCTGCCCCGCTTGGTAATGTCCATTCAAATTCATCAATCGGCGCGCCTTCATGATAGAGCGTGGCATTTAGTTTTGGGATGCTGCCATCGGTTTCAATGATTGCGTCTATCTCGAAACGTTGTCCTTTACGGATCTCGGTAGGTGCATGCAGCCGCACAACCCGAACAGCATCCTTAAGCGTATCAAGCGGGATTGTTAATACTTCGACGTTGCTGGCTGAGAGTAACGGCAGGTAATCCTCAAAAGATATGCCGCCAGCGTTATGGATTCCGTCGCTAAACAACACAATTCGACGGTGGTAATCGTCTGGCAGCAGCGCGATGGCACGCTTAAGCGCAGTAATCACATCGGTACCGGCTCGCTGCAGCGTCTGCTCAGCAATCGTTTCCAGTACCGCCGCCAAAGATTGATCCTGTTTCTGACGAATCTCTGTGAGGACTGAGGTTTCCCTCGCGAAACCGAGGACACCGAATCTATCGGTAGGTTTCAGTTTAGCAACAGCAGCGTTTATCTGATTAAGTGCTTCTTCATGTTGCAACGGAGAGACGCTTTCCGATGTATCTATGAGGAACACGACTGCAAGTCGCTGTTCCTTGTCTGTACGATGGAGATTTGCCAAAGCAAAGATTGCACACAGAAGCGCAGCACCTCTCAGGCAGAAGGTGACACTTTTTCGCCATTTCGTCGTACCGAGATGTGTCCGACGTTGTACGAGAATTAGCACCGGAACAACAATAAGTAAGATTAAAAAGAGAGGCGTTTGAAAATCAAACATTATTATTCGTTCGCAGTGCCTTGCGCTATTGCCTCCGCATCTGCTTGATACTTCTGTTCGTTGAACAACACAATAAAGGCGATCGCAGCGATAACCGTTATGACAATCGGCACCATAAAGATTTTCGCCCATGCATGTCCACCTGCTGGATCAGCGAAATACTCATGCACGCGACCGCTGACGATATGCCCGACGAGCATGCCGAACCCGTTCGTAACAAAAAGGAGCAGTGCTTGGGAACTCGCCCGAATATCTTGAGGACTCAATCGTTCCACAGCAATCATACCACCCACGAAAAAGAAAGAGTAGCAGATTCCGTGCAGTGTTTGTGCGCCGACGACTAACCATACCGGCTCTCCAATCGCGAAGATAGCGTATCGCACGGGCCACGCGAGGATACCGAGAAAAATAGTGAACCGCATACCAAACCGCCGCAGACACGGAAATAGGAGCAGCATAAGCACAACTTCAGCAACCTGTCCGAGGCTCATCGCTAAGTTAGCACTACTTCCTGCTAAGCCAACCCCGTGTTCTGCCTCCGTCAGAAAGAGGTAAGTCAAATTGTAATAAAAAGGCAGCTCAATCGCGACAACGAAAGAAATAATCAGAAGCACGGCGAAATTGCTATTTGAGATGAGGGAGAAGGCTTCAAGAAAGGCGTACGGATTTTTCGCCTCTTTGCTCGGTGGCGTATTCGGTAAGGTCAAGCAGTAGGCACCCATAATGAATGAAAGCACAGCACCGAAGAGGAGACAGTCATCAACCTGTGGCAGTGTCGGTTCTCGCCCTTCCCAATATCGGAGATACCAGCTCAATACCCAATTGATCGCGATCCAACCGAGTGTCCCGAAGACCCGAATATTCCCGAACTTATCGGATTGCCCCATGTGATGGAAAGCGATTGCGTTGGTCAGTGCGATCGTCGGCATATAGAGGACAGCGTGGAGGAAGATCGATGCCCACATCATCGGGAAAGAGGTCTGCTTCCACGCGATGAAGAGGCAGACACCACCGAGCAGGTGCGAGACCGCTGCGAACATCTGTGCCGGCATTAAACGATCCGCAACCCATCCCGCGATGATCGGTGAAATGATGGAGCCGATAGCCGTCGTGCCAAAGACATAACTAATCTGTGTGCCGCTGAATCCAAGATTTTGCATGTGTCCAGCGATAAGCACTGCCCATGCACCCCATATCGCGAATTGTAGGAACATCATTCCGGAAAGCCGTACAAAAATGCCAAAATCTGTTCGTCTCTGTTCCATAGCATACCTCCTGTTTCGTGACGGATGCTCAGTTTACATCGCGTTTTCTTGGTTCTTCCGCAAATTGCAGAAACCTATGTTAGTTCAGTATCCTATACTAACATATTAGCATAAGTCAAGGGAAAGTTGCGAAATTTAGTTTTTTCAGAAGTTGAACGATTCCATCGCCAACAGAAAAAATTGCCAAGAAAACAAATTTGTGATATGCTGTTGTAAATAGTCAACTGGCTGACTAAATTGCCATAACTACAAAAACGTAGCTTGAAACGAAGTGGAAAGCGGTAAAACGGACACAACCCTAACACTTCAAACAATACAAATCGAACCGCAAGGAAAGTTAAAATAGAGATTGTCGTTTAGAAACAAACCCTTATGGCTAACCAAATTGCCATAACTACAAAAACGTAGCTTGAAACGAAGTGGAAAGCGGTAAAACGGACACAACCCTAACACTTCAAACAATACAAATCGAACCGCAAGGAAAGTTAAAATAATGATAGGAAACAATACAGACATACCGCGCCCAGAGTACCCGCGCCCAGATTTTCAACGCGGGACATCAGAAGGCATTGACTGGATCTGCCTCAACGGTACCTGGGAATTCACATTCGATCCTGAAGACATCGGCGAACAGCATCAGTGGTTCACACCCGAAAAAACTGCCGATTCACCGTGGACGCTACAGATACAGGTACCCTATCCTTGGGAAAGCCTTGCGGCATGGGGAGATGAAGATCAAGCCAACAACGAAAACTACTTGAGTACAAACGCCTACCTCAACCCGGAAGAGGTCACTTGTGGCGGTTTAGACCGTGAAGGCAACTACCGCGGCGAACCCAGACACACAATCGGCTGGTATCGTAGAACCGTATCTATCCCCGAAAATTGGGGAGACAGACGCGTTATTCTGAAGTTCGGCGCTGTTGACTGGGAAGCAACAGTCTGGGTAAACGGCAAACAGATCGGCAAACACGAAAGCGGATACCTGCCGTTTGAATTAGACATCACAGACGCACTTACACCGGGAGAGCAGACGACTATCGTCGTTCGCGCTTACGACGCACAGGATCACGGCGAACAACTTGCCGGCAAACAGATCGGCTGGTATGTCCGTACAAGTGGTATCTGGCAGACAGTCTACCTCGAACCGAGAAACACAACACATATCGCGCAGTGCCATATCACACCCGACATTGATAACGCTTCCGCTACGTTTACTGTTCAAATAGATGGAGATATAGAAAACAGGGGCGCAATCCTGCGATGGGCTTGCGATGAACTTAGTGGGTCAGTTCCGGTCTCCACCAGTGAGACGCAGTGGACAGTCAACATTCCACCTGAACAACTCCGTCTCTGGGATGTCGATACGCCAAATCTCTACGATGTCACGCTTGAACTCGTGGCAGAAGATACAGTTATTGACAGGATTTTCACCTACTTTGGGATGCGGAAAGTTTCGATTGAAAAAGCGTCCGGTGGAGACTATCAGTATATCTACCTTAACAACCGTCCTGTCTACCTGCTCGGTGCCCTCAATCAGTCGTTCAACCCAGAAGGTGTGTATACGTTCTTAACAGACGAAGCGATTCGTCGAGATGTCGAACGCGCGAAAGAATTCGGCTTCAACTTCCTCCGCCTCCATATCAAAGTCGATGAACCTCGCCTCTACTATTGGGCGGACAAGTTAGGGTTGCTCTTCATGTGCGACATCCCAAACTTCGGCACCTACACAGAAACAGCAAAAGTACGTTTTGAGCAGACACTTCGTGGCAACATTGCGCGCGATTACAACCATCCATCAATTATCTCTTGGTGTAACTTCAATGAAACGTGGGGACTCGGTGGTAACGAGTACAAGGAGATGACGGATCGACAGGAATGGGTACGCGAGATGTATCACCTCGCGAAATCCTTAGATACAACCCGATTAATTGAAGACAACTCACCCTGCCTTTATGACCACGTGGAAACGGACATCAATTCGTGGCACTTCTATATCAATGACTACGACCGCGCAAAAGAACATATCGCGAATGTTGTCGCAGAGACGTCCCCTGGCTCAGGTTTCAATTATGCCGGCGACAACGTGCAAAGCGACGCACCCCTGATTAACAGCGAATACGGTGGTATCTCTGCGGGGGCAGGTGATAAAGATGTTTCATGGTGTTTCAAATATCTAACGAACGAACTCCGACTCCATCCAAAAATCTGTGGCTACATCTACACCGAGTTACAGGACATCGAGTGGGAACATAACGGGTTCATGAACTACGATAGATCAGTGAAAGCGTTCGGATACGACTATCTCGATATCAATACACTTGACTTCATCGCTATTGATTATCCACCCGGAACAACAGTCGCACCGGGGGAGAAGATAAAAGCGGACATTTACGCCAGCCACTTCTCACACAAGACCATCACGAGAGCAACCCTCCACTGGCAACTCGATACAATGTCAGCGACTGGAGAGGTTAAACGCGCGAATGTCTCTGGTAGTGTTGATATTCCATTCCCACAATATCAGGTAGAACACGTCCACCAACTCGCACTGCAAATCCCTGATATTCACCCCGCTGTCGGCACGCTCCATGTCTGGGTAACGGATGAAACAGGAACCGTTGTCGCTCGTAATTTTATTAACTTTGAACATTTCTTAGCACCGCCACAACCGGTTGAATCGGACGGTTCAGGAACGATACGCCTCAACTACGCGCCTGAAAACATATCCAGCACCTCGTGGGGCGAACCGACAACCAGTGATCACCTTTTCTCTGCTGTTGGGAGCGGTTCTGTTGAATACGAGATTCCGTTACCAGAAGGTCTCAGCACAACAGATGTCGCAGAGATGGCACTTGTTTTTGAAGCCTCCAGTTCTTACGGTGGTGCCCGTCAGACGGAACCGGCGCAACACCCATCCGACGTAACAATTTCCATCAACGGTGTTGAAATCGAAACCGTTCGGATTCTTGACTGTCCTGCAGATACACGGGGCGCCCTCTCTTATATCAACGGACACCCCGGCATCTACGGCTATCTTCATAAGGTCAAGGTAGACCCATCAAACGTTCTGAACACACGGACATTAACAATCCGTTATGAAGTGAAAGCGGATGCTGAAGCGAAAGGCGGGTTCGCCCTCTACGGCGCACGCATCGGTAGATACCCGACTGGACCGCATCTGCTCATTCGCCGGAAATAGTTATCGGTCATCGGTTTTTATGGTAAATTATAAAAATATATTGACATCTACCAATAACCCAATTCCCCCCTGATAAGGGCGGTGTTTTTGCTGGGGCGTTTCTTAGGGGGGTTTGTACTCGCAGATAAAGAGGTTTCTGATAACCATAACCGTTTTTGAGCAAAAACACCTAACCCAACCGCAAGGAAAGTTAAAACATTGTGTTTATGTTCTGCTTTCCATTACATGACAGGCATACCTGAATATAGTCCGTAATGTAATGGAGGACGGATAGACGGAAATAACCGTTTTTTAGCAGAAACACCTAACCCAACCGCAAGGAAAATTTAAAATATGGCAAGTCCTGAATTTGTATTTACACGGCATCCGAACTTAGAAGTGTCTTGGCCCTTCGTGCACGAACAGATGGTGCAACGATTAGAAGAACTCGGTATAACCCTTGTTCTCAACACCAGCAGCCGAGACCCGATTCACGAACAGGTCGATCTCAGCGAAACTGTCGGCATCTCACACTTCGGTGGCAACCTAACCGAAGCGTGCATCGCAGCAGCCCCAAAACTGAAAGTGCTCGGCGCAATGACCGATAATTCTGGACACGGGATTCCGTATAAGATACTCCAAGAACGTGGCATCCCTGTTATTGAATCGACGCGCGCTTGGTCGCAATCTGTGGCGGAGTGTGCCTTCGGTCTCGCGCTGTCTTCACTCCGCCGGACAGCACAATGGCACTTGAAGATGGCAAACGGTGAGAAACTTTGGGATTGGGAGAACCCAATATGGGGAAACAATAAACTTCCGGTCGCCCACCAATTCTGTGACGATCCGGACTTCGTGAACGGCGACCTCGGTACGAAACGGATAGGTGTCATCGGGCTCGGTCAGATCGGCGGAAAAATCGCAAAATGGTGCCGAGTTTTCGGCGCAACCGTAACAGGCTATGATCCGTTTGTTCCAGATGCACTCCTTCAGGAATGGGACGTGCAGCGTGTTGATATGGATACGCTCGCTGACAGTTCTGATATTGTATTCGTCGCAGTTCCGCCGACACCATCGGCGCGGCATCTGTTGAATCGAGAACGGATTTACCATCTGCGGAAAGGGGGTTTGGTTGTCATTATCACGCGCGCGCACGCCGTTGATATGGAAGCGTTACGTGAACGGATCGTGAACGATGAACTCGCAGGCGCATTCGATGTCTACGATAGCGAACCGGTACACGTTGATGACGAATTACGGAATCGCGATAATGTCGTCCACACACCGCATATCGCCGGCAGAACGAAAGACGCGAACCTACGCGTGGCAGATATGACAATAGACGATTTTGAACGCGTTCTCAAGGGTGAAGCACCCATTGGCGCGTTGACACCGAAAGCAGTTGAAGTACGTACCTCACCGAATCCAATCCAATAACTACTAAAAAATGACAACTGAAAAACCGTATTCAAACCTCATTCGCTCGGACATCGCGGACATGGCACCTTACACGCCTATCGTGCCGTTTGATGTGCTCAGCCAACGTCTGAACATAGCACCCGAGGATATCATTAAACTCGACGCTAATGAGAATCCGTACGGGCCCTCACCGCGCGTGTACCAGGCATTGGCAGATGAAACCTATTACCACATATATCCGGATCCCGACAGTACGGCACTTCGCGATGCCTTGAGCGAGTACGTAGGGATCGATGCAACGCATATCGTTGCCGGACACGGTGCTGACGAGTTGATAGACCTCATAATTCGGCTATTCATTGCGCCAGGTGACGCTGTCATCACTTGTCCACCGACATTCGGGATGTACCGTTTCGACACGGAACTTAACGGCGGAAAAATAATTGACATCGTACGAAACGAGGATTTTTCGTTAGACACCGAATCTATAATTTCGCTGGTAGCCAACGATAGCACCATTAAACTTATTTTTCTTACAAGTCCTAACAATCCGGACGGTCGGACACTTGACGATGCATGCCTTCGGCAGCTCCTGCAACTTCCATTAATTGTCGTGTTGGATGAAGCCTATATTGAATTTGCGGGTGGTAGTCGCGCGACCTGGGTCTCGGAACACGAGAACCTGATTGTGCTTCGGACGTTCAGCAAGTGGGCAGGACTGGCAGGGTTAAGGGTCGGATACGGGATTTTTCCACATTGGATCCGCTCACACCTGTTGAAAATTAAGCAGCCTTACAACGTAAATGTTGCCGGAACAACCGCAGCGTTGGCTTCACTGTCGGATGTGCATCACTTAAAAGAGAACGTGCAGAAAATTGTGGCGGCGCGCGAAAGACTTTATCGCGCTTTAGAGGCGTTTGACTTCTTGAAACCGTATCCGAGCGAGGCGAATTTCATTTTGTCGCGTGTTATCGGAAAAGATGCGGCAGAATTGAAAACCGCATTAGCCAATCGCGGGATCCTCATCCGGTATTTCGATACGCAAGGTTTACGGGACCATGTCCGCATTAGTGTCGGTACACCGACGCAAACATCTACGCTTTTAGAGGCATTGTCAACGATAGGATAACGGTTAGAAAGTCTGTTGGAACGGTTCTAAAACTTGTTCTAACGGACGCGGCGCTGGAAACCATCCAACAATTTTTTGTAAGACTTCGTCGAGAAGGACATCCGGACAAGACGCGCCAGCGGTGAGAACAATATCGGTAGGATTTTTCTCGTCCGTCTTGTTTGGCTGAAAAAGCCAATCCTCTGTGGTTTTTACCTGTTTGGTTTTTAATTCGAGATGGCGAATGCGTTTCGGACTCAGGAGCTCGTTTGCATCACGTATGAAATAGGTGGGAAGGTGCTGCTGACAAAGGGCGACAAGATGGCTTGTATTTGAAGAATTATAGCCACCGACGACAACCGCCACATCGCCGCCATCCGCAATAAGAGCGAGCGTTGCGTCTTGATTTTCTTTCGTCGCATAACAGAGCGTATCTCGCGTATCGGCAAAGTGCGCGGAGAGTCGCGCATCACCATAAGTCTCTTTAATACTGTCGCGCAGCAAATTCGCGATCTCCTCTGTTTCTGTCGCGAGCATCGTCGTCTGGTTGACAACGCCGATCCGTTTCAGGTGAACATCCGGATCAAACCCCGCTGAGAACCGATCTTGGAACTTTTCAAAGAAGAATGCGGTATCCGCTTTACCGGAGATGACCTTCGCTAAATCCCGCGCCTCTGCAATATCGCGAACGACGACAACAGGGGCACCCGCTTGCGCATGTGAAAAGGTCGCACGGGTCTCTTCGTGGTAGTGCTTCCCATGAATAACAACCGTATAGTCCTGTTTGCCGATCTCCTCACTCCGCCGCCAAACTTTTTCAACAAACGGACAGGTCGTGTTGTAAGAGGTCAGGATAACGCCTCGTTCTTTAAGGACCTCCTCTATCTCAAGTGTTGTACCGAAAGCAGGCACGATAACAACATCATCCGGCGTTAAAACATCAAAGGGGATTAATGATGTCCCAGTCGTATCCATTAAGAACTGTACACCGCGCTGCCTGAGGTTTTCGTTAACCCGCGGGTTGTGAATAATCTCTGACAACAAGAAGATACGTTTGTCTGGATTTTCTGCCAGTGCCTGATAGGCGATCTCAATAGCGTTCTCTACCCCATAACAGAAACCGAAGTGACGCGCAATTTTGAATCGGACGGGCCCAAAGTCCAATACGCTTGGAGAGAGGTCCCGCTTTCTGGTATCTGTGTCTCGGCGGACTTGCTTAACAACTGAGATAATCGGGCTATGATAAAAATGAGGCAGTTTAAATGTTCGAGGCATTCGCGTTTTTTGTCCCGTGTTATACGCTGACGCGCCTTTTAGGCACTCAGAACTTTCCGCCCTTTGGCGCGGCGGCGCGCAATCGTCTTTCTACCATGCCGTGTGGACATCCGTTTGCGGAAACCCATCTTATTTTTTCGTTTCCGTCGATGCGGTTGATATGTACGCTTCATTGTGTGTTCCTTCCGTGTCAATGTGAATCAGGTACAAAGCAGGAGCAGTGCTTCCGAATTCTGCCTCTGCAAAATAGATATTCTGTTCGCCAGAACAGGCATATTTTTTAGGTAACCCCTTAAAATAATACGCTATTTTTAGAGGTTTGTCAAATTTTTTACCGCTTTACGACTTTTATCTTTCGCCGATTTAAAAAAATATTTCATTAAATTTTTAACCTCAATCAAAATGTCTACGTCAAAAGATTCATGAACTTATCGCATGAATGATGCAATTTTGAAACTCGCGAAAAATATTGCACCATAAAGATATTGACATTTCTATAAAAAAATGATACGATTTTATCTATAGCAATTTTGAGCTCGATTGGTACAGTTTGATTTTATATAACTTCAGATTCATCGCACTCTATCAAACTATTATAAAGCCTGCCTGAAAACCAGCACCACTGCTGAAGGCACATCCAGAATTTAGGTTAGGACCTACGCTCATGCGGCATTCCCCGAACGAAATCTGGTCGGAAATACTCGAAGAACTCAAGGATACGGCACAACAGGACGTCTATCTTCATCAAGCGGTTCCGCTATCAGTTACAGCCGAAACATTGAAGATAGCTGTCCCTTCTGCGTACACACGCACGCGAATTGAGGAACGTTTCCGCGCCGACATCCAACGGGTATTAGCAACACTGATCGGTGCACAATGTGCACTTACACTCATCATAGATGAATCCGTGTCCCGTGGAACCCGCGGCGGCAGCGATCCTTATGAAATAGATAGTGGAGATTTTCCGGAGCAAGCACTCGGTCAGAATGAAACATCAGTTGTTGCAACACCTCCCCCTACACTCCCAAGAAATCAGACCGGCTTGAATCTGAACTATCGGTTTGATACATTCGTTGTTGATACGCCAAACCGGATTTGTCACGCGACTGCCTTAGCCGTTTCCGAAAATCCAGGACGCGATTATAACCCGCTCTTCATCTATGGGGGGGTCGGATTGGGAAAAACCCACCTCCTGCACGCAATCGGCAATAGACTCTCAGCAACACAACCCGATAAGAAGGTCCTATACGTTACCTCAGAGACTTTTATGAATGAGTATGTTGAGTCCATCGTTAACCGTGGGTCAGCACAAGGGTTCCGTACAAAATACCGAACAGCAGACATGCTCCTTATTGATGACATACAGTTCCTACAAAGCAAGGAAGGAACACAAGAAGAATTCTTTAACACTTTTAACGAACTCCACATGAACTCAAATCAAATTGTCATGACCAGCGACCGCACACCGAATAACCTCGAAAACCTTGAAGTCCGCCTCAGATCCCGATTTCAATCCGGTATGGTTGCTGAAATCGGTATGCCCCAGTATGAGATGCGTATCGCAATCCTGCGCCAAAAATGCCGAGACCAAGGCTTCGATAATGTCCCTGACGACGTGCTCAGCTACGTCGCTGAGGTCGTTGAAACTAACATCCGAGAATTGGAAGGCACCCTCGTCCGAGTGGTCACCCAAGCAACAATACTCAGAGAAAATCTAACGCTGGATTTCGCCAGACAGGTGCTCAGCGATGTCGTCGTCCCATCACCCATGCGAGACAGAAGGGTCGCCACATCGAAAGGGATACAAACCGTCGTTTCTGAATACTTCGGTATTGAAATAGCAGACCTTGTCTCTATGAAACGGACAAAAGAATTGGTACAACCGCGTCAAATCGCTATGTACATGTGCCGAGAATTAACACAGATGTCGTATTCAAATATCGCACAAGCATTTAATAGAGAAAATCATACGACTGTCATCCACGCTTGCAAACAGATAGAATCCATGATGGAAAAAAGTGATGAAGAACGCCAAACAATTGTACTTTTACTTGACCAATTTCGATAGTCAAATCTTACATTTTTATCGGCGATAGGTCCAATTTTTCGATCTGTACGCATCCAAAAACCTGTTGATAACTTGTTGATAACCCTGTTGATATTGTGTTGATAACTTGTTGATAACTTGTTGATAACTCATGCACCTTAGACCCCTGTTGATAACTTGTTGATAACTCCCTAATTTATCAACAAGTTATCAACAGGGTACTTGTCAATGGTGACAAGCCTTCAGGTGAGTTATCCACTTATCAACAGCCCCTACTACTACTACTAAGAATTATATAAATTTATATAGAAATTAGTACAAATAATAGGATTGTGGATAAGTCGAAAAATAAGGTTGAAAAATAACTGTCCAAGTTTAAATAAATTGAAACTTTCGAGAGTATCTTTTTATACATAATCAGGGTTAGCATATAGTGAAAAATTAGCGACGGTTTTCATGTCGGTTAACAGCCCCGAAAAAATATTTCCGCTCGCCCAAAATTTCTATATCTATCTCTACATGAATACTCTCACCTTTCGCATTAAAAAACAGATGTTATTAAACCATATCATCCTACGCAATTTTCGTAACTATATCGATTGTGAAGTGGAATTCCCGCAGTCGGTTAACCTAATCGTCGGCGGGAACGCTCAAGGAAAAACCAGTCTGCTTGAAGCAATCTATTTTCTATGCACCGCCGAATCACATCGTGCGACGCATGATGTCGAATTAATTCGGCATCAGGAATCAGGATTCTACCTAAAAGGGACACTCAGGAACGGCAGTAACGAGGTCGTGTCCCTTGAGGCAACGAAGCCAACACGCGGACAGTTCAAATTAAAAAAGAACGGTATTTTGCAAACGAAACGTTCTGAGTGGATCGGGCAATTTAATGCCGTATTCTTCTCACCAGAGTCATTGACATTGGTCAAGGGTGGCCCATCGGAGCGACGGCGATTCTTAGACCTTTTAATCTCACAGATTAGCAGCGAATATTTAAAAAATTTGCAAAAATACAACCTTGTCCTCAAGCAACGCAACGAATTGCTAAAGCAGATTCGCGCAACGTCCACCAGTATCACGCAGCTCGACGCTTGGAACAAATTGCTAATCATACATGGTACCGCGGTTATCATAAAACGACTGGAAATTTTCTGTCAATTGCAAGGTTACGCAATCAAAAACTATCTAAAACTCACTGGCGCACAAGAAAACCTCGCCTTAACATATCGTTCGGCGGTAGTGCCGGACGATATGTTAAAGCAGAACTCGGAGACCACCGCCGTAAGTTCGGTAGGAGGCGTGTCGGATATCGACAAGATCGCTAAGCATTTTAATATATCACTGAACGCGTCCCGCGAAGCAGATTTACAGAGAGGGGCAACTTCAGTTGGTCCACACCGAGACGACTTTCTAATCGAGTTAGAGAGTGAAGCAAAAACGGATGTAGTTGGCACCTCTAACGAACATAATGAAACGGACCCACGAGAAGCCAAAACGTTCCGAGAAGGCGCACGATCTTATGGTTCACAAGGACAACAACGTACCATCGCCTTAGCACTAAAGTTAGCAGAATTAGAATTAATCCGACACCTAACAGGCAAGGATCCAATAGTTTTGTTGGACGACGTTACTTCGGAGTTGGACGATAGACGGATAAGGTATCTGTTAGAGGTCCTCCAAAGTTTAAGCGCACAAACCTTTATTACGACGACAGATGCTGCGCCGCTTGTCCACTATCTAAAGGAACCGAATGTTCTAACGATAGAAAATGCTAACGTAAGCTACACCGCGGGAACTCATACTGTACCTGAGTAACAGTGGCAAACTGAAGGGAGAAAAACAGAATGCCTAAGACGCAAAACTTACGCGATCTCCTTATAGAATTTGCGCGTACCCGTGCCCTTGAGCCGAAAATGGTCGAACAGAAGGTCTTTTCTCTGTGGCGAAAACGTCTCGGAACACCACTTGGCACAAGAACAGTGCCGGTGTCAATTTCAGATGGCATTTTAAAAGTCTACACAGAATATCCGACGTTCAAACAAGAATTATCACTCCACAAAGAGAGAATTATGGCAGATTTGAACGCCGAATTAGGACACCCTATTCTCAGAGATATCCGGATAGACGTGCGCCAACCCCAAACATCAACACCCTATCACACAGCAGACACGCCAACCAGAGCAGAACCGCCAGAGATGCTCCCCAAAACAGCTGCTGTCAATCCCCCCAACGTACCGATGCCCGAAACGTTAGAGCAGATTGATCAAACGATTGCTGACGTAACGGATACCGACCTAAAAGCGTCTCTGCACCAATTATTTGTCACTCAGAGCAGAGATAAGGCTTGACAAAAATGTGAAAATAAGGTATTCTATTTAGAGAGTCGAGTACCACAGCAAATCCAGCGTGTACCTTACATCCATTAACTTTACAAACAGCCAAATATCGTATAAAGCGACTTGTACGCACACTATATTATTATGCAAACCGATGCAAAGCGAGGTGCCAAAAATAAAAATGTCTAAAAACGAACGCACATACACAGCGAGTGACATACAAATTCTTGAGGGACTTGAAGCTGTTAGAAAACGTCCAAGTATGTATATCGGCAGTACCGGTTCAGCTGGATTACACCATCTCGTTACAGAATTAGTGGACAATTGTATTGACGAAATTGGTGCAGGCTATGGGACACAGATTAATGTCCAACTCCATCGGGACGGGAGTGTTACTGTTGCTGACGATGGTCGCGGTATCCCAGTTGACATGCACGCAACTGCTGGTGTTTCAGCACTTGAAGTGGTGATGACAACACTGCACGCTGGCGGTAAATTCGACGGTCGCGAGCAAGTCGGGTATCAAACAGCTGGCGGTTTACACGGTGTCGGTGCCTCCTGTGTTAACGCGCTCTCCGAATGGCTCCGCGTTGAAGTCCAACAAAGCGGTACAATCTACGAACAGCACTACGCACGGGGTATCCCGCAAACACCCGTAAAAGAAATCGGTAAAACCAAAAAGACCGGCACCCGCACAACGTTCATGCCGGATATTGAAATATTTGATACCATTGACTTTCAACACGAGACACTCCGTGACAGACTCCGGGAACTCGCTTTTTTAAACAAAGGCGTTCGTATCAATTTCCAAGACGAGCGAGATGAAGAAAATTCGGAACCCACGACTTTCCAATACGAGGGTGGTATCGCTTCTTTTGTCACCTATTACAATCAGAACAAAGAGGCACTCCATCCGAAGCCTATTTATATCGAGGGTGTCCAGTCAGACGTTGTCGTTGAGATCGCCTTCCAATTCAATACAGGTTACTCGGAAAACATAAGTTCCTATGCTAACAATATCCGAACCTCAGAGGGCGGCTTTCACGAAAGCGGATTCAAAAGCGCGCTCACGCGTGCCTTCAAAAACTACGCCAATGCAAATGACCTCCTGAAAAACGTTAAGATAGACATCACTGGTGAAGACATCCGAGAAGGGATTACCGCGGTGATTAGTGTTAAAGTTCCGGATCCGCAATTTGAGGGGCAGACGAAATCCAAACTCGGGAACACTGAGGTTGAGGGGATCGTCCAGACGTTCGTCGGTTCGCGTCTCAAGGCACTCCTTGAAGAAAATCCGAGCGTTTCCAAACGCATTATCCAAAAGGCGATTGATGCTGCACGGGCGCGCGAAGCCGCACGCAGTGCACGTGAAGTTATTCGCCGTAAAAGCGTTCTTGATTCCGCTTCAATGCCAGGGAAACTCGCAGACTGTGCCGAGCGAGACCCTGAAAAAACTGAACTTTTCCTTGTTGAGGGAGACTCCGCTGGCGGCACTGCTAAACAGGGACGAGACCGAGAAAATCAGGCTGTCCTTCCACTAAAAGGTAAAGGCATTAACGTAGACAAGACACGACTCGACAAGATACTTAAAAATGCACAGGTCATTGACATCGTGACCGCCTTGGGAACTGGTATAGGAGCAGAAGAATTCAGCCTCGAGAAACTCCGATACTACAAAGTTATCATCATGGCAGATGCTGATGTCGATGGCGCACACATACGAACGCTGCTTTTAACTTTCTTCTTCCGGCAGATGCCCGAACTCATCGCCTCTGGACATCTTTATATCGCACAACCACCACTTTACCAAGTCAAAAAAGGTAGAAACTCACAATATCTCCAAGATGAGGAGGAGATGGAAGATTATCTTCTGACGCTTGCGCTTGATGCTGTCCAGATCGTAAATTCTCGGCGCGACGCGCCTTATACCATATCTGAATATAGGACGATTTCAAGCACAGTCCGAAAAATTCAGATGCTTCTTGATCAAATCCAGCGAAGCGGAAACCTAACACCTTCACAGATTTTTGGGGCAGACCAAGTCTCTGAAACAACAGAGAATGAAGCCAACGGTAGTGATACACATGATAACGTAGACCAGCTGCTTAATACGCTTGAGGATTCTCTGTCTCATGAAAGTGATATAGCAACTTTAGAAACAGAAGAAATCGATGGAGAATCGCTGTCCGCTGACAGTATCCAGACAACGCTTTTTGGAAGTCCAGCGGAAAATGCAGAACCGACGGTCTCCGATCCAACACCGCGTGTTTCGAGGACTTGGTACCAAGAACTACGGCAGGAACTCCAGAAACTCACCGGGTTCAATATTGAAGAGACAGACTTCTTACCACAAGAGCCGGAATCAGCAGAGAATACAGATGCCCCGAATCAGAAACTATTTAGCATCCAATCCGAAGATGGTGAAATGTATCACACGAACAATATCATTTCACTTGTGCAGCGTCTTCTCGGAATGGAACACCGCGGGCTTGCTATTACACGGTTTAAAGGGTTAGCCGAGATGAATGCTGAACAGTTGCGTGAAACCACCATGCGCCAAGATGATCGTGTCTTACTTAGAGTCACACTTGAAGACGCTGTTGAAGCCGATCGTATCTTTACACTGCTCATGGGCGACACTGTCGAACCGCGTCGCGAATTTATTGAACGCTACGGCACACAAGTCAATTTCGATATGTACGGTGCCTAACTGATAACTGACAACTATTAAAACTGATAACTATTCACATGGAAAATATCTTAGAAACCAACATAGAAAATGAGCTGAAAACGTCATATCTCGCCTACGCGATGAGCGTCAATACCAATCGCGCGATACCGGATGTCCGCGACGGTCTGAAACCGGGAACCCGTCGGATCATCTATGCTATGGGAGAGATAAATCTCACTTCCAGCCGTCCGTACGACAAATGCGCAGCCGTTGTTGGCGAAGTCATGAAAAACTTCCATCCACACGGTGATGGCCCGATTTATGGTACGCTTGTCGGTTTAGCACAACCGTTTAGCATACGCTACCCGCTCATCGACGGTCAAGGGAACTTCGGCAGTATCGATGATGACCCACCCGGCGCGATGCGCTATACAGAATGCCGTTTGACCGCTATCGCCCAAGAGATGCTCACCGATATCGACAAGCAGGTTGTTGACTTTCAACCGAATTACAAGGAATCGCTTGAAGAACCGATGGTTCTTCCAGGGCTGCTGCCTAACTTGCTCGTCAACGGGACAACAGGGATCGGTGTCGGTTACCTCACGCGTATACCGCCTCACAACCTGAATGAAGTTGTTGACGCGCTGCTCTACAAACTCGCGGACCCAGACGCTAATTCGGAAAAGTTGATGGAACACATTATCGGTCCCGACTTTCCGACAGCCGGAATTATCGTTGGCACCAGAGGTATCAAAGAGATGTATACCACTGGCAGAGGGAGTATGACCGTCCGTGCCAAAGCGATCATAGAGAGAGTCTCTACAACCAGAAGCAGAGCCGAACAGGAACAGATTATCATAACTGAGATTCCGTACCAGGTAAAGAAAAATCAACTCTTGGAGCGGATGCATCAGTTGGTTGTTGATAAAACCGTCACCGGTATTAGAGATATCCGGGACGAGTCTGACAAAGAGATCCGCATTGTCATAATTCTCAAACGCGGCGAGATCGCTCAGGTTATCTTAAATCAGTTGTACAAGCACACACAGATGCAAACAAATTTTAGTGCGAACCTGCTCTGTCTTGTCGACGGGCTTCCGAAAGTGCTAACGCTTCAGGAAATTCTGTACTACTATCTTGCGCATCGGCGCGATGTGGTTCGCCGGCGCACACAATTTGAACTCGCCCGTGCTGAGCGTAGAAACCATATCCTTGAGGGGTATCTCTTAGCACTTCAAAACCTTGAAGCGATCATAGAACTTGTTCAAACGGCTGAATCACCACAATCGGCAGAAGAAGAACTTCGAGAAACATATCAACTCAGTGAGTTGCAGGCGCGGGAAATCCTGACAATGACGCTTCGCCAGTTAACCGGACTTGAACGCCAACGCATCCACGATGAATACACGGACATCTTAGACCGTATTGCCGAATGCCGTGCCATCCTTGCCAATGAAACATTGGTAACGGATATTATCCGGACAGAACTCGAAACACTTAAAGAAAAATATGGTGATGAACGTCAAACGGAGATTACTGACGAAGTTAAAGAGTTTAAAGTAGAGGACCTCATCGCCGATGAAGATATGGTTGTTACGCTTTCCCACAGCGGCTATATCAAACGGTTACCTATGGATACCTATCGGAAACAGCACCGCGGTGGTGTCGGTATCAAAGGCGCTGCACCGAAAGATGGCGATTTTTTGGAGCATATCTTCGTTGCGACCGCACATCAGAACATCTTATTTTTTACAGACTTGGGCAAATGTTATACGTTAAAAGTCCACCAAATTCCTGAAGCGAGTCGTCAATCCGCCGGACGTGCTGTCGTTAATTTGCTAAAATTAGCAGCAAACGAGAACATCACCGCTTATGTGCCTGTCCGTCCTAAAACTGTTAGCACAGAACCGGAAACTGATGCAGATGCGGATGCCGGCGAATCCATTGCGGACGAATTTGTTTTTATGGCGACGCAGAACGGGATCGTTAAAAAGACGGAACTCTCCAGATTTGAAAACACGTTATCAAGCGGTATCATCGCAGTGAACCTTGACGACGGCGATAAACTAATTGGTGCCCAAGTAACAACAGGCGCATCAGATATTTTCCTTGTCACACACAACGGAACCGCTATTCGGTTCAGCGAAGGAAATGTCAGACCGCTTGGACGTAATACACGGGGTGTCCGCGGTATAGAACTCGGTGATGAGGACTTTGTTGCCCAAATGGTGATTGTTAACAGCGAAGCCGCTGATGCCGAAGAAAAAGCGCAAGGTTCCAGCAATAGAAAGGATGACACCTTGCTGATCGTCACAGAGAATGGGTACGGTAAACGGACATCTATCTCCGCGTATCGTTCACAAAGACGCGGTGGTAAAGGGATCATCGCTATCGGTAAATCTTCCCGAAACGGAGCCGTCGTCGCTGCGAAACGTGTCGCAGATACCGACGAACTCGTTCTGATCAGTTCAAACGGTTATGTTACCCGAATGGCTGTCAGCGACATTCGACGTATCGGACGAAACACGCAAGGTGTACGCATCATGGCACTCCAATCCGATGAAAAACTTGTTGACGCTGCTAAAATTGAATTCTCGTCCTCCCTGGTCGATGATGATTAAGTACGGGTTAGGTAACCTAACCCCTGCTAATACGGAGAAACTAATGAAGTACTTTAGCATTTTCACTGTTTTTGCATTTATGATAGTCAGCGGCATTTATGCCGAAACTGATATACCGACAAATGAAACGCCGGAATTAGTACCGCTCACAGATGATAACACGCCGTTAGATGCCAATATGACGCGCACAGCCGAAATCTATACAGACCTCATGTGGGCTGTTTATTGCAGTACCCGCAACCCCAACAGCCGTAAAAGCCAAAATGCTTACAACGCTTTAATTGAAAAATTAGAATCTGACGATGCATTCTTGAAGGATAAAGTGTTATCTAAGTCCGACATCAGTTTTATCTATGCGCAGCGCGCCGAACTTAGATTTTCGGAATGGCAAGCTATCATTGGCGCAGAAGAGGATGCAAGAAAAGCCGTTGAACTGGACCCCGAAAGTGTCAACGCAGTATGGGTTCTTGGAAAAATGCTAACAAACCGGTATTATTCCAGATATGTTTCGAGTATGGAACGCAACGAAAAAAAAGAAGAAGAGATGTTTAAGGCTTTAAAACGGGTTGTCAAATTGGATCCAGATCATAATGACGCGCATTACTATATCGGCAGAATGGGGCGCGAATTCAACCGATCTGAACTCGCAATTACGTCATTTAAGGCACTGACCCGAATTATGCCCTTCAGAGCGGAATACCATCACGAACTTGGTGAACTTTACAAGGCACAAAACCGTTATGAAGAAGCATTACATGCCTACGAAAGAGTATTAACCATATCTCCAAACGATGTTGTTATGCTAATTAATGCACACAGTGGTGTCGGTATCGCGTATCAGTCACAAAACAATTTTGAAAAAGCTGAGTACCATATCAAGCGTGCAGTCACCTTATTAGAGGAACAAGTCAGAGCAACACGCACGGATCGCAGGCGCAGCAGAGACCGGATTATATTAGCCAGAGAACTCCAAAACATACGGTATCAACTCGCGCAGGTTTACCTGAGATTCAATGCCCCCCAGAAAGCTATACAGACTTTTGAAAAGATTTTGACCTTTGACGCTAACTATGTCCCCGCACTCACAGGTGTCGGAATAGCTTACCAGATGCTTAACGATGTCCAAAAATCAGAAAATTACCTGCGCAAAGCAATAGAAGCCTCGTCTGCAGAAGAGGTACCTGACGCATATAACGCATTAGGGTATCTCTACGCGGAACAGGGCATTAAATTGGATGAAGCGGAAAAACTCGTCCGCCGCGCCCTTAAAAGCGTTCCAACATCCGGCGCGTATCTGGATAGCTTAGGACTTATCTACTTTAAAAAAGGGAAACTTGATGCTGCCATAGAAAATTTAGAACAGGCAGCCCGTTACCTGCCCGATGAACCTGAGATCCTCAAACATCTCGCAGATGCCTATCTTAAAAAAGGATTAGAACAAAAAGCACTGCAAACTTTGGAACACGCCGTCAATATTGAACCAGATAACGCCGAACTTCGCCAAAAACTTGATACCATCAAATCAAGCAAATAGTTTTCAGAATCATGAAAAATATAACGGTTTTTCTGTCCATCTTCATGCTACTGCTATCAGGACGGTTACCGTGTCAAAGTTCGGAAGCCTATCTTTGTGGAACACCACAGTTGTCTTTCATAAAAGATGCACTTCGCGGTTCGACACAAATCTTTCCGGACGAGAACGTGCCGAGTCCGCTGGTTCCAACTGCGCCGACATTACCTGTTGGAGCAGAGAGAACGTTTTTCGCGCCTGATTTTAGGAGCATGCAGCAATACACTGTCTCCGCTGTCCTTCGCGGGGTCGGCAATTTCTGTTACGTTTTTGTTGAGGCATCGGAATGGAACACGCGAGTGACCGCCGAAACAGTTCAGTCGATCGTGCGCGCTTTTGATACCGCAACTCCCGCGAATCCGCAACGCGGTATCTATGAGACGTTAACACAGTCTTTTGGCGCACCACCTGATATTGACGGAAACGGTAAGGTTATTTTACTGCTACTCAATATTCGAGATGCCAATCCTATTGACCAGTATACAGCAGGTTTTTTCAATCCAGCGGACCAAAGCCGCGGTGTGCTTAGGAATCCTGGGTTTCGCCGTTTCCCAATTCGCAGTAACGAAGCAGATATGTTGTATGTGGACACACAACCGCTTAATCCGAGGAGCGAAGAGGCTCACAATGTCATCGCACACGAACTTCAACATCTTATCCACTGGAGACACGATCCGCACGAAGCCACTTGGGTCGATGAAGGCTGTGCAGGGTATGCTTCATTTCTCTGCGGTTATTCCGTTTTAGCGCATGTCGCAGCGTTTGAAAGAAACCCATCTATTTCACTCATAGCGTGGCCCGAAATGAATACAGATGCCCTTCCACACTACGGTGCGACCTTTCTATGGATGTTATATCTGCATGAGCGACACGGCGGTTTGCAAACATTGACCGAAATCGTCCAAAATCGAGGCACGTCGCTCAATGGCGTTGCGGATGTACTCGCAGCAAACGGCACGACACAGAACATTTCTGATATTTTTAATAACTGGAAACTCACAAACTATCTATCTGATTATCGCACGATAAACCTATCTCTCGAACCGCGTCGGTGGCATCGTTCCTATCCAAGTGGTACACACGATGGGCAGCTCCGTAATTTTTCGGCAGACTATATCGGATTTGAAGATGCCGGTGGATTGACACTCGGATTTTCGAGTCGTTCCCGCGAAAGCAGCACTGCACACGCAATCGAATTCCATAACACCGGCGATGTCCATAAACGTGAGATCGTACTGTCCACCGATGGATCGGGTTCTATCGTTTTACCGGATACTGCCAAAAAGGTGATCCTAATTCCGAGTCTACAATCACAAGGGATCAACGCCCAAACGCGAAATACGCAGTATCAATATAACGCAACACGGGGTGCACACATCACTTTCGTTACTGCTGCGCTTCCGAATCCGGTGCATTCACAGTACTGGGACATCGTTGCCGTGCCGAATGAACCTCTCGTCGGTTTAGTGCCGTCTGTAATACTAATGCGCGTTGAGAACAACGTTGAACGTCTCCATCAAGAATCGCAAGCGATGTACCGAGTAGCACCAGACGCACCGAACAACTCTATGTACCGATTTTCATTTCGCCTTGATCCAGAAATAGCACCGGAATCTATCACATATCAAATTTCATTGGACGCAAGAATTGTTGACACAAGATCGTTGGTAACTGACAACCCTTAAAAAGGAGAAAAGATGCAACCTACACTCTATGCAGGAACTATTGGACAAAGCGTCTGGCACAGTACCGATAACGGGGATACATGGCGCAGAGTCAGTAACGGACTCTTCCCTGAAGCCGACGTTCGCGCCATAGCCGCCAATCCAAGTGACGGAAATATTGTCTATGCAGGTACTGAGAACGGTGTTTTCCGAACAGACAACGCCGCTGAATCGTGGCACCGCCTTCCAAGTCCAATGGATGGACGAGAGGTATGGGCAATAACGATTGATCCGAAGGCACCGGATACGATCTACGCCGGGACGTGTCCATCCGCACTTTTTAAGTCCACTGATGGCGGCGACAATTGGAAGCAACTTGATGTCGCTTTGGCAGAGGAATGCGAAGGCGTTCCGATTATCCCGCGTGTCACCACTTTTGTGGTTGACCCAGAAGATTCACAAACCCTCTACGCAGGGATTGAGATTGACGGTATGCGTCTTAGCACCGATGGCGGCGAAACATGGACAGAACGGAGTGAAGGGCTTAGTAGTTTGGACATTCACGGTCTCTGTGTCGTTCCCGGTTCCCCGAAAACCATCGTTGCAGCCACAAATAACGATGTCTGTATCACCACAGACATGGGACAGCAGTGGACACCATTGAACGTCAAAGCACACTATCCATGGCCCTATTGTCGTGCGGCATTCTTCCTTAACGGCGATACCGGTAGAGTGTTCATCGGGGCAGGAAACGGACCCCCAGGGGACCAAGGCGGTATCTTCTCAACCGGTGATGTCGGAAAAACATGGGACCGCTCTGATATTGGCAGAACTGCGAACAGCACCATCTGGACATTTGCCCACAATCCGGAGGTTAACGACCTGATAATCGCTTGTAGTGTGAGCGGGCAACTCTATCGAAGCAGGGATACGGGCAACTCATGGACGAAACTCGCACACGAATTTGGAGAAGTCCGAGCATTGGCTGTTGCATAGATGTTGACTTATTTTTGTGGTTTGTGGTATGCTGTAGATAATGCAGCTTCCGAAATATGGTACCTGACAGTGAAATTCTCGGATTTCGCCGACGCTGAGTGAAAATTTCCAAACCGCGTGTAGGAAGCTTAAGCCTGTTTTGTTACAAGACGCACGATATTTGTTCCGTCATGAGGGACGGAAAGACTTTTTAGAACATTGTAGGGGCGAGGCGACCTCGTCCCTACTACACAAATTTTCGGAAAATAGAAAATTTGGTTTTCAAGCTACGTCCAAACTTATAGGAGGCACACTTCAGTGATACGTTTTTTTGCGATTCTTTTCATACCGCTCCTCTGTCTCACAATTGCCGGTTGTCTTGGTGGAAGCGAAGTCAACATCACCACACCGCCAGAAATTGACAAAGCGAAGAGCGTTGTCGTTACCCCATTCTATACTGAGGCAAATGCAGCAGAAGAAGTAAGCAAATTAGGTACAAGAATCAGCGTTAACCTCGGAGAGCGTTTAAAACTTATATTAAAAGACGCTGAGTGGACTTACGATATTTCAAACAAGGTTAAACCTGTTGACGATAAACTCTCGGAACTCGGATTAACACTCGAGCAGATTTATGAGGATCCCGCTTTGGCGGCGAAACTCGGACAAGCACTCAACGCCGACTTGGTAATTATCGGGATGGTTGAAAAGCCGAACTTAAACCGGCAGGATTACAATCAACATCTTATGAAGCAAGGCAGCCAAAGCGGAATTTCTGGGACATCCACCTATATCCGGACACGTCTTACCGCCATCGGTCGTACCCGAGTTAAAGTTGTTAACGCAAGCTCAGGTGAACTTGTTTATAACAACCGAATCCAGTCATACCTGAAATATTGGTACGCTTATCAGACCCAAATGAGCGAAATGCAGATTTATAAGACCGATGAAGAGAGATACGCCGATTTGGGGAAATATCTTCCACTCAGGATCGCTTATATTCTCCATCCAACTGGCTTAAAATTAGAAGAAGAACAGCAGATTCTACTGAAACCAGATATTGAGTTAAAAGGCACTGGCGGTATCGTCGAATTTAATTAGAACACTCGCAGGTGCAGCTGTAACTGAGTTAGCACATAGCAGTAGATAGGCGTGGTTAACAACCGCGCCTATTTTTCTGATGCCGGCGAGAAATTTGAGAAGTACTTTTCGAGTTGACGCGTGTAGGCTTTTCCGTACGCTAACAGGTCACGAGAGATATTGTAAAGTTCAGCAGGCATGAGCTCTTGATACGGATTGATGATGCTTTCATAGTACGCTAAAGCCTTCGTGAAAAAGTCGAGTGTCTCTTTATCAATAACACTGTTTTGATGTAAGGTCAAAAAACTATGATGCTTTTGCTGATGCGGGGTCTGCCCCTTAAATTCGATGATAACGTTATTAATGTCCACCGCACGCTGAATAATCATAAGAAAACAACTTTTCACGTAAGAGTGCGTGATCCTGTCGCCGTTGATATACGCTTCCTGATTTTCGGGCAGTCCATTACGCAATTGCTCGAAACACTCGTTCATAGACTCCAACTTCGCTTTTACAGGATTGATTTTTCGGGATGTTGTCCTCTTTGAAGTCTTCTTATTTTTCTTTTTCACCGGGTACACCTCTCTTTGGTTAATTTTCGTCTTTTTAAGGATTTCTATTTTTTAGACGTTGCTAAGTCTAAAAAGTTGTATTCCATTTCTTTTTTTCGCGGTTGATAATTTTTCAGGACGATTTTTTGAAGAAAAGCGAGGTCTGTTTTCAACAAATAAGATAGTTTTAGAATTCCCAAATTACAATAGATAGGCAAGGGAAACCTCGTCAGGAAAAATTTTACAGATCTCACTCTTAGAGAGTGCGATAACATTCATACGTAAGGAAGCAGGGTAAACGGGTGGAAGCAATTATTAGAACAGGCGACGGTGGACCAGAGGTACTGCAATTAAGTGAAGTCCCGGCTCCAAAACCGACAGCAACACAACTTTTGGTGGATGTCCATGCCACTGCGTTAAATCGTGCCGACCTAATCCAACGGCGAGGCGGCTATCCACCGCCACCGGGTGACGCTGACATACTCGGTTTAGAAATTGCGGGTACTGTCGCAGCAGTGGGACGCGCCGTCGAAGGGGTATCTGAAGGCGATCGCGTCTTCGGGCTCGTCGGTGGCGGCGGATATGCAGCACAGGCGGTCATCGACTACCGCATGGCGATGCCTATACCCGACGGATGGCGTTTTGAAGAAGCCGCTGCGGTTCCCGAAGTCTTCTTTACTGCCAATGAGAATATTTTTACGCTCGGAGAATTAGCAGCGGGTGAGGCAATTCTAATTCATGCCGGTGGGAGCGGTGTCGGCACTGCCGGTATCCAAATCTCGCACCACGCCGGTGCGAATGTCTTCGTCACTGCTGGCACATCGGGAAAGATTCATAAATGCAAAACGCTCGGCGCGATAGAAGGTATTAACTACAAAACAGCTGACTTCGTTGCTGAAATTGAGCACCTAACAGGCGGAGAAGGCGTTGATGTCGTCTTAGATTTTATCGGCGCGCCCTACCTTGAACAGAATCTTTCCATACTCAAAACAAAAGGCAGGCTATTGCAAGTCGGATTGATCGGTGGCGCGACCGCAGAAATCGATCTCGGCACGCTGATGCGTAAACGGCTCAAGATTATCGGTTCAGTCATGCGACCGCAATCCATCGACGAAAAAATTGCGATCACACAACGTTTTGTTGATCAATGGTTGCCAGAATTAAAAAATGGCACCCTCAAACCTGTCATTGATAGTGTCTTTCCGTTAGCAGAAGCGCGACAGGCACACACGTATATGGAAGCGAACCGCAATTTTGGTAAAATTATCCTAAAACTAAAATAACACAGAAAAACGGTTCTCAACTTGCCTGGCAGTAAGCATTAAAAACGCAAGGCGAAACGAAGTGGAGCCGATCCTTTTCAAACAGACTTCCGAGCCTCCAATGATTCAGGAACTCCGCAAGGTAAATTTAAAAAATGCAATTATTTTTAAAGCTGCAACGGCGAGGTAATCTCGTCGTAGGTATCTCCGCACTCTTTCTTTTTATAACGGTTTTTGGTGCGTCTGCACGCGTCACGCAAACCACATCAACCGAAGGCATTACGATTCAGTTTATCTTAGCTGACCTGACGGTCTCTGAAGTTACGCGCGACAACGTCCGCTACCAAGAAGCGCGTTACGCCGATTCCCGTTTCACAAGTGAACCGGGCAATCCGAAGGTTCCGGTCACATATCTTCTCCTCGGTATACCGGCGACAGCTGACATCGAAGACGTTAGCGTTTCGGCTGCACCGTCTGAGACGCGCAACGGTGTCCGTTTGGTGCCTGTCTCACTTTACGACGTGCATCGGCTCGACGCACAACACGCGGCATCGCAGCGTTGGGAAGAGAGTGGTAGTGCCTATCGATCAAACGGTGGAAATGCATCGTATCCGGGGTTACCGCTTGCCCGAATTGTACGCGAAGGTTATATTCGGAGTCAGCGCGTCATCGCCTTAGCCCTCTATCCTGTGCAGTATTTCCCGAAAACTCGGCAGTTACGTTTATATTCACGTTTCACTGTGAACATCCGTTTTTCTAACGGCAGTCAGCAGTCAGCAGTCAGCAGCCAGTCAGGAACATTTAGCAGTCACATCCCGATAGCGGAATCAGAAGTTTTTGAGCGCGCACTTTCGCGCCAACTCCTCAATGCTGAACAGGCAGCTCATTTTCGAGCAGCCCGACCTCTGGTGCCGGCAGCACCGACGCTCTTTTCCAATGTAGGCAATACCACGCGCTATAAACTGTTCGTCGAAGAGACCGGTGTCTATGCTATAACTGCAGCGTCGCTCGCACGCGACTGGGGGATAGAACTCATAGGTGCCAACCCTGAAAGACTTCGGCTCACACACGGAAACAGAGACGTACCGATCTATGTCAGCGGCGCAGCGGACAAAAGATTTGACCCAGAGGATGCTATCTTTTTCTTAGCGCATAAACCGAAAAATCCGTATAGTCGTTGGAACATCTATTGGCTCACGGTTGACAACAGTCAACGCGTTTTGGAGCGCGTGCCGCAGGTCACTGCCAGCCCGACGGATCCAACGGCAACACAAGTTCCAACTTTCCGATCCAAAGTCCATTTTGAAGAGGACTACCTGACAAATAACCTCGAATTCGCCTATACTGATGGCGATAAACACGACTGGTTCACCTCGCTCGACTTCTGGTACTGGGACGGTATCAAAAACGGTGGAGACGGCACTGAGATGCGCCTTGAGTTTCCACTTTATGATGTCGCAAAAAGTTTTGATCCGTCACGTATCTCTGTTGATTTACAAGGTGGCACACCGGTGGATCACGAAATTTTAGTTGCTATCAACGGGGTCCGAATTGATGTCGCCGAGTGGAACTCACAAGATTCGATTACTCTTGAGCGGACTTTGCGTACATGGGATACGTTTAAGAACAGTAGTGAAAGCGGTGAACAGAACGTTTTATCTCTTGCCCGTGTGGATTATAATGTTGATGAGGACACCCAGCGGTATCCATATCATGTCTATCTCAACCGTTTCTCTGTTGCGTATACTCGACTTTTTCGCGCTGTTGCCGACGAGCTGTGGTTCAGATCGCCTACCGAAGATAATACTTCACGCACACAGCCTCCCGGCGGACGTAAACTCCAATACAGAATTGAGGCGTTCCGAGACCCAGGTGTCCACATCTTTGAAACAGATGGCACATACCTTACCGCTCGGATGCAGGGTATAACCGTAGAACCGGATCCCGCCCGTCCCGATTTGTATAATGCACTGTTCCAAGCACTGGACACCCGAAGTGCACAGTTTATTGCGGTTTCTGATACCGCGTTAAGACAACCGCAGCGCGTCGAAGTCGTCGCGCCATCGGATTTGACAACTGCAACACACGGTGTCGATTATTTGGTTGTGACACATCCGAAATTCTTGTCCGCAGCGGAACGACTATCAGCATGGCGCGCCACATCTGGTGGTGGCGGATACCGAACAAAGGTCGTCACAACCGACGATATTTATAACGCTTACGGTGATGGAGCCGTCGGCCCGAAAGCGATCAAAAGTTTTCTGACGCACGCATATCAATCGTGGGCACCACCCGCACTGAGTTACGTTGTCCTCCTCGGCGACGGTACCTTCGATTTTCGTGGTATTAATACGAAAATCCACGCTGAACCGCCTGAACTTGACGGTTATATCCCGACGCACTACATCCGAACCGACTCCTTCGGACGTACAGCCTCAGATCACTGGTATGCAACCGTCTCTGGACACGATGAATTCACAGATTTTTATATCGGTAGGTTAAGCGTCGAAACCGTTAGTGAAGCCGAGGCTGTTGTCGATAAAATCTTGGCTTATGAACAGTCATCGCCAAACGACGATTGGCGCAGAAGGATCATCTCCGTTGCTGACGACGAAGTTAGCAATTCCGGAGATTTTATATTTAAGAAGAGCCTCGACGAGATCGCGAAGGACCACACCCGATTGGGATACGAGACCGTCGAAATTTTCCTTGAGGATATTACGGATGAGGTCGAGGCAAAACCTGATGATTTTGATGTCCTACCCCAACGCGTTGCGAAAGACATGATCATCGAAGCACTTGGTGAGGGTGCTGTCCTTGCACAATATGCTGGACACGGCGGGCGAGTTGTATGGGCACACGAAATTATCTTCGACAACTTATCTATTGATCAGGTCGAAGAGACGGATAGGATCCCTTTCATGTTGGTGCTGAGCTGTTACAACGGTTATTTTGATGAACCGGGTGAACCGAGCATGGCGGAGCAACTGCTGCGTAAAGAGAGGGGCGGTATCATCGGTATGTTGAGTGCCACACGCCTCACTTACGCCAGCGGGAACGACGCACTCAACCGTATTATCTTTGATATGCTCTTTAAACGGAACGTCCGACAACTCGGCCCTTTGAGCTTCGACTCAAAAACCGAACTTTTGATCACCGAAGGGACCAGACAGATTGATGTCATGTTAGAATACACGCTATTTGGGGACCCGGCTTTACAGATAGCTATCGCTAATGGCGAGATTCAGCCCGCTATTGAGACGAAGACAGTTGCCCCAGGAGACACACTCCAGATAGCACCCGGACATATTTTGGATGCCGATTACAACGCATTAAGTCAGAAAAAACAATTTGTTAAAAATACCGGTTTTGATGGAACGCTCACTGTCAAGGCTGTATTTCCCGGTAAGACAGCTGTTTCTCAAGGGGTCGCCGGCCCGGTTGCATACTATACGGGTGATGTCGTTTTGACGAAGACACTTTCTGTTAACCGCGGTACGTATCCGGCTGTAACTTTCACCGTTCCAAAAAACATTGCAAGTGGCGACGCGCACGTTGAATATTACGCCCAGAGCGATACAACAGTCGCTGTCGGCGGCGATGGGTTTACTGTCAATGTCCCTAAAATCCTTGACATTCGCCCCGAATTGGTCGGGGATGACAAATTTCGTATCTCTATTCAGGTCTCCGATGAAAGTGATGAATTGCTCTTGGTGGTTCTGAAATGGCGGAATTTAGCGACGCGCGAGTGGGAAACTGTACGCCTCGTTCAAGGCAGCGAGGACGAGTGGTGGACAACACCTGAACCGTTAGAGGCACCTACAGACGGTTCCGCTGTCCGATACGATATTCAGGTCACGGATTCCGACGGCAATATCACACTAAGTGATAGATTGCAATATTATCCTTATGTCTATCCGAACCTCTCTGTTGTACGGGTACAGAGGGCTGATATGATTCGTTACGGCTACAACGCTGAGCGAAAGCAGTGGTTTCTGGAAACAGATGTTCAGATAGAAGGCACTGATATAGAGACACCCGTCGAAATCAGTTTTTTTTATGGTAATCCGGATGTTGACGAAGACATGCTTGTTGATAGCGGTGCCGCGTTTCTGGGCAGCACACGGATACAACCCGGTGACTGGCTACAACGCACGCCGTTGATTAACTCAGGAGAGGCGAATGATCGGAAACAGGTCTATGAGCCCGATCCGTTGAACGTCTTACCGATTGCGACGGCAACTTTGAATCTAACGGATCCGTTGCGTCCAGGTCTACACGACATCTTTGTTTATATTGATGCAACAGAAACGGAATCGGAGCGTCCGGGTGAAATCCTTGAGAACGACGAAGAAGATAATATCGCCTATCGGCGTATTTCTGTTGATATGGGGGCAGTTGATGCTGCCGCTTCAGGTCAAATTATCAGTTTAGACGGAAATTGTGTCGTTACGGTGCCGCCCGGTGCGTTTCAGGATGCGGCAGTATTTGCAATCCGTCCTTTAGACGCACAACGGTTTACTGCTATAGGGTCGGAAACCGCAAGTTCCGGGTCCACGCAACCGATTACCGTAAACACAATTACAGGCGTTGACGAGAACGGGCATCCCAAGCGCGCACCGCTCCCCGGCATTTCCACTTACGGATACACATTAGCAATCCATCATCAGCAAAGAAGTTACCAGTTACCAGTTACCAGTTACCAGCAAGAAACCTCTTTAACTGACCACTGGCCACTGGCCACTGGTAACTTGATATCCATTGATCTGAATTTCGATTATGGGACCCTTAGAACCCAGCTTGCCGAAGAGGTATTAGGAAGTTCGGAGGAGATAAGGGATGGCTTAGATGTCACAGGGACACTTGACGCAGCTGTTGCCGCACGGGGACGTGAGATGGCGGTCTACATGTTTAATTCAACACTTGGATATTGGACACGACTTCCTTCTCAGCATCTAACTGACGCTGCCGGAACATTAAGGCGGCGTATACATGTAACAAACATGAATGCAGAGAATGTCGGTGGCGGGCAACTTCGAGATGTCCGCATTCAACCTGAAAGCGCATTGGTCGGCAAATACGTTCTCTTTTTTACAGGACCCCGCACCTACCGCGTCTTCCATGCACCTTTTGCGGAGGGTGTAAGCAATCCAGAAAATCTCGGTGAATTAGAAATTATTTCGCCAGCGGAGCAACTCACAAGTTTCAGTATAGACTACCCGAATTGGACCCATGGATTCGCTCTTGATATAGAACAAGACTTCGAAAATTCATTCGTATTTGGCGATGTCTGGACATTTAACCTAACAGTATTCAATCAGACATTGGAAGGCGGGCCGAATGTTGAAGAACCGTTACAACAAGAATTACGCTGGTCCCCTGCCGGTTTCAGAGATACCAATCGAGGTACCGGAACTATCAGCTATATTGAACTACCACCGAACACTACGATGCCTGAAGACCAATGGATCGTCTTTTTCCTTTCAGACACCGAATTTCAGATTGAAGGCGAGAGAACCGGGGTCTTACGTTCCGAATCTGGGGGCGCACCGCTCCGTGGAACAGTCGGACAACCCTTCTTCTATGAACCGTACGGCTTACAACTTCAACTGACACATGGCGAAAATCCGTTTACACCGGGCGACAGATTCCGCTTTGAAACCCGACCTATTGGGACTATTCGCGCGACTACCGATAGGCTCGGACCCATCACGCTCGTTTACAGCGACGACACCGTGCCACCAGACATCCAACTCACTATCGGTAACCAGCAGCACTTCGTTCCAGGGGATGCAACAGACCCCGAACCCCTTATCGGGGCAACATTAACCGATCCGAGTGGACTCGATTATCTGACCCGACCCCTGTTATTAGAACTTGGGAGGGTGTCTGGTGAATATGAACGTATTGCACCAGAAGCGTATCAGCTGACGCACCACCCTGGCTCGAATCAACTCGTTTTGACGTACCCGTCGCCAGAGCTTGAACCGCGTGAGTACGAACTTCGGTTGACAGCGAGCGATACACATGGAAATACCGACACAAAACGCATCACGTTCCGGGTTCACGACAACTTGCAGCTGCTCTCATTTCTGAACTATCCGAATCCGTTCCCCCGTAAAACCACACTCACCTGTGAATTAACAGCACCGGCGGACGCACTCGTGGTAAAGATTTATACGTTAAGCGGACGGATGATTCGGGAGCTCTCTATACCGCCGACTCCCGGGTTCTTGATGGTAGAGTGGGATGGCAGAGATGCGGATGGGGTTGAGGTGGCAAATGGCGTTTACTACGCTAAACTCCAGATTAAACGTGAAGGTGAAAAAGATATTACCGAAATACTGAAAATGATGAAACTCCGTTAATTTTAAATTTCCTTCATGAAAACTATAAAAAAATACATCATATACTTCATTGTGCTCATAATTGTGTTGTCCGTTGGTATCCAGTCCGTGGATTCAAAATACACGGCGGACTTCCTGACGCTCGGTGTCGGGGCACGCGCACTCGCTATGGGTGGCGCGGGGACTGCCTTGAGCGACAACGCTTACGCGGCTTACTGGAATCCTGCTGGGTTGGGGCAGCTCACTCGATACGAGGTCAGTTTCATGCATTCCACACTCAACGGACAGGATGCTTACGATTTTGTGAGTTACGTCCACCCCCTGAAAGATCGTGGCGCGATCGGTGTCAGTTGGCTGCGTGTCGGTGTTAACGATATTCCGATCACCAGCCTCCCGGTCGTGAGTCGTCCTGTCGGACCGACGAATCGTCCAAAAGTGATCGGTACTTTCAACAATACAGACAACGCTTTCCTTCTCTCATCTGGTTGGACAATCCCTTCCTTCGATGTTGTCGATTTCCATCTCGGTGGTACACTTAAACTTCTCTATATGAGCAGCTATCGAACCACAAACGCCATCGGTGGTGGTGCTGACATCGGTTTCGTTGCAACCACTGCTGCCGAGAAACCGCATCGACTAACACTCGGATTACAAGCGAGCGACGCTTTTCGGACAAAAATTTATTGGAACACGCCGCCGCCATCGGTAGACCTGACATCACATACTGAGACGATATCGCCGAATCTGAAAATCGGCATTGCGACAACGCATGCGCTCGCTATCTTCCGTAGCACACTCATCTTGGCTTTGGATACCTATATCAAGGATGGTGTTGAATTGCACGGCGGTGCTGAGTGGACGCTCTTCGATCTGCTTTCGCTGCGGATCGGTTTTGATGAGCGCAAAGGTATTGAAAGCATTCGGCGTTTGACGGCAGGTGTCGGATTGAACCTAAGTTTCGTTACAGGTGCCGGAGCTGGGTTAGACTATGCGTTTGCGAACCACCCCGCATTGGGCGGCAGCCATCGCATGTCTCTACGGATTAGGTTTTAATAGGTGTCAACTACCCAAGTCTAAAGACTTGGGCTTGTGAACATCCGTAGCCACACGGGGACCCACAAGTTAAACGGTTGACTACAGTAAAATATCGCGTCTCTGGTGGTGGCACACCCGAAAATGGTATGGATGCTCCCCAAGTCTATACCCGCTCTGATACGTGATCTGGATGGGGCAACATATACCCTGAAAAGGAGAATACAAACTTATGTTTGTGCCTGTAAAAACCAAAGATGGA
>JAJDXV010000041.1 GCA_022823085.1 Candidatus Poribacteria bacterium
ATCGCTCTTTTGTACCACGATGCACTTCGCATCTGGGCGAGTACGCCGCAAATCTGTTAGATTGTGACACCAGAACGCTGTGTTTTCAGAAGAATTTCATCTAACAGAGCCACCTATAGCCAAAAGTGCGTAAGTCCTAAAAGAGATAATCAAGCATCAGAAACCAGACTTATAACTTATAACTTATAACTAACGACTTATAACTAACGACTTATAACTGCTAAAATATGAATATCTATGAACGCTTAGGCATCCGCACAGTGATTAACGGCAACGCAACGCTCACACGACTCGGAGGCTCCATTATGCCGCCGGAGGTTGTCGCTGCGATGGCTGACGCTTCTAAGCACTTCGTAGACATCATTGAGCTCCAAAAACGCGTCGGTGAAGAGATCGCAAAACTCACCCACAACGAAGCGGCTTATGTCTCCTGTGGTGCCGCCGCTGCCCTAACCCTCAGCACCGCAGCGTGTATCACCGGACTGGATCCAACCAAACGTGAGAAATTACCGCACCTTGACGCGTCTATGAAAAGTGAAGTCATCGTTCATCGCCACGGTCGCGTCGGATACGACTTCGCTGTGCGTCAGGTTGGTGTCACATTCGTGGAGATCGGCGACGAAAATGGAACAACGCCTGACGAATTAGAAGACGCTATCACTGAGAAAACCGCTGCGGTCTTCTATTTTGCCAACCCCGGCAGAGAGCATCTCTGGGTACCTTATGAAAAAGCCATCGCAATTGCGAAAAGGCATAATGTGCCGCTCATCGTTGATGCCGCAGCGCAGCTGCCACCGCCTGAAAACCTCTGGTATTTCACGCAGATGGGCGCGGATTTAGCACTCTTCAGCGGCGGGAAAGGTTTGTGCGGCCCCCAAAGCAGCGGACTGATCGTCGGAAGTAGATCGTTGATTGAGGCGATCGCTTTCAACGGTCCCCCGCACCCTTTCATCGGTAGAGGTATGAAAGTGGGTAAGGAAGAATTGGTAGGGCTGCTCGCTGCTGTAGAGTGGTACTTGGGACAGAACCATACGGAACTACAGCAGTCTTATGAAGATCAGGTTACCTATTACAACGAAGTTTTTGCAGACATACAAGGCGTTACAGTCCATCGCAGTTTCCCTTCCGAAGCCGGGCAGCCGATGCCACGCACCGAAATCAGATTTGACGAGGCGCAGCTCGGTATCACACGGAACGAAATCCTTCAGCAACTCGCGGAAGGTGAACCCGCAATCGACATCGCAGGCGCAGGCGCGAACGGGGTCCTCATTAATGGACAAACCCTAATGCCCAGAGAAATAGAAATCATCGCACAAAGACTAAAAAACATTATTTTAAGGAATAATTAAAAAAATGAGACTTAATAACGGTATTCGCCTGACATGGCTCGGACATTCCACCTTCAAAATCGAAGCGGACGGACAAACAATCTTGATTGATCCATGGGTGACAAACAACCCCGTCTGTCCCGATGCACTCAAAACCTTCGACGCACTTGACGTAATCCTGATAACGCATGGACACGCCGACCACATTGGCGATGCTGTGCCGCTCGCTAAAAAACATTCGCCGACAGTCGTATCTATCGTCGAAATCGCCGGATGGCTCAGTAAACACGGCGTTGACAACACAATCGGGATGAACAAGGGAGGCACTGTCACCGTCGGTAGCATGAAGGCGACTATGGTTTCAGCGAACCATAGCAGCAGCTTCACAGAGGAAGACGGCACAACAGTCTATCTCGGTGAACCGGCAGGCTACGTGATCGAATTTGCAAACGGCTATAAAATCTACCACGCCGGGGATACGAATGTCTTCGGAGACATGCGGATTATCGGTGAGATTTACCAACCCAATCTGGCACTCCTCCCAATAGGGGACCATTTCACAATGGGACCCCGTGAAGCCGCGTACGCCGCGCAGCTGCTTAACGTGCCAGCGATCCTACCGATCCATTACGGCACCTTTCCACTCTTAACAGGAACACCGGAAGAACTGCGTCAACTAACGGCTTCACAGGACGTAGAAATTGTCCCCTTAGAAGTCGGGGAAACATTAGGGTAAGAGATCGTTAGGACGAGTCAGGTTTTCGGCTTATTGTTCGGTCAATTCGGTGTACTCATACACAGGTGTTGCGATAGTGCGAGTAGGGCGGCATTTTCCCCATACTGCTTGATGTAAACGCTCAACGGTTTCTGGCGAGAAGTATTTTTCTCCTGTATCAACGTTAACTCGGGCAGGCACATTCTCAATCAGAACGAACTGACCATTTATTTCAATGGTGTAGGTCACACTCTTCTCAACTAAAGTTTCATTCCAAGCCACGTTGTTAGACATTTTTTTTCCTCGTTTTGAAATTAATCCATCGTAACGGATCAGGTTCATACAAAGTAATGATCTTAACCAAAGGCCTTGATGGATAACTACACTGAATATGCAGAGGCCTTTCCAATCGGGTGAATCCGAGAATCAGACAACTTGGACCATACTTGTCGTTTGGGTAATCTTCAATTATTTCACTATCTTCAATAGCTTCAAGAACTTCTGATAAACTGATATGACGAAGACTGCTTTGCTCAACAGCGTGTTCGGATAACTCAAACTGCCCGTTTCTGATTTTCGTGCATATTTCATCAAGAAATGTCATAATACTACGAGTGGTTTGACCAAGTTAAAACTGTGTGTTGTAGTCATTCATTGATTTTGAAGATGGACTGTGCTCCACATTTTCCAAACTGCTGTTAAGCGCTCGAATATTAGATAACCTCACCTACATAGTAGCACATCTGAAACTCGTTGTCAAACAAAACGCTATCTAAGCAAAGCCTCCCGATAGGGACCTTGTAATCCAAAGGCGTTCACAGTCCGGAGTAATTCCTGTGGGTTGCCGGTATCGTAACGCTGACCTGCGACGCGGTAGCCTGACATGCCTTCCTGTTTGATCATCTCTGACATCGCATCCCGCAATTGAATCTCGCCGTGTGTTACGATTCCGTGCTTGTAGTTGTAATCGAGTATATCAAAGAGGAGCGGTGTAAGAAGGTCTATGCCGAAGTTACAGAGATACTGCTGCTCGGGTATCCCTTCAACGCGGAGGTGCTGCTGCGCAAACGCAGCCATCGGTTTCTCGGCGATTTGCGCTAAAGTGTAGAGCCGTTCGGATTCGGGATCGGGATTACCGTGAACGATACCGTTGCGCGAGAGTTCACTTTCATGACAGAGATCCAAACTCGTCACGGACTGCCCGACTTCTGCGTAGACATCCACTAACTGTTTCGCGCACGCGGTCTCTGATTCGGAAATATAGAGATGGTCACCGAGCAGGATCATGACCGGTTCACCTGCGGCGAAATCTTTTGCGCAATAGATAGCATGTCCGAATCCTTCCGGTTTCTCCTGAATAGCGAAATGCAGCCGTTGTCCAATCTCTACTAACCGTTCCGCTTGTGCTGCCAACTCCGGTTTTTCAAGGATCGCATCGGCGACAGTGCCGGAGAAATAGTCGGCAATCGGATCGACCTGTTGCGGTTGCGCGACGAGGCACACGGCTTCCACACCCGCCGATAACGCCTCCTCAATAATCAGTTGAATCACAGGTTTCGCGATCCCGTCTTCTGCGATGATCGGAAAGAGTGCTTTCGGTACGGCTTTCGTCGCTGGAAAGAGGCGTGTCCCGTATCCCGCTATCGGGATAATTGCCTTTTGAATCGGTTTCATCTGGATTTGCCTTTAAGCGAAGATGTCCGCCAAAATTTGACGGACATCTGATGACCGAACTGTCTGTAAATCGGTTCGGTTTTCGTGAGGCTCTTTTTAGTTTCTCAATCCTTTGAGGTGTCCCCAAGTGGTTGAGAGTTTACCGGCAGGTTCCACAGGCAGTTGATCGCTTTTCGATTCAAAATTCTGCTTTACCTCATCTTCCTCAAGTATCCGGTCATAGATACGGACGTTATCTATCATACCGATGAGGTATCTACCGTCGTGTTCACTGCCGATGCGCCGCTCGTTCATAAGTTCAGGCGTAGTCCCAGCGTTCCCTTCAGCAGCCAACTCACCATCAACGTACAGTTTAAGCTCATTGTCTTTGGTATTGCTGGTGTAGATGATGTGGTACCAAGTGTCAGTTTCAGCATTCATAGTAATCTTAACACCGTCGTTTTTGTGAACTTGAATCTGGTTACCCTCGAATTTGAAATGGACTTTACCAGCGGCCCACTGCCATGTCGAGACGATGCCTTGAATACCACCGAACTGAGCTTCCAGCGCGTAGCACTCAATAGACACAACTTCGTACTCACCGAGCTCAGGGATTTGAATGTAGTTCTCGACTTTTCCTTCAAACTCCAACGCCTCTCCGGTGGCATCGGTTGCCCCTTCAACAGATTTGAGGCTACCGACGAGTTCAGCGTCGTTTCCACCAAAGATATCTTTGACGACTTTACCGTCTATATCCGCATCATTGAGCGTGTACACGGCAACGAGGCCGTCTGTCACGAAATCCTGTGCGTCAGCCATGTTCACATAGCAGAACACGGTAAGCAGCGCAGTGAGGACGCAGATTGTTCTAATAGCTTTAAGGCTCATTTGGATTGTTCCTCCTAATTTAGAAATTGCGTTTAGTTAGCTCTTGATCCATCAGATTCATCAAAATCCATTGATACATTTTACCCTACGTATTTCGGTTTGTCAAGTCAATTGCGTCCGTTTCAGTAAACCTCTGTTCGAGTGCGCGGTTATCCTCATAGACAGTTTTGATTAATTCCTCAATATCAGGTTCTTGAACCGATATGTCTACGATTTTGAACCTCTGGAGTATTGCACCGATAAGGTTTGCCGTGCTAATCTCCTCTGGCGAAAACCGGTATTGGACGCGATTGCCCTCCTGATAGGTAACGTGTGCTTGGGGGATGCTGATGTCTGAATAGGTTTCAGCATAATCGACGCTCAAAATCCGTTCTGTTGAGAGCAGTCGTCGGAGTGCAGCGAGTTCCCCATCAAAACAGAGCCGCGCTTTGTCTATAAGGATGACGCGTTTGCAGAGTTTCTCAACATCGTCTAAATCGTGTGTCGTTAGAACGACCGTTACCTGTCGTTCGGTGTTTATCTGCTGAATAAATTGACGGATCCGCGCCTTAGCAACAACGTCCAACCCGATCGTCGGTTCATCGAGGAACAGGACCTCCGGATTGTGAAGCAGTGCGGCGGCGATGTCGGCACGCATCCGTTGTCCGAGACTCAATTGACGGACAGGTGTCCGAAAAAACTTACCGATATTCAGCAACGCATCGAACATCTCTACATTCTGATTATATTCTACCTGCGGAATCCGATAGATGCGCTGCAGCAGCTCAAACGACTCCTGCACAGGTAGATCGAACCAGAGATGCGAACGCTGCCCGAACACCACGCCAATGTGTTTGGCGTTCTCCTTCCGTTGACGATGCGGGATATAACCGTTCACAGTCACACGCCCTGATGTCGGCACCAAAATGCCGGTCAGCATCTTAAGGGTCGTTGACTTTCCGGCACCGTTCGGCCCCAAGTATCCCACGACTTCGCCGCGTTTTATGGAGAACGAAACGTTGTCCACCGCTTGAACAATACGGTGTTTGCGGGAAAAGAGGTTCACGAAACTCCCGAAAAAACCTTGGCGGTGGTGATAGACTTTGAAGGTTTTGCTGAGGTTCTCAACTTCAATCATATTTTTTAAGGGTTGTTGGTACGATTTTTCTGCGAAAAATCTTTCAGTTAATAGCTATCAGTTAACACCTTGTGACTGGAACACTTGCTGCAACTTCCACAATATACCTCTTTAACTGAGTACTGAAAGGTTGCGTAGCAACCGTACTGTCAACTGTTAACTGTTAACTACTAATGTCCCGTACTTTGATAATGCAATACACCCCATCGCCAGAACAGCATCGTGATACCTAAAAAAAGGAATCCTGCGAAAGGTGCCAAGTACACGCCAAGCGTCGAAACACCCGAAGGCACAACCTTTTCCATTAAAAAAAGGGCTGGAAAATAGTTGACGCACGCCAACGGAACGATAAACGTGAAAAAGTGCCGAAACCAACGCCGATAAATCGAAAACGGATAACTCCCCATGAAAACGCCGCCGTTCGTAAAAATATTGATGATCTCTATCGATTGAATTGTCCAGAAGCAGCTGGTCGCGCCAATCACGAACAACCCGATAAAAAAACTGGTACCACTGACCAGTGAAACCAGCAGATACCCGACCTTCACAAATGACCAAGAGATCGTCAATTGCGAATTAGCGATCAGTAGGATGACAAAGGCTTGCGAAAACCGACCGACGCGACGGAGCAGGAAATCTTGTGAAAAAACTTGGAAGAAAGTGCCGAGCGGACGAATGAGTATCGTATCGAAATCGCCGCGTACCACGCTATTCTGAAAGACATCAAATCCCCTGCCAACCATTTCAGCAACAGCAAAACAGACTCCGATCATACCGTAAAGGAATCCGACTTCCCATAGACGCCATCCCGCTAACTCTTTGAAACGGTTAAAGAGCAGCGCAATCATAAAAAAGTCGATAACAGCAATACTTGCTTGGGAAAACAGGTCAAACACAAATGAGAACCGATATTCCATCTGTGATCGGATGCGAAGTTTGACGAAATGGAGATAGAGTGAGAGATGATGCATTTGAGAAGTACCTCTATCCACCTTGTATGACGAGCCGAGAAAATCCACGGCTTAAAAAAAAGCGTCCCAGTCCAAGAAAAATGATGCACCACATCATCTGTTTACCTATAGCCGTCAGGATCGCGCCCCCTGTAGTCTTACCCAAATAGATACTAAACGGGACATCAATCAATCCAGCAAATGGTAACCACTCGGCGATGTGTGCCAACCATTCCGGCCAGAGGGCAATGGGAACCAACATCCCCGAAAATAGCATGATTACGGAACCGGACATCCCAGAAATTCCGGCTGTATCGAGTGTCCAGAACGCGCTGCTAAAAATTGTTATCATGATCGCAGCACTCATGAAAATGGCAAGCACCATTGAAGCTGCGAACGCCATAAAAACAGTAAATTGCTGTGGAATTGTAACTTCAAAAAAGAGGATACTAATAAGAAAGGTCGGGCACCCACGCATGAGCAGGAAATAGCAGGCTCTACCACATTCATCCGCGAACCAATAGGCGTGAAAATCGACAGGCTTCGTTAATTGGAGTGCGACACTACCGTCCTTAATCGCTTGCGTAACTTCAGAACGCGCACCCCAGAACGGCATCAACATGAAAGAGACCTGACAAAGAACGAAATAGGTAATAATTTCATTCAGGTTAAGCGGTTGCGGTTCGGTGCTTGCAGCATAAAAAGCGGTATAGACAAAAATATGTACCAGGAGAAAAAAGAAATTGGTCGTCAAGCCAGCGAGGTTGGCAACCCGATATTGCATTCGCCTCTGGAACGATTTCCTTACAAATGCGAAATAAACATTGAAAGTCAAGTAGAGAGGTCTCATCCGTTAGGGGTGCTGAGATCAGCGATATGGACGGACTGTCCCTTTTCTGCGGATTCGTAAATACCGTCCAGCATTTGCATCAACATAATCCCCTGTTCCGCTGAAGATATCGGTTCCTCACCCTCTACTATGCACCCCACGAAGTGCTTTACCTCTTCATCGAACCCGTTTATCCGTGGTGCGTTGAGCGGTTTGTCGATCTCTTTGCCGTCTTCTTCGGTGTAAAGCGTGAACGGATTGAGCGTCGCACCTGCTTTGGTTCCCGCCACTTTGATGTAGTTATCGCCGGGTAGGTTCAGTGCCCAGGTCGTTTCAAGAATAATGGTCGCGCCGTTTTCAAAATGAATCTGTGCGAAGGTGCCGTCATCGACATCGTATTTGACATCATCCGGCACGAGATGCCCGAAGTGAGAATAGACGGCACCCATAACTTCAACGGGTCTTGGCGAATTCATTAACCACCAGATACAATCCAACGCATGTACACCGATGTCAATGAGTGCGCCACCACCGGAACGTTCTTTATCAACAAACCAACCCTCTTTACCGATAGGAATCCCGCGACGACGGACGTAAGCAGCTTTACCGAAATAGATGTCGCCGAGTTCACCAGCCGTGACGAGTTGTTTCAGGCGTTGGGCATTTCCGCCGAACCGCTGCACGAGTGCGTACATGAGCGTCTTACCGTTTTCGGTGGCTGCATCCGCCATCGCCTTTGCTTCCTGTGCGCTCCGAGCAGGCGGTTTCTCACAAAGCACATGTTTACCGGCGTTCAACGCATCAATCGAGATCGGCGCATGAAGAAAATTCGGCAGACAAACACTCACCGCATCGATATCCGTATTCTCTAACATCTCTAAGTGGTTGGTGTAAACATTCTGTATTTTATATTCCGATGCTACCTCTTCAGCGTGTATTTTGTCTAAATCACAGACGGCGATGACCTCTGAACGCGAGTCAGCGATATAACCTTTGAGGTGTTGCATCCCGGGCCAACCGAGTCCGACAACCGCCGCTTGGACTTTTGTATTTTGATTTGTCATAATAAGTCTCCTTTATCTGTTTTTCATGAGTCGTTAGCTGTGAGCAGGAGGATTTTATTTTATTAGGACTTACGCATGCTCCTCTTTATGTACCACAATCTGTTAGATTGTGTTCCAAAAACGCTGTGTTTTCCGAAAAATTTCATCTAACAAAACGAACTATAGTCAAAATTGCGTAAGTCCTA
>JAJDXV010000032.1 GCA_022823085.1 Candidatus Poribacteria bacterium
TTTGCTTGGGTGTTTCTTCAATATGTTTATAGAAAAACGTCAGATACACTCTTTAGTCCCATAGGGACGATATGTTTATCACACAAAACCCAATATCTGTGAAAACGGTAAAAACAAAGAGTTAACTAACACAAGTCGTTAAATTTACCATAAATGCTACGGAGACAAAACGTTGAAAAAGACATTAATCTATTTAATAATCTGCTGCTTAATACCGTTAAGTGCTATCGCCGAAACCGAGGATACCGCTACATCAGAAGTTATAGAGGATGAAGCCGAGGATCCCCTCGTTACGTTAGACCCAGTAACTGTTGAGGGCAAACGGATAGAAAGAAAATCAAGACAAACCTTAGACGGAGAATTACTCAAGAAAACGCCAGGCAGCGCAGGCGATCCACTTCGCGGCATAGCACGACTCCCAAGTGTCGCAACCGTAAACGATTTTCTTGGTGTCCTTTCTGTACGCGGCGGTGCCCCGGAAGATAATCTCTATTACTTTGACCGACTCCCTTTAGGATACCCGTATCATCTCCTCGGTATTGTCTCAGTGGTCAGCTCTGAAGTTATTGGGCAAATTGATGTGTACCCTGGCGGTTTCGGTGCCGAGTTCGGCGCAGACTCGCAAGCCGTCATCGACATACACTCAGTCCCAAAAAACAGGGAATCTTTAGGACGGTTCGATGGAACAATAAAACCCAGCTTCATCTATTCCGAAGCCTTCTTCAACGGTGCTTTTGATTTTAGCAACCAAACGGAAAATCTAAAAGATATCGAAGCCAACAAAATCAACGAAACACCGGTGTGGAACGACGCTGACTATTTAGATAAAGCATTAAGCGGACAAGGGTATTGGTACGCTTTTGGTAGACTTAGCTACTTGGAACCACTCTTTGAATTGGCATCACGCTTAGTAGAAGTCGAAGATCTGGTACGACAGGTCCCGCGTTTTTGGAGCTACCAATTAAAAGGCGTTTACAAACTCAACAGTAATCACGGACTTGTTCTTAACGCAGTTACCGCTTATGACGCGTTTAAATTGCAATTAGGATCACAAGAAGTCCACGATAGCGATCTCCAAGGCCCCTTAAACTCGGAAAACCCGTTTGATGTTCAAGGAATCCATCTCTATTCTCAACTCTTGCCGCAATTCCGGTCAATCTTATCACTCACCCGTTCATTTTCTCAAAACGAAATAGCCTTCGGTGAAGGTTATTACTATCGTACTGCAGCATCTGTCTACGCACTTCGGAATGATTTTAACTATACGACAACTTCAGAGAAAACCGATGTCGAATTCGGCTACTTGCTATCAAACAATCCTTCAACGGTTATGAGTCACGGCACACGGCGACCTGAAGAGGGAGACCCAAATTATGCGTACCGAATCCGGCAGAACCTTAAAAAAGTCAATGTTACAAAAACCCGAAATCTCCACAGTTTAGAAGGCTATCTCCAATCTCAACACAATTTTTTCGCTTCTAAGCATTTCGGGCTTTTCGGCACCCTCGGAATCCGAGCGAGTTACGCTAATCTTACAGATAGCCTATCGTGGCAACCCCGCGGACAACTGCGCCTGGACCTACCGGCAAAAACAACGCTCTACTTCAGTTATGGACGCTACGCACAGAATCCACGCTTCGATCAGACCGTCCTCGGTGTAACACCAAATGCCGACCTCGAACCGAGTCTCGCAACGCATTACGTCCTTGAGTTGAAACAACCGCTACCGTTCGGCGCAGAAATACATCTCGCAGGTTACTACAAAACACTCCGTGACCTCATCGCATACAATGAAGATGAAAGGCAGTATCAGAACGGTGAGACCGGATTTGTGCGCGGATTTGAAGTCTCCTTAGAATATGAAATCTCTAAAGCCTTTAATGGATGGATAGCGTATACTTACACCGTTTCTAAACGTCGGGATCTTTTTGAAAAATTCCATCGGTTCTACACCTATAACAGTCCACACGTCCTGACGATCGCCACGAGTTACAGCGCGCCACCAGAATCGCTCGTCTCAATTCCGCTTATCAAAGCGTTGGATATAAACGCAAAGTGGCAATACCAGAGCGGTGTCCTTTACGCACCGTTGATAGGACGAACTATCTTTACAAGCTTCCGGACCAAGGAGATGAAATGGCAACCGATCTATGGAGAATGGACACGCACCGCACCATATCACCGCTTAGATTTGAGCCTCTACTTCCAATTATTCGGCGGGTTAAAGGAGCAAGACTGGAAATTAGGCTTCGCACTTGAGGTTTGGAACGTCTATAACCGAAACAACATACTTGAAGTCCGCTACAGCCCGAATTTTACGAAAGAAGAACCCATCTCGCAATTGCCAATCATCCCGTTTGTAGCGATGGTGTTAGAATTTTAGTAAAATTTATATACTCCAATCTGTCTCCTTTTTCGTCTTTATAAAGCATAAACGCTTTACCCAAAGGAGGCAACGCTCTTGGACAGACATCTACTATCTTCTCTATCGAAATTCCAAAAAATCGGAATCTCCCTGTTTCTCATGACACTGTTGAACGCCATCGCCGCCAGTACGCATGCCGAGTTAGGCACTAAACAAATTAAGGCATACCGCACATATCAGAGCATTGAGATTGACGGCGATCTAACCGAAGCAGATTGGCAGCACGCCGAACCGATGAACGAGTTTATCCAAGTAGAGCCAAACGAAGGCGAGAACATTACCGAAACAACAGAACTTCGGATACTCTACGATGATGAGAATATCTACTTCGGGTTCACCTGCCACGACTCCGATATGTCTAAACTCATCGCAAATGAGATGCGACGGGATGCACGCGACCTACACGAAAATGACAACGTTTTCGTACTACTCGATACATATAACGACAAACGGAGCGGTTTCTTCTTCCGTCTCAACCCGCTCGGCGCAATACAAGACAGAGCCATCACAAACAGCGGCGATACTATGAACACGGACTGGGATGCCGTCGTCGAATGCAAGTCGAAAATCAACGATTCCTACTGGACCGCTGAACTCAGCATCCCGTTTAGTCAACTCCGATTTGAAAAGAACGATCCGATGACCTGGGGTATCAATGCAGGGCGCGGAATCGCGCGCCATCAAGAAGAAGGAATATGGACACCCGTTCCCGCCTCTTACGGCGGCAGAGCAAAATACCGAACAGCACACGTCGGCAGCCTCGTCGGACTCGAAGGGATCGCACCCTCTCGGAACTTAGAATTCCTCCCCTACATTCTGCCCGGAATCACGCAAGTCAGCGACGATGACGCAACACTCCAGACAACACGCGAATTTAAATTCGGTTTTGACGCAAAATACGGTATCACCTCAAACCTTACCGCTGACCTTACCCTCAACACTGACTTCGCACAAGTCGAAGCAGATGAGGAGCAGGTAAACCTGACACGATTTAGCCTGTTCTTCCCCGAAAAGCGTCCCTTCTTTTTAGAAGGCGCCGGACTCTTCGATTTCGGCGTACCGCGCACCAGCTTCCGACGACCGCCACCGATGCTCCTTTTCTATAGTAGACGAATCGGACTCACTGAGGGAAACGCTATCCCTATTATATTCGGCGGAAAAACAAGTGGAAAAGTCGGCTCTTACGGCGTAGGCTTCCTCAATGTCCTGACAGATAAATTCCATGACGATACAGAAGATGATCCAATCGACATTCCACGCACTAATTATTCTGTCGTCCGAATTACAAAAGACATCGCTTCCGGTTCGCGGATGGGCGCGATCCTCGTGAATAAAGACGAAATTGAGAACTACAACCGCGCAGGCGGCTTCGATTTTGAATACCGACCCAATGACAGCCTCGATGTACGAGGCCTCTGGTCTCGAACGTTTGAACCAGACGCACCCGGACAGAATAATGCATGGTATATCGGTTCCAACTGGCGGAGCAGATATTTCCGCGTAGAGGGCTCATATACCGATATCGGCGAAGATTTTAACCCCGCTGTCGGATATGTTAGACGCACCGGTATCCGGCAAATTCGCGGTGAGACCCGTTGGGTACCAATGCCCCAAAAATTCGGCATTCGACAAATTTGGACCGGACCAGAGGTGAACTATATCCTCAATCACGACAACGAATTAGAAGAATGGGACATCTCCTACACCAACTGGTTTGAATTTAGTTCGGGAGAATCCATCTTTTTTAACGTTGGACGCACCTTTGAAAAATTAGATGAAGTTTTCGATTTTCGGGATGGCGTAGAGATTCCAACAGGGGAGTATTATTCTAACGCATTTGGCTTCCGTGCCTCCAGCAGTGATAGTCGACCGATTAGCACAAGTATCGGCGGCGGAATTGAAGATTTCTATCAAGGCGAAGTGCGGAGGGCATACCTACAAACCACCCTCAAACCGAACGGGCATATCAGCGTAAGCGCATCGTACCAATTAAACCAGATAGTGAATTTACCGACAGCGTATTTTACCGATAGACAGCCGCGTCCCGTTTACGTCAACCTCTTCAGAGGCAGGTTGGATTACTCGTTTACCACAGCACTCTTTGCAAAACTCTTTGCACAGTGGAACACAGAAAGTGACGTTGTGTCCGCCAATCTCTTGATTAATTACATCTATCGTCCAGGCAGCGACTTCTATTTCGTTTTCAACCAGACCTACGATACCGACGGCACCACAAAAACTGTCTTGCTCGATTCGACCGTCGTCGCCAAGATGACCTATTGGTGGAACCCTTAAGTTAATATCATCTTTTTCACCAAGACTGACACAAACCCTTTTGCAGGCGGGGTTTTAAACCCCGTCTATATCAGATTTAGCAGACATCCAACCGCAATATCCCACTGTAAATGTACCCTACAATCGCTATTTTCTAACTAAAGTAGTTAGGTTAACGAAAACAAATCTCACTCGAACACCAAAAAAATTGACATAAAAATAAAAATATGTTATAATTACAATATAGTGCGATACGGCAAAAGTGAATAAATGTGGAGAATACCCACTACAAAAGCCCAACTTTGTATGCCTTACTGTAATTGCGTTGTTGGAAACGACAAGGTGAGAAGCAACAAGAAAAAGGCGAGGGAACGGGGAAGGCTAACT
>JAJDXV010000158.1 GCA_022823085.1 Candidatus Poribacteria bacterium
ATGGAAACATGACCGTTTGAAAGTGCCGAAACTTGGCGAAGTCAAAATCTATATGCACCGCCCGCTTCAAGGCGACCCGAAAGAAGTGACGCTTGTAAAAAAAGCGAGTGGTTGGTATGCTCATATTTCCTGTGAACTCCCTGATACACCGAAAATTGAACCGACGGCTGCGATTGCTGTTGACGTTGGCACGACGCATTACCTGACGACTTCCGAAGGTGAAAAGGAAGATAACCCAAAATGGTATCGGCAAGCCGAAGGACTGCTTCATAAACATAATCAGACGATGGCGCGCCGTAAAAAAGGCAGTAAACGTTGGTATAAAGCCGTGCATGCGTCCGCTTTGCACCAAGAACGGACTGCGAACAGACGCAAAGATTTTATCGGGAAACTCGTTTACAAACTCTACCACCATAAAGAAAACAATGTATTGATAGCCGAAAACCTAAACACCTCGAATATGGTTCAGAACAAACACCTCAGCAAGAGCATATCTGATGCGTCTTGGGGTATCTTCTTTAAGTGGTGTGCCGACATAGCCGAAAGAGACGGTCTGCACTTCCACCAAGTCGATCCCAAGAACACTTCGCAAACTTGCTCAAGTTGTGGTAAGAAATCGCCAAAGAAACTTTCTTTAGCGATACGCACTTTTGATTGTCAGTTTTGTGGCACAGTTTTAGACCGCGACCACAACGCTGCATTAAACATTCTTTTTAAGGCAGCTGCTGCCTTTCGTGGAGAGCGGTGGGTTTCCACCCTCGATGAAGCGAGAAACAAGAACGAAGCACGAGACAAAGGCTTTAAACACGCCGAGCAGTTATTTCTGTTTGACGCTGTTACAAGCCCAAGTCTTTAGGCTTGGGTAGTTGACAGTGTTCAATTAGGCAAGAGGAATCTGAGTATATGAAACCCACTTCATTTCCTATTCTTTTGGTGCTGTTTATCTTTTCAACGCTATACCTACCGAGCAGCTTCGCCCAAGATTATACGCAATGGGGCTTACCCGAAGGTGCCAAAGCCCGCATCGGTAAAGGCAGGATCAATGATATACAATATTCTCCAGATGGCACTCTATTAGCAGTCGCCAGTTCTGTCGGCGTTTGGCTCTACGATGCGGAGACGCTTCAAGAACTCGCATTGCTCAGGCCAGGTGAGTTCGGTGTTGGTATTGAGAATATATCGTTCAGCCCGGATGGCACAACCCTCGTGAGTGGAAGTTTAGACAATGTTGTATTGTGGGATGTTGCCGCACGGGAACATAGGCAAACATTTGAAGATATGCGTATGCGTAGCCCTATCTCACTTAGTCTGGATGGAAAGACACTTGCAAGTGTAGATTACAAAGGCATCCATCTGTGGGATGCAAAAACGGGCAAGCAGAAAAAAACAATCGCTACACGTCTTAATTACAGACGCGTTTTAGTGTTCAGTCCTGACGCGCAGATACTCGCAGGGGCGTATTCGGGTGGCCCAATCCCACTATGGGATACAGATACCGGAAAACTCAGAAAGACGCTCATAGGTCATGCGGAAAATGTTTATAGTCTGTCGTTCAGCCCAGATGGGCAGACGCTCGCAAGTGGCGGTAGAGATAATACCGTTTGCTTGTGGGATGTAAAGACTGGAACACTTCATAAAACATTTAGACATACGGAGACTATCTATAGCGTCTCCTTCAGTCCAGATGGGCAAACCCTCGCAACTGGCAGTGAAGACAAAAATATCCGTCTATGGGATGCGAAAACTGGAGAACTAAGAAATATACTCAACCATACAGATCAGGTCAATCACGTGTTGTTCAGCCCCGATGGAAAAACGCTTACGAGTGCCGATTCACATCATACGGTTCGGCTATGGGACGCAAAAACTGGAGAACAGCAAAAAACGATCACAGGACATGGCATTTGGGTAGTTGGCACGTCATTTAGTCCCGATGGAAAAACACTCGCTACCATGAGTCGGGATGAAACCATCCGCTTGTGGGACGCAAACACCGGACAACATAAAGTGGACTTAACGGGGCAACACGTAGAGAATATCGGTTATTTTGAAAGCGTGTCATTTAGCCCGGATGGACGCACGCTTGCCGCCGCGAGTGGGAAAAAAACCGATCTCTCAAGTTTCTCAGACTACACAGCGCGAACCATCAAAAGTAAAAGCGGAGACACAGCTATCTACCTATGGAATACGGACACTGGAGAACAAGAGAAAGTATTCACAGGACACACAGGGTTTGTTGAAAGCGTGTCGTTCAGCCCAGATGGGAAGACACTTGCGAGTGGCGGTTCGGACAAGGCGATCCGTCTATGGGACCTTGCCTCTGGAAAACAGAAGCAGGTGCTCACAGGGCATACAGAAAGTGTTACAAGTCTCGCGTTCAGCCTCGATGGTGCAACACTTGTGAGTGGCGGTCTGAATGGGAACATCCGCCTGTGGGACGCAAACACTGGAGAACACAAGACCACACTCATAGGGCATGCAGCAGAGGTTAGAAGTCTCTCGTTTGGTACTGATGGAAAAATTCTCGTAAGCACAAGTCCGGACGGCACCCTTCGCCTGTGGGATACAAATACTGGCGAGCAAAAGAAGACACTGGCAGGATATAAAGGAACTTTTTGGAGTCTGTTGTTTACACCCAAAGGCGGAATTCTCGCAACGCAAAGTGGAAGCTCAGGCGTAAGTATCAGTTTATGGCGAAAGATTCGTCTATGGGATGTCATCAAAGAACGGAAGAAGAAAACCCTTACGGGACATACGCGGGGTATCACCAGTACTTCATTCAGTCTGGATAGACAAACACTGGCGAGCGGGGGCGAAGACGGGACGGTGCTGCTGTGGGATTTGACTGCCATACGCAACACGGCAGACGGTACAAAGTGATACGAATAGTGCTGGCGTAAAAGGAGAATTTTCTGGTGGAAAAGAGTCTGTTTATCGGTCTTGTGGCGGGTATTGCTTCGGTTTTTCTGGTGCGTATCATTCCGAAGCGTCTGCAAAACATACTATTCTTTGCCGTCGGTTTGGTGATCGGTATTGCTTTCATTTTTTTTATAGCAACTATCCTTTCAAGGCATGTTAATACAAGTGGAATTAATGATATACAGTATTCCCCAGACGGTACCCGTTTAGCGGTCGCTGGTTCTATCGGCACTTTGCTCTATGATATGAACAGTGATAAAGAACCCGCACTGCTTACAACAGATAGAATGGGTACCTATGATGTGTCGTTCAGTCCAGATGGGCAGATGCTCGCGGGCAGCTGTGAAGACGAACTTATCCGCCTCTGGAACGTTAATACCGGCGAACATAAGAAAACTTTCATAACCGACCATGGACGAAATCTGCGTGTCCTATTCAGTCGTGATGGCGATACACTCGCAAGTTGGGGGCGGTATGAGATCAGTCTATGGGATATTGCCACAAGCACGCACGAGAAAACATCCAGAAAATATAAATATAAAGATTTTGTCAATGTGTGGATTAACGCTGGCGGCGGTACGCTTGTAAGTATAGATGGTGATACGATCCGTCTGTTGGATGTTCTCACAGTAGAGGGAAAGGCAATCCTCAAAGGGCATAAAAAGGAGGTTGAGAGTGTAGCGTTCAGTCCCGATGGCCGCACGCTTGCAAGTGGAGGTGAAGATAAAACCGTCCGTCTCTGGGATGTCGCAACAGGAAAACATAAGCAGACCCTCAAGGGACATCGAAAAAGTATTGATAGTATCGTCTTCAGTGCCGATGGACAGATGCTCGCGAGTGCAAGTAGAGACAAGACTATTCGCGTGTGGGATGCTATCACAGGGAAGGATAAGAAAATACTCAAAGGACATACCGCACCTGTTAACGGGGCAGTGTTCGATCCTAATGGGCGGACAATCGTAAGTTGGAGTAACGATCAGACCATCCGTTTATGGGATGTTCATACTGGCAAGGTCAAAAAAACAATCAAAGTTCCAAAATTTTAAGTTATTTCACATTGATTATGCAAGAGGAATCTGAGTGTATGAAACCGCCTTTATCCCCCATTCTTTTGGTGTTGTTTATCTTTTCCACGCTATACCTACCGAGCAGTTTCGCGCAAGATTATACGCAATGGGGTTTACCCGAAGGTGCCAAAGCCCGCATCGGTAAAGGCAGGATCAGTGATATGCAGTACTCCCCGGATGGCACTCTATTAGCAGTCGCCGGTTCTGTCGGTATTTGGCTCTATGACACGGAAACGTATCAGGAGCTTGTACTACTCACGCGAAATACAGGGGGTGCCGGAGCTATCTCGTTCAGTCCGGATGGCAGGACACTCGTAAGTACGGAGGACTTTGATGACATCGTCCTGTGGGACGTTGCGACAAGAAAACAGAAAAAGGTCCTAACGAATCAGGACGCTGCGACTCCTGTGTTCAGTCCGGATGGCACAACACTTGTTAGTGCAAATTTCAAAACTATCCATTTATGGGATGCGCGAACAGGCGAATCCAAACGCACCCTCACGGGGCATACAGATAGGATCTCAAGCCTCTCGTTCAGTCCAGATGGTAGGACGCTCGCAAGTGGGAGCGACGACAAAACGATCCGCCTCTGGGATGGGACCACAGGAGCACATAAAAAAACGCTTATGGGCCATACGAAATCTGTCAGTCATATCGCTTTCGGTCGGGATGGCGGGACCCTTGTGAGCGTTGCCAACAAAACGCTCCATTTGTGGGATATCACCACCGGAGAAATAAAAAAAGTGCTTGCTGAGAGGGGTACGATAAGAGGGGGCGGCACAATCCAGAGCATGTTGTTTAGCGCGGACGGCGGGACATTTGCAAATGTGAGCCATAACAGGACAATCTATTTGTGGGATACGGCTACAGGTAGCATCAAGCGGACCCTTACGAATGCATTCGAGATGAACGAGCAAGTCGGTAGAGAGGACGTAAATATTTCATTGAGTTCGGATGAAAAGACCCTCGTGATTTGGAGATCGGGCGGTCTAATTCGTCTGTGGGATGCAGATACTGGAAAATACAAATCTCTCGCGAAGAAAAATATAGGTTATATTGTAAATGTTGCCCTCAATCCTGATGGAAGTACACTCGCGATCGAAGATTTGCGGGGATCCCTCCACTTCTGGGACATAGACACTGCGAAGCACAAAAAGACAGTCGAGAATCAACGCTTTCTGATTAGACATGAATATATCATTAAGTCTAAACGTGATACGAAAGGTATAGCACTCAGTCCTAAAGGCGATAAACTGGCAGCTGGAACCTGGGGAGGCACTATCTATCTGTGGGATGCAATTGGCAGACAACAGCGGTCACTTATAGAAAACTTCTATGAGTCCGAAGATGTTTGGTTCAGTAAGGTTTTGTTCAGTCCTGATGGGAAGACGCTTGCCAGTTGGAGCTTCCCCAGATATGTTACGATGCGCCTTTGGGATGTTGCCACAGGAGGGCACAAAAGGACCTTTGCTGGACATACATCTACTCTCACCACCGTTTCGTTCAGTCCCGATGGAGGAACGCTCGCAACGGGGGGTCAGGACAAAACCGTCCGCTTGTGGGATGTTGCCACAGGAACGCACAAGAAAACCCTCAAAACGCATACAGCGGAGGTCAGATCGGTTTCCTTCAGCCCCGATGGACAGACACTCGTAAGTGGCGGTATGGACAAAATTATTCGCTTGTGGGACCCAGAAACAGGGAGGGCTAAGCAAACCTTTGTAGGGCATACATCTGGGATTTCAACCATCGTATTTAGTCATGATGGACAAACGCTCGCAAGTGGCGGAATGGAAGGGGTTATCCATCTCTGGGATGTAGATGACGGAGTACAAAAGCAAACCTTTGTCGGCCACACCGAGGATATTTTGAGCCTGGCCTTCAGTGCTGATGGTCTTAACCTCGCGAGTACGAGCATAGATGGCACCGTCCGCTTATGGGATACAAACACAGGTGAGCAGAAGAAAACCCTTGCAGCCTATGAAGGCACGGGCTGGCGTACATCGTTCTATACGGATAGATGGGCACTGGCAAGTAGATGGGCACTGGCAAGTAGATTTGAAGATAGGCACGTTTACACTTACTTGCCCCAGAGTAAAAATGTTGAACTCTGGGATTTAGCAACCGGACAGCGTCTGAAAATCCTCAAGGGTCATACGCGGAAGGTTGTTGGTGTTTTGTTCAGTACAGACGGTCAGACGCTTGCAAGCGCGGACGCTGATGGTATAGTACTGCTGTGGGACTTGGCTGCCATACTTAACATGGCAAGTGAGGCACAATAGTATGAGGAAAATGCTACTTTTTGTCTTTTTTGTACTCGGTATCGCTTGGATTCTTTTTTTGGCAAGTATCATGCCGAGACACAACCTGCCAATGGACTCACATTGGCAGCTACCGAGAGACAAGAACGCGCGACTCAATACAAGTGGCATCAATGATGTCCAGTATTCTCCAGACGGCACCCGTATCGCTGTTGCCAGTGCTATCGGGGTTTGGTTCTATGATCTGAACGCGGACAAAGCACCCGTGCCGCTCACAACAGATATGACGAGCGTCTTTAGTATTTCATTCAGCCTTGATGGAGAGACACTCGCGAGCGGCGGCGAAGATGAACTTGTCCGTTTATGGGATGTTGATACCGGGAATCATAAGAGAACTTTCATAACAAATCATGGCCCCTTTTTTCGGGTATTGTTCAGTACCGATGGAAAAACACTTGCAAGTTGCAGTGTGCAAGAGCTCAACTTATGGGATGTTGCCACAAGCACGCACAAAGCAAATAACCGCATGGGTGCCTCTTGGTTTGCTGTATCGATGAATGCCGATGGGGGTACGCTTGCGACTGATAAAGGTTATGCGACTATTCGTCTGTGGGATGTTATCACAGGAAAAGAAGAGAGAAGACTTAGGGGACATACAAAGAATGTTGAGAGTATAGCATTCAGCCCTGATGGAAAGACACTTGCGAGCGGGAGCACAGATAAAACCGTCCGTCTCTGGGATGTCGCAACAGGAAAGCAGAAGAAAGTCCTCAAAGGACATCGAAAAAGTATTGATAGTATCGTCTTCAGTGCCGATGGACAGATGCTTGCCACTGCAAGTAGAGACCGTACCTTTCGCTTGTGGGATACGAGCACTGGAAAACGAAAGAAAACGTTTAAAGGACATACCGCTGAGGTAGTTGGCGTTTCGTTCAGTCCGGATGGACAGACAATCATCAGTTGGAGTAATGACCGAACAATCCGCTTATGGGATGTTGGAACTGGCAAGTTCAAAAAAGCACTCAAAGTTCCAAAATTTTAAGCTATTTCACTTGTTAAGGAGGCCAAGATAAATGAGAATCGTAATGGTGAATTTAATGCTTACGTGTTTCAGTTTAATCATCGTTAGCCTAATGTTTGCCAGCATCGGCACTGCCGAATTTGATCCGAAAACCGTTGTCGGGATGTGGCTCTTTGATGAAGGCAACGGTAATACCGCTGCGGATGCCTCCGAAAATGGCAACGATGGAAAAATTGAGAACAACCCGAAATGGATAAAAAATGGTAAATTCGGGTCCGCACTCGAATTTGATGGAGACGAGAGTAAAGGACATGTCGTTGTCGGAAATTTGGGGCTGTCTGGGGCGGTTACAATAGTCTTATGGGCGAAACCGACGGATGCCGCCAATGATGACCGGTTAATATCGAATCTCAGTGGACCAACAAATCCGGCTTTCGCTATTCGATTCCAAGGTGAAGCAGTTGACATTTGGGGCGCGGCATGGAAACCCGTCATCCCAAAATTTGATGACAATAAATGGGGACACTATGCGTTTGTGTTGGATGGCGAGGGCAACGCGACCGGCTATTACAACGGCAAAGAAGGTGACACAGTTGTCGATACCTATATTTTTACGGATATCGGTATCGGGGCAACTTTTTTGCATCAATGGGGACAATATTATTCCGGGGTCTTTGACGAAATCGCGTTTTTCAGTGTCGCATTGACTGAAGATGATGTTAATACTCTTATGACAAGAGGACTCAAATCGGCGTTAGCAGTTTACCCCGCTGGTAAATTAGCCACTACGTGGGCAAATCTAAAGGCTAACCTATAAGGATTGATCTTAAATGCAAAGCAATTTTTATCAGCGTTTCCGGTCACAAACAGAATCTGGTTGTTACGGGCTGGGTTACCCAGCCCCTACGTTCTTCATTCTCATGGCGATGCTAATGTGTCTCTCAGTTTCTCATGCAGAGAACCGTATTACGGGGCACTGGGAAGGACAGATTGAAATTCCCGGTCAACCTATTGCTGTAAAGATAGATCTCGCTATCAATGATGGCAACTGGAGTGGAACTATCGACATTCCAACCCAAGGGGCGAACGATTTGCCGCTGTCTGATATCCACGTCGTTGAAGAAGATGGCAGTGTGCAGGTCAAGTTCTCAATTCTCAACATTCCCGGAAATCCGACCTTTGATGGAAACCTACAAGACGGTGCCATCAGTGGCACATTCAGCCAAGGGGGTGCCACATTCGGATTTCGACTCTCCCGTGAGCGTGTTAAAGTACCCGCACGACCGCAAGAACCGAAACCGCCATTCCCCTATAAAATCGAAGAAGTTACATTTCAGAACGGTGCTGTCAACCTTGCTGGGACTTTGACGTTACCATTTGGTGACGGTCCCTTTCCAGCAGTACTGCTCATTTCCGGCAGCGGTCTCCAGGATCGAGACGAAACATTGGTCGGACACAAACCCTTTTGGGTACTCGCCGACGATCTCAGTCGCGCCGGTATCGCCGTACTCCGTGTCGATGATCCCGGTATCGGCAAATCAACGCCGCATCCGAAACCGCCAACCACAGCAGATTTCGCAACCGATGTAGAAGCAGGCGTGGCGTTCCTCAAACAGGATACTCGAATCGGTTCCGTCGGGTTGATCGGTCACAGCGAAGGCGGTCTCATCGCAGCCATCGTCGCGAGTCGCAGCGATGATGTCGGTTTCATTGTGCTAATGGCAGGCCCCGGCGTTCCGGGGGCTGAATTATTGCGGAAACAGAACGAACGCATTTTCGACGCAGCCGGAATCGCAGGTGAACGTAAACAGAGATTACTCATGCTCCTCGACCGGTTGTTTCCGATCTTGACCGCAGAAGATATAGCTGAAGACGAGAGACGACAAGGGGTCGAGGAAATTGTACGCAGCCAACTCGAAATTAACGGTGTTCCACCTGCGAAGCAGGACGAAGGACAGGTACAGGCACTTGTCGAACAGTCGCTTACCCCCTGGATGCGCTACTTCTTGACTTTCGATCCGCGTCCTGCATTTGAGAAAATCCGCATCCCTGTTCTCGCACTCAACGGTGAACTCGACGTACAGGTTGATGTTGAGCAAAACCTCACCGCTATCGCTGCAGCACTTGACAAAGGTGGTAATCAAGAAGTCACTATTCATCGTCTGCCGAAACATAACCACCTGTTTCAACGCGCCCTTACAGGTCTGATAAACGAATACGGTGCCATTGAGGAGACGATCTCGCCAGAGGTGCTGGACTTAATCCGAGCCTGGATATTATCCGTGACGCGATGAAACTACTTTCAGATTTTCTACAGAAAATCGGCACAGTTCGCAACTAAAAATATGTGGACTTGACGCGAACACATTGTGAATTGATACCGATGTTTGCTGGATATCGGGTTCAAGTAAAATTATGCACCTTTTTCACCTATAAATTGCGTCATTAATAATTAGAAATGCTATTAGCAAGAAACTCAGAGAAATTTGATTATGGTGGCTTATGGCAATAAGTTTACATTCTATAGCATCTGACCATTCATTTTGCTCCAATAACATGAAGGGAATTATATGAAAACAACGCAAAATACCGATACAATGCATGCCGATGACGTTGCTGCGATTGACGAACTCCAGAACGTCTATGACCAATTAAAACAAACACTTGCCAAGATCATCGTCGGTCAGGAGCAAGTTATCGAACACTTGGCGATCTGTCTATTTTCGCAAGGGCACGCGCTGTTGATGGGGGTTCCCGGATTAGCGAAAACGTTGTTAGTGAGACGTTTCGCCGAGACGATGGCGTTGCGGTTCAGCCGAATCCAATTCACCCCCGACCTGATGCCGATGGACATCACCGGAACCGACATCCTTCAAGAGATACCCGGCGGTAGACGCGAATTTGAGTTCGTAAAAGGTCCGCTGTTCGCAAATCTCATTCTTGCGGACGAGATTAACCGGGCACCCTCAAAAACACAAGCTGCTATGCTCGAAGCGATGCAGGAATACAAAATCACCGTCATCGGCAGAACGTATTCGCTGGACCCACCGTTCTTCGTACTGGCGACACAGAACCCGATTGAACAGGAAGGAACGTATCCGCTACCAGAGGCGCAACTCGACCGTTTCATGTTCCGAATTGAGGTGGACTATCCCGCGCGATCCGAAGAGATAGAAATCGCTCGAACCACAACCGGTGTCGCACTGCCAACACTCGAACCTGTGCTGACCGGTGAAGAGGTGCTCGCTTTTCAAGACCTTGTCCGTCGTGTACCCGTAGCGGAACATATCTACGAATTCTCGGTTGATTTGGTGCGCAGCACGCGTCCGAAAGGCGATGCAGCACCTGACTGGCTGAAACCGCTTGTCGCTTGGGGCGCAGGCCCTCGCGCAGTTCAATACCTAATCTTAGGTGCCAAAGCGCGTGCAGCACTCAGCGGTAGCTACATGGCTCGACTTGAAGATGTCGTCGCAGTGGCAAATCCGGTGCTCGCGCATCGCGTCATTACATCCTTCGCAGCGGAGTCTGAGAACATTACCAGTCAAGATATCGTCAACCGCCTCGTCGAAGAGTTGTCAGAACAGGGGTAGACTATGGCACTGCAGCTTAGACGAGATTATCTTAACCAACAGGTCCTTGAACGGCTTTCCACGCTCCAACTACACGCTCGACTCCCTATGATCGGGAATGTGTCCGGGAAACACCGGAGTCCGATTCGCGGCTCCAGTCTTGAGTTTGCCGAGTACCGTAAATACGTCCCAGGCGACGACACACGACGACTCGATTGGCGCGCCTACGCCCGTAATGACCGCTACTATATTAAAGAGTTTGAAGCCGATACCAACCTGCGGATGTGCTTGGTCGTTGATACCAGCGGCTCAATGGGGTACGCACACACGCCGTCCGCTACAACGGATGGCGATCCCGATATAAGTAAACTGGACTATGCCCGTCGAATCGCTGGCACCTTGGCGTATATAGCGGCGTTGCAAGGCGATGCCGTTGGACTCTATTGTGCGGACAAAACGTTCCACAAAGAAATTCCACCGAAGCGCAGTGCAACCCATCTCGGCACAGTCCTTGATGAATTAGGCGCAATGGAAGCATCAGGCGAGACCGGATTGGCTGACGTTCTCCACGAAACCGCCGAACGGGTCCCGCAGCGAGCTCTGATCGTCGTCATTTCGGACCTATTTATCGAACCCGGAACGGTGCGGAATTGTTTTGAACACCTCCGGTTCCGTAAGCATGATGTCGCCGTGTTTCACCTCATGGAACAGAGCGAAATCGATTTTGAGTTTGATCGTCCCATACGATTTGTTGACATGGAAGGCGGCGAACCGATACTCGCAGATCCGACGGTCATCGGCACACAGTACCGACGCGCAATGGAGATGTACCTCCAAAGTATGGACGAAGTGGTGCGAGATACCGAGGTTGACTACCATCGGATCTGTATCCACGAAAACTACGGAGACGTATTGGCACGATTTTTGTTGGGACGGACACCAAAGAAACGTAAGTGAGGAATGGTTATAAGTTATAAGTTATAAGAAAGAGGAGAAACCGTTTTTGTAACAGTTTGCCTCTTAACCAACTACTTATAACTAACCACTTATAACCTTAAAAATATGAGTTTTTTACAACCGTTTGTATTGATCGCACTTCCATTGATGGCGCTGCCGGTCCTCATCCATTTAATCAATCAACAACGGCACCGGACCATCCCTTGGGCGGCGATGATGTTCCTGATGAGCGCGAAACGTATGAGCAAAGGTATGGCACGCCTACGGCATCTGCTTATCTTACTCATGCGTGTTCTGGCTGTCGGAGCACTCATCTTTGCTGTGAGTCGTCCACTATCCGGTGGATGGTTAGGAAGCGTCGGATTGAGTAAACCCGATGCCACCCTAATCCTTCTTGACCGATCCGCCAGTATGGAGATGCAAGACCTACAGGCGGGTGAGTCGAAGAGATCCACCGCACTGAAACGACTCACAGAATTGCTGGAACAAGGTGATTACGGAACACACCTGATTCTCATTGATAGTGCCGGTGGACAGATGCAAGAGGTGGATTCGCCTAAGGCACTGTTGAACCTACCTGCGACCGATCCAAGTGCCACCAGCGCAAATATTCCAGCGATGCTTGAAACGGCGTTAGCCTACCTTAAAGCAAACGAGTCAGGACGCACCGAAATTTGGATCTGTTCGGACCTAAAAGAAAACGATTGGGATGTTCACAGCGGTCGCTGGGATGCGATACGTGGAGCGTTTGCTGAGTTACAGGGCGTGCATCATTTTTTGCTCGCCTATACAGACCCGCCTTCAAGCAATTTATCGGTCAGGGTGGAAAACGTGCAACGGTGGCAGCGTGGCAGCAATGCGGAACTCATTCTTGATGTGATGGTGCGTAGAACAGATGGCAGCGGCAACGCACGACAGGTACCGATCGAGTTTGAAGTCAATAATGTTCGCTCCGTAGTTGAAGTGGAGCTTGACACACTCGGTGCATCGTTGCAAGCACACCGCATCCCTATTGATGGCAAACTCAATTCCGGTTGGGGGTCGGTCAGTTTACCCGGCGATGCGAACCCATTGGACAATCAGTTTTTCTTCGTCTTTTCGGAACCACCTGTACGGAAAGCTGTTGTCGTTAGCGATGACGCAAAAGTTGGTGAGGCGTTCCGTCGCGCACTCGCAGTTCCGATCGACAACCGGTTAAAACACCGTGTTGACGTGATTCCGGTAAACCGCGTCGCCGAGATTGACTGGGAGCGTACAGCACTATTGGTGTGGCAAGCGGCTCTGCCGAGTGGATTGGTCGCCGAACAGATTACACATTTCGTCAACAGTGGACGTGTAGCGATGTTCTTTCCGCCGGGACCAGGCGGGGCTGGCGAACAACTGTTTGGTTCACACTGGGGGGATTGGCACGCGTCCGGTAGTGATCAGGTTTCTAAACTCTCATGGTGGCGTGGCGATGCGGATCTGTTGGCACACGTAGAGAGTGGTGATGCTTTGCCTTTAAACGATTTACGCACTTATCGGTATCGCACACTTGAAGGCACCGGAACACCGTTGGCAAGGTTTGACGATGACGCACCGCTGTTGACCCGTCTGGCAACAGACCGTGGTTCCGTCTATTTCTGTAGCACACTACCCACAGCGCAATTCTCTTCCCTCGAACGTGACGGTATCGTGTTTTATGTCATGTTGCAACGAGCGTTGACTGATGGAAGCCTCGCACTGGCTACGGCATCTCAGCGCGATGCCGGACTCGGTGTACTCGCAGATCGGGAACAGTGGACCTCGGTTGCACCTGAAGAAGGGACTGCGTCTCTCTCAACGCGTGGATTGCATGCCGGTGTTTATCAAGACGATACACATTGGGTCGCCGTGAACCGCAGTCAAGCTGAAGATAGTGCCAAGGCATCACCTGTTGAGGCAGTGGATGTACTGTTTGATGGGTTGTCGTATAGGAGAATTGATGTCGATGTTGGTGATACATCTGCTTTAGCGAGCGAATTGTGGCGTATCTTCCTCATCGCAATGGCGTTAGCACTCATTTTGGAGGCAGTGTTGAGTCTGCCAAGCAAGGTTTTTAACTATTAAGTTTTTGTGCGGAGAAGTTAACAGTTTCCAGTTAACAGTTTCCAGAAAAGAGATATTGTGTTATCCGCACACCTCTTAACTGGTTACTGGTTACTGGTTACTGATAAAGAAGTTAACAGTTTCCAGTTAACAGTTTCCAGAAAAGAGATATTGTGTTATCCCAGGGCCATTCAATTGTACCTATTCACTTTATATATATGGATACGTCTTCCTCTGTAGGAGCGAGCTGCGCTCGCGATCTTTCCTAAGAACGGGCACATATGTAAAGCAAAACCATGATCCAAATCGTACAATTGAA
>JAJDXV010000068.1 GCA_022823085.1 Candidatus Poribacteria bacterium
GTCACTCGTAAGAGGTCTCATACCGTTCAAGTTCCCTATAAGGAGAACAAAACGCTGCCCGTGTACTTCGTTGGAGTCGGGTCTAATGTTGGATTTATGACGAACAGAAGCCCACGCCTTTAGGCGTTGGGAGTGCATCACGACCTCTCGTGTATCCATCCTCAACCAATTTCTTTGAACCGATAGCCGACCCCGTGTACCGTCTCAATATGCTTACCAAATTCGCCGAGTTTGCGACGTAGACGACTGACATGTGTATCCACTGTCCGATCGATGCCGTAATACTCCTGCCCCCATATCACATCCATTAGGATATCACGTGTAAAGACGCGTCCGGGTGAACGTGCGAATAGGGTGATTAATTTAAACTCGGTGGCTGTCAAATCTATTGGACCCTTCTCTGTGAGTACCTGATGTTTGTCGAGATCAATTATGAGACCGTGTGTTTCAATCCGTTTTGTGTCTTCTGTCTGTGTACCGGCTTGGATACGACGTAGCACGGCAGACACACGTAACACCACTTCTCTTGGACTGAACGGTTTTGTGATATAATCGTCAGCACCGAGTTCTAACCCAGCGACTCTATCCTTTTCTTCTGTTTTCGCGGTTACCATCACGACAGGAATATTTTTTGTTCTTGGATCGTTCTTTAGTAAACGGCAGACGATCATACCGTCTACTTCTGGGAGCATTAGATCGAGTATGATGAGATCCGGCGGTTTGTCGACCGATCGGTGTAGCGCGTCCGCACCGTTTCGGACGTAATCCGTTTCAAAACCGGCTTCTTGTAGATTGTATCGCAGTAAATCCGCGATATCGCGTTCGTCTTCAACAATTAGAATCTTTGCATCCATTTAAAGTTTCCTTGCAGTCAGTTTTTGTTAGCAAGTACTATTTTAACAAATGACGCGGGTATTGTCAATTTTTTCGGACGCTTGTTAAGCAGTACGCAAACGCTGCTCGTGATCGTTCCAAGCAGCATGTGATGCAGCGTAACTTGAAATTGGGTGCGTTCCACAATTTCACACACCCCTTCCGAACAAAAAGTTTGACTTCTAATTCGATAGGGTATATAATCGTTTCTGTGACAAAACAGTGAATCTCATAGCCATCTCGTTTTCTTTACGTTCCAGGATAGAGGAGGATGTGGACATGGCGAAACTACGTGTAGGGGTTATCGGTTGTAGCGGCATCGGCACGACGCACGCATCGGGGATCGTCGGGCTGCCGAACGTCGAATTAGCCGCTGGCTGCGATTTTGTTCAGGCGACTTTAGACGCTTTTAAAGAAAAATATCAGGATAACTGGGATAATATTGCGCTGTATACCAACCATCAGGAGATGCTCGCCGCTGAGGATTTAGATGTCGTAACGGTGGCGACCTCTGACCATCGGCACGCTGACCTCGTCGTTGACGCTGCGAACGCCGGTGTGAAAGGCATCTTCTGTGAAAAGCCGATGGCGACAAGTATTGCGGATGCCGACAGAATGATGGAAGCAACCGAGCGGAACGGCACGATTCTGTCGATTGACCACACCCGTCGTTGGCAACCGTTGTGGCGGCATACCAAAGATGTGATCGTCGGTGGCGGACAGATTGGAGATGTCCAATATGTTATCGGCACATTGAGCGGCGGACGCGCAATGCTTTTCCGTAACGGAACACACCTTGTCGATGCAATCTGCTATTTTGCCGACTCGGAACCAGAATGGGTCTCTGCCGAATTGGAAGACGGGTACGAAGACTATAACGAGTATAAAGGCGATGGCGGACACGTACCGGCGACTGAACCCTCGGCGCACGGGTATATCCACTTTGCGAACGGTGTACGCGGCTACTATGCCGGCGGACCGAAAACCACGCTCTCCGGATTCCGAGCAGAGATTGTCGGAACTAACGGCTATATCCTCATCAGTGACCGAGGGGCGACGCTCCACCAAAATGATACCGTTGAGACAATCGAGGCACCGTCATGGGATATGACGGGGATCCCTGCTGGGGTCCGAGAATTGGTGAATCTTGTCGCAGACGGAGGCGAACCGGTTTCACCGGGGAGTGAAGGGTACAAAGTCGTTCAGATTATCATCGGTTTCTTGACTTCACAGCAAAATGATAACGGAAAGATCAAATTGCCGTTGTCTGGTGGTTAGTCGTTGTTGGAATTTAAGAGAATCGCATTCTCAGGGGACCAGTGCATATAGACCGTATCACCACGTTGGAATCGGTGTGTATTTTTCACACCGACGTTTTGCTGATGTGCAATAAGGGCGGTCGGATAGTCTGTCTGCACTGTGTATTGCAACGTCGTACCGAGGTAACTTTCGTCTTGAATTATGCCACGTAAACAATTCGAGGCATCCGGAGTCGCGGTTGTACTTAAGTCAAGACGTTCTGGACGAATTGCTATAGTGACAGGTGCGTTCAACGGCACGTCTTTAGTCGGTGTACAGGTAATATTAAGCGGTGGATCTGTCGCTAAGACGACTTCGTTCTCGCTGATAAGCACTCCGTCAAGGAAGTTGGAGGTACCGATGAAGTCTGCGACGAAACGGGTTTGTGGCGCATCATAGATCTCGGACGGCGTTCCTACCTGAAGGATTTTCCCGTCGTTCATCACTGCAATCCGATCCGATAGTGCTAACGCCTCGCCTTGGTCGTGTGTAACGTAAACAAACGTAATGCCGACTTTGCGTTGCAGTGCTTTGAGTTCGGATTGCATCTGTTTTCGGAGTTTCAGATCGAGTGCCGAAAGTGGTTCGTCTAACAGTAGAATAGTGGGTTCGTTAATCAAGGCTCGCGCAAGGGCAACGCGTTGCCTCTCGCCCCCGGAGAGTTCACTCGGTTTCCGACCGCCGTACCCCTGCAGCTGAATTAAATCCAATGAACGTTCAACAGCATCTGAAGTTTCCGCTTTTGATGCCTTTTTCATTTGCAGTCCGAATGCGATGTTCTGCGCGACGGTCTTATGTGGGAACAAGGCGTAATTTTGGAAAACGGTGTTGACCGGACGACGATAGGGCGGCGTTTCTGCCATTAATGCGTCGTTGATGTAGACCGCTCCGGCGGTAGGATACTCAAACCCTCCGATGATGCGCAGCGTCGTCGTTTTTCCACATCCGCTCGGTCCGAGCAGCGAAAAAAACTCACCATCTTCTATCTGTAGCGATACATCGTCTACCGCGATGGTGTCACCGAATTGCTTTGTTACGGATGTGAGGGTAATCTGTCCTACAGACATTTTTTAAACTAACTGATATTTATCAAAGCTATCACAGAGACAATAATAATCAAGAGATCGTAGGTATAGCAACAGGGCCATTCAATTGTACCTATTCACTTTATATATATGGATACGTCTTCCTCTGTAGGAGCGAGCTGCGCTCGCGATCTTTCCTAAGAACGGGCACCTATGTAAAGCAAAACCATGATCCAAATCGTACAATTGAATACCCCTGGGTATAGCAAGGTGAAAATGCGTCTGTTTTCAAAAAGTTGCTCGATTTTTAAAGCGTGGAATGGCATCCTAATGATTCAAAAAACCACCTCTGAATCAACATAAGGAGGACATTTCATGCAGAATCACTTTATCAAATCTACAATTTTTTTTCAACACCTATCAATTATCGGGAAGTAGTTTGAAGGTCTGACGGTGAATATCCGATGCACCGAACTGAGCGATTGCCTGTCGATGTTGCGATGTCGGGTATCCTTTGTGTCCTTGGAATCCGTAGTGCGGATAAGTGCGATCCAATTCGATCATGATCCGATCACGGGTAGTTTTGGCAATAATAGAGGCAGCCGCAATCGAGTAACTTCGACTGTCGCCTTTCGGGATTGCTTCGCCTGGGATGTCTGTCGCAGGGATATTTATGCCATCAATGAGGAGATAATCGGGTGGGGGCGTGAGGTTTTCAATCGCGTTCTGCATTGCCAGTAGTGTCGCTCCAAGAACATTCAAACGGTCAACGGTTCGGTTATCGGCAGAACCGAGACCTACGGACAGGGCAACGCTATAGATTTCGTCTGCGAATCGGTCGCGTTGTTTCGGTGTTAACTGTTTTGAATCTCTTAAGCCGTCAATGCTGCAATTGAGAGGTAAGATGACTGCAGCAGCAATGACGGGACCAGCCAACGCGCCTCGACCCGCCTCGTCAATGCCTGCAATCTGTTTGTAGCCGCTTTGTTGGCACGCCCACTCAAAAGCGTCCATCAGTATCGGGTTAGGTTCTGCGTTCTTTGACGCGTGCAGCTCTTCCCGTACGCTCGCGCAAATAATACAATTTCGCACGGCGGACAGCACCGTAACGGACGACCTGAATACTTTCAATGTTCGGTGAATGCAGCGGGAACGTCCGCTCACTTCCAGCACCGAAGGCGACGCGTCGAACCGTAAAAGTTTCGCGTAACCCACCGTGTGCGCGCCGAATAACAGTGCCTTCGTACGCTTGGATACGTACTTTTTCCCCTTCACGGATACGCGTATTCACTTTGACAACATCCCCTGGACCGAAATCCGGGATATCACTCTTGATATATTGACTTTCGACGGATTCAATTAAATTCATGACTTTCTCCTTCCTCGCGTAATGCTCGGTTCGCTATACTATGTTAAAATTCCCTATGAACTAAAAAACTCTTTTTTTATTCTCTTAATCCTACGTCTTTGAGGATTTCGAGGTCCTCTTCGCTGAGTTCCAACCTTTGGAGCAGATCAGGGCGATGTTTTGCAGTGCGTTTGAGTGCCTCAGCATATCGCCATTTTTCGATATTCTCATGATGTCCACTCAAGAGAACTTCAGGGACAGGCATTTCGGCGAACTTCGCAGGACGTGTATAGTGCGGATGATCAAGCAAGTCCTGACTAAACGAATCGATATGTGCGGATTCGTAGTCACCGAGAGCCCCGGGAAGCACGCGCCCGATAGCATCAATCAAAACGAGGGCTGCGATTTCACCGCCGCTCAAAACATAATCACCGATGGATACCTCAGTTGTTATTATCTGTTCCCGTACGCGCTCATCCACGCCTTTGTAGCGTCCGCACAAAAGTATGAGATGCGATTCCAATGAAAGTGATTCTGCGAATCCTTGGGTCAGAGGGATCCCTTGAGGTGTCAGATAGACGACGTTTGCGGTTTCCTCCGGGTTCAACGCTTTGACGGCTGCGAAAATAGGTTCCGGTTTAAGGATCATCCCGGCACCACCCCCGTACGGATAATCGTCAACCGACTTGTGTTTATCAGTCGTCCAATCTCGGAGGTTATAGAGATTAACCGCGAGGATATTAGCGTCGTGAGCGCGTTTGAGTATCCCCGTCTTTAACGCTGGTGCGATGATCTCTGGAAACAGGGCAATAACATCAATTTTCATTTTTCTTGGCTATCGGCTATCGGAAACCTTCAGCAAGATGGCTTTCGGCTATCGGCTGACGGCTGACGGCTGACGGCTATTCTTGCTATACATCCTGCCTCTGTTCATCAATTAATTCAAGAATTACCTTTTTATTCGCGCACAATCCAGCGGTATAGAGGACACTTCTAATGGCTTTCAGCGTCCGTCCGTATCTACCGATGATTTTTCCCAAATCCTCTTCTGTGACAGTCAATTCAATAATAACGACTGTTTCGCCAGTTACTTCTCGAACCACTACCTCATCGGGATAATCAACGAGAGATTTTACGATGTATTCAATCAAATCTTTGAACATGGTTCACTTTTGGATTTCAGTAGATGCGTCCGCTATCTGTGTTTTCGTCGGTGTTATTCTTCTTCCTCAGCGGATTCGTCTGGTGTTGCTTCAGTCAGCAATGCACCAGTTTCGGATTCTGTTTCTTGGACTTCTGTCTGTTCGGGGTCGTCTGTCGCCTCGACTGTTTCAGCGGTTTCCTCTTCTGGCATCGGTCTCCCTAATTTTTCGTATTCAAATTTCATCAGAATCCCACTTTTTGAGAGTAAACGCTTTGCTGTATCCGAGGGCTGTGCGCCGCGGCGCAACCATTTTAAAGCTTTCTCCTCATCGATGACCACATCTGCTGGGTCCGTTAGCGGGTTGTAATGACCGAGGCGTTCTAAGAATGCACCGTCTCTCTGGGCACGGGCATCCGCCGCAACGAGCCGATAGAACGGACGTTTTTTACGACCGTGTCGTTGTAATCTAATTCTAACTGCCAAAAAATACCTCCCAGTGGCATCTCTACCACTTCATCTAAATTTTAAGGGTGTGATCCCGTTCACGGGTTCACCGAAGCACTATCTGCGGCGTTTTCGCTTGCGCGGCTTTCTTGCCTTCCGTTTTGGACGAGGCGTTCCACCCATTTTCTGACCGATTTTCTTGTTGAAAGGTGCGCCCACCCCTGGCATTGCCATCGCCGCCTGCTGGTTTAACATCCGATTCATCATCTGAAGCTGCGAAACCAGCATATTGATCTGATTGACTGTCGTACCACTACCTTCCGAAATACGGAGCTTTCGACTTCTATCTAACAATCGAGGGTTCTTACGCTCCTCAATCGTCATGGATTGGATGATCGCCTTGGCACTGCGCAAGTGGCTCTCATCGGGTGTAAGGTCTTTAATCGGCAACTGGTTCTTAAACGGCATTAGATCCATCAATTGATCTAACGGCCCCATATTTTTCAGCTGCTCTAACTGCGTCAAAAAATCGTCAAAATCGAGACCTTTGTTCTCTATGAGTTTACGTTCAAGTTCCTTTGCCTGATCTTCGCTGAAGACCTCTTCCGCTTTCTCAATGAGGGTTTGCACATCACCTTGTCCGAGGATGCGCGAAGACATGCGTTCCGGATGGAATTCTTCAAGCGAGGCTGCCTCAATCTTTTCACCGACACCGATGAATTTGATCGGTTTCTGTGTGATATGACGAATCGAGAGTGCTGCACCCCCGCGTGCATCGCCATCCATCTTCGTGAGGATAACGCCGTCAATATCTAAGTCGTTGTTGAAGTTTTCAGCGACGTTTACAGCGTCTTGTCCCGTCATCGCATCAACGATGAGCAGGATTTCAGTCGGGTTAACGCTGGCTCGGATCTGGCGAAGTTCACCCATTAATTCATCGTCAACATGCAAACGTCCCGCCGTATCAATGATAACGCAGTTATGTCCGTGTGCTAAAGCCTCTTTGACAGAAGCCTCTGCGATCTTGACCGGTGAAACCTCTGTCCCCATTGAGAAGACCGGCGTTTCTGTCTGCTCACCCAGAATTTGGAGTTGCTTAATAGCAGCGGGACGATAGACATCCGCAGCAACGAGGAGCGGTTTCCGTCCGTCTTTGCGAAATCTAAGTGCCAATTTTGCCGCTACGGTTGTTTTACCTGCACCTTGTAAACCGGCAAGCATTACGATCGTCGGACCGCTGGGAGCAATACGAATCTTTTCCGCCTCGTTACCCATCAATTGCGTAAGTTCTTCGCCGATAATTTGGGCAATCTGTAGTTCAGGCGTAAGGCTTCCGAGCACCTCTTGACCGAGGGCGCGCGCTTTGATCCGATCTGTAAATTCACGTGTGACTTTATAGTTAACGTCCGCTTCCAGGAAAGCACGCCGAACCTCGCGCAAGGTATCAGAGATGTTATTTTCTGTGAGTTTTCCTTGCCCTTTCAATTTCTTGAAAGTGCTTTGTAACCTATCGCTTAAACTTTCAAACATGGCTCTGTATCCTTTTTTCTTCGCGCGAACTATCGTCTTAATCCACGCTTAGTGCCAAAAAATGTGGACGCGATCATATCTTTTACTCCAAAAAAAAATGCTATGACAACAGGCAAAATCGATAGACATACCAATCCCTAATTATACAATTATAGCAAATTTTACGACCGATGTCAAACTTTTTTTGGAATCGTCGTTAGTTATCAATGGGTCGGTTTTCAGTTTTCAGTACGGTTTTCTATGAAAACCTTTCAGTTATGGGTTATCATTACGAATAATGGAGGACGCAATTCAATGGTTCAGAACCATACTTTTTCCTGCTTGACACAGATAAGTATCTATGGTAAAAATATAAGAATGAAAACAAGACACACTCGACAACATCAGAAATTCACGTTTTATATTCCGCTCTTATGTCTTATCAGTGTTCTAACAGTTTTCTACTGCGGATGCCAAGGTGAAACTTTCAATTTGAATGTCGGTAGCACCAATTTTGAAATCGTAGAGAAATCCGGTGAACTGACAGAAAATGAAATCTGGGACGGACGGGTCTATATTACCGATACTGTCACTGTCCCTGAGGGTATCACGTTGACGATCCGTGCCGGGACTATCGTCGGTTTTGAACCGATGGATACACCGAGTTCGCTTATTGTAAAGGGTGAACTCTATGCCGAAGGATCACCAGATCGGATGATCGTCTTCGGGTCCTTGGGAAAGCAACAGGCACAAGAACAAGAACAGACAGCCGAGACAACGGCTTCCCCGTTTGGGACTAACCTCCCTCTGAGAAATCGACAAGGCGGAAGCCGCGGAGCGGTCGCGAATACTGTAAAAGCGGAACCACCGCGCGCGGGAGACTGGGCAGGTATTCAGATCGAAACCACAAGTCCGAATAGCCGTCTCACATATACCCGTATCCAACACGCGAATGTTGGCATCAGGATCCGGACGGACGCAGTCCAAATTGAGAGGTGCCTTTTCGGCGAAAATAGAACGGGAATAATTTGTGAGAACACGAACCCAACGATTAGCAGTAGCGAATTTAATAGGAACGGCATAGGTTCCAAGTTCCAAGGTAGTGCGGCACCAGATGTAGAATACAGCGAGTTTACCGCCAACCAATACGGCGTTGTATGCGAAGATGACTCGCGTCCGCGTATCCAGTATAATATCCTCCGTGCGAATTACGAAAACGCTATCGTCTGTTATTCCACCGCCTCCCCGGAAATTGTCTCTAATAACATTACAAATAACGTCGGTTGGGCGATCTACGACGGCGGGCGACTCCGAGATAATTTTATTCAAGGCAATAAACAGGTCGGCGGGAATATAACAGAACTCGGTGTCGGGACACAAGGCGAGCAGTTTTATGGTGTAGAGGAAGTGTTTGAACCCAGGAATTCTCCGGTAGCGGAAGCAGGCGTGCCACGCGAAAACTTCTAACAGGAAATTGAGATATGAACCGCTTCAGAGCCTATCTTGACCTAATCCGTTACCCGCTCTTTGCGATTCCGATTGTCGCGACGCTACCAGGTGCATTGATCGCAAGTCGCGGACAATTTACATGGCGCGTTACGGCGGCACTCGTCATTGCGCTGTTCGGCTACTTCGCCGGTATGATAAAAAATGACTACTTCCACCACGAAACAGACAAGCAAACGAACCCGGAACGTCCGCTTCCATCCGAACGGCTGACACCGAAGCAAGCGATTGTCCCGGCAAGTCTTATTTACGGGTTATGTGTCATCGGCGGGTTTCTGCTCAATTTTAAAGCCGGCTTGTTAGTGATGGGGTTGGTGGCAATTTCGCATCTCTACAACGCTATTTTTAAAGCGAAAGGGATTTTAGGAAGTCTCACGTTACCACTGGGAATCGGCTTACTGAGCGTCTTCGGCGCGTTGGTTGTCAGTGACACCGTTCCGCGTCTCGTATGGTACGCTTTCGCTGCGACGACGCTTTATGATTTAGGCACGCATATCACGACGACCTTCAAAGATATTTCACGCGACAGACAACTCGGCATCCTAACGACACCTATTCAAATCGGTGTCGGTCCGGCACTGTTCCTCTCAGCAATTGCAACGGTCGCTGCTTTCGTTGTCGCGTTCTTGCCTTACTGGTTGGAACCTGAACTTCAGAGGACTTATGTTGTTTGGGTTATCTTGGGTATCATTGCCACTGTCGGTACGCGTATCTCGCTCTACCGACAACCGAACGAAAAGAACGGATATTTTGCGCTGAAGGGTTCAATGATCGGTTCGATTCTCTTTTTTCCGTGTCTCATCGGCGCACAGATGTCTATTGCGGTTTCTGCCGCAGTCATCGTGCCGTTGCTGTTGGTAACACTGTATCTCTTAAAAACGACGCACCAAGAGGTTTAAGAGAAGGTTCCACCCGCCTTCCGTTCTTCCATCTTTCCTAATTTTCGGACCCCGAGCCCGGTAGGTTCGGTTTCCTAACCGAACCGGATTTGTTTGACAAATCAATTTTGATATGATATACTTTTCGTATGTTATATCAAACAAAATGGGGGTAATATCATGCCGATGTGGGCAGTTATTTTGACAGTTACATTCTCTGCTGTAATTATGATTATAGTAAATTCCAAAAATAAATACACACTTCCAACCCCCGGTAGGTGCGGTTTCCTAACCGCACCGATGCTAAGTGTATAAGTAATTACAGGATCTACTATATTACCGTTGCCAGTTTTCTAAGGTCATTTAGATTTGCAACTAAAGACGATATTGCGGGACTTGAACAAAGAATAGACATTATAAGTGAGAGAATAGATCGCCATCTTGAAGGTCATCCTTAGGGCGAAGTTTCGGCTCCGCCAGAAATATCAAGTCCTAAACGACGAATACCGAAATAGATTGTAAAACAGATTGAAGGAGACAAACGATAAAATATGAAGAACATTGTTTTGCTTATTACCGATACTTTTCGGTATGACAATTTAGGCGAACGCGCGAGGCGACCGATTCGCACGCCGATGCTCGATAAATTTGAGGCAGAGCGCGCAACTGCTATCGACAAATTTTATATGAGCAGTTTTCCCACCGTCCCACACCGTACGGATATTTTAACCGCAACAGTCGGGTGGCCCCACTACCCCTGGCAGCCCATCGATCTGAGCGGACGGAGCATCATCTCAAGACTCCTGAGCGATCAAGGATACGCAACGCAGCTGATATGTGATACGCCACACCTCTTCAACGTCCGTTTCCAACACTGTTTCGATGCCGCGTTCCAGCATCGTGGACAGGAAGGGGACAAACCGCTTCTCCATCTCAATGACGAGATAAAAGTCGTTATGCCGAATGAGAAAACGCGACCGCATCCCTCATTCCGTGGGCATACGTTGCCGAATACGCACCGCTGGACGAACCGGTACTACCAATATGAGTCGGAGACGTTCTCCGGTAGAACCTCCGAGACCACAATCCGATGGCTGGAAGAGAACCACAAATCGGGTCCCTTCTTTCTCTGGGTCGATTTCTTCGATCCGCACGAACCGTGGGACCCCCCTGAATATCTCGTCAAACGCTACGATCCGGATTACACCGGGCCACCGATGCTCCATCCGAACTACGGGCTATCCTCCCTCTTTACGGATGCGGAGCTCCACAACCTCTGGGCACACTACGCCGGTGAGGCTGAACTCGTTGATCGGCATATCGGCAGGATTCTGCAGAAAGTGGAAGACTTAGAGCTATGGGACGATACGCTCGTCGTCGTGCTATCCGACCACGGGATGTCTATCGGCGAACACAGTCGGACAGGTAAATCCAACATCGACCCGAAAGATGAACGCTATTGGCCCACATACCCGGAAATCAACCACGAGATGTTCTTAGTTGCTGGTGGAGATGTCCCGCAAGGGCAACGTCTTGATCTCATCGCGCAACCGATGGATATTATGCCGACGCTCTGCGAATTGGCTGGCGTTACTTTGGAACCACCGAAACCGTTTGAGGGACGTTCCTTCGCGCAGTCGCTCCTTAACGGCGATGCACAACACAGAGAATACGCCGTAACCGGTTGTCATATCCGGGCACAGGGGGACAGCGTGCCACGCCGAGCGACAACGCCGTTCCTTGTCACTGAACGTTGGGGATACGCACCTGTTGGTGAATACGGTAGACCGGAACTCTTTGATCTACCCGCAGACCCGATAGCAGAGAACGACATCGCTGCCGACAACATGGAACTCGTCAAAGAGTTGCATGAACTGTTTATGTCGCATCTTGAGGCGCATAATGCCCCCGAGAATTTCCTCGATCTCTGGAAAGAAGAACCGTCCGGTGACGGGAAGGGTAAATGGTCGATTGACTATCCAGAAGAAGATGACGAATAACAAAAAAAGGTGGGACACTGACGTGTTCCGCCTTTTACATTATGGAATACTATGGTTTGGACAATCTCCGTCAGATTCATATCCGGTTTTCAAGCATCTTTGATTTTTCTTTAAGTTCCTGACACAAACGCAACTCAGAGGAAAATAAACTTGGATAGGACTTACGCACGCTGCTCTTTTGTAGCATAGACTGTTAGTCTGTGCCCCGAAAGTGACCGCGTTTTTTTTAGGAACCGTCGTACATATCGTTAGGATGTGCCGTCAAGGTCAGCGTCCGGTAACTCGCGACACTCTTTTAAGTGAGAACCTTCCGCCATATTTAAGGTAAAGAAGTTGCGCCGAAATTCGTTGTCTTGATTAAAGAGATCGAAGCCTCGATCAATTCGGATAATAGCGTGCTGTGTTTCCAAATACCTTGCGTGAAAGATGCCATCGGGATCGTCTTTCACAGACAATTTTATTGGCCAAGGAAAGTCTTCACTTAATGGCGCTACGAGTTCTCGCACAACTTTTTGGTGTTTTTCCTGATTCCGCTCCAATTTACTTTCTTTGGCAGAATTTGTCTCATCGTCCCGAATCTGCTCAGCACTACAGGTAAATATTTCCACACTTCCAATGCCTTGTTCGGTTGCAAAGAAACCGTGTTCACGCCAGAGATTCAAAATATATTCAATACCTTTTCGGAAATGGCTGGTATTGTCTCCTGACCCAATATACGCATCATAAAACCGCAACCACTTGGTGAAACGGGCTGAACGGCTGACGACATCCTTCATATCTGATTCTAAGAGTGTATCTATTGGTTCCAATCCATCATAATACCTCTGACGCTCTTTTTCAAAATCGCTGTCTCGGTATTTGGATAAAGGGAAAATGTGACTATTGTATTCTGGGGTAAACTTTAGTTCTTCAAAGTCTTTGTCTCCAACAATCAAGATATCAGCTTCAGTGTGTACTTTTAGATGACGCGCTAAATCTAAAATATCCACCGATGATGCATTACTTAATGAAACAAGACGTACATCTACTCGTTTTGATTTCTCTTTTAGGAGGTCGGTGAGTAAAATTCGCAATCGTTCCCATTTACCTGTCCCCGGAAGAGATTCAGCTTTTTCAAAGAGTTCCTTTTGCAATTTTCTTTCCGAATCGACAATCAGCACCCCGTTCCTCCAAATCCCCCGTAAGAAATCCTCTACCTGAATCGTATAAAGTTCATCAAAATCCTCTACATCAAACGCAGAAGGATCAAGTACTGCGCTCATTAGCATTAACTTAACTCCTTACTGTTATCACAATTCCCGAAGGCGTTCCAAGAAAAACCCGTTGGGCCATTCATCAATAAAATCGCCATCTTCATCAAGGTGTAAACGTTCTGCTTTTGCCCCTTCAGGTCTACGACTGACATATATAACAGATACATCTTCGGGCTTAAGCTGCTGTTTACGGACTAAGCGTTGCAGCCGTAAGATCAGATGTTCACTATGGGTTTCGATAATAAATCGATTTTGACGTGGCTCTTTAATAGCTTCCGCTAAAAGGTCCCCGAGATCCGCTTGCAATTTCGGATGCACGTGAACTTCTGGTTGTTCAATAGAGATAATTTGCTTTTCTGACACCAAACTCTGCACAATGAAAGGAAGGAGTTGACTAATACCGAAACCAACATCTAGCAATGATACGCTGACGCGTTCCTTTCGACGGGTATCTATGAGTCTTACTTGAAAAAGATCACCGGAATTTGCCCCCACCGGTTTTACCTCAAGTTCATAGTCGATTTCAAGTCGTTTTAGCCATTCGTTTGCTTCCTCAACCAGTTCAGGACGACGGAAGAGTAAATCTGAAAGCAAATCACCTCGGTATCCAACATTTTGAGGCGTAGTGCCCCTAAAAGTATACAATCTTTCTGGGGGAATTCGAAAAGGGCTTATTGGGAAAAGAGCTCCCAATGTTTGTTCCAATACACCACCTGCTGTCCTAGCGAGCTGAGCGGCATCAAACATCTTATCAAATAAGCGAAACCTCCCTCTTCCGTGATTTTGCACCTGAGCTGCAATTACAACTTGATGAAAAACCCGTATTCCTAGAAATGTCTCCATCTCTTCCTTATGCCTCTTAAGAATATAGGTTTTCAAATCAAAATCCGATGAGAAAAATTCGAGGTCGCTCCTTAAGGAATCGATGTATATCCGAACCCTCTTATTAGTTTCCCGAAGTTCCCCGTCAGAAGGTCTCTGTTTATTGTTATCTTCTGCATCTGTTTGGTGTTTGAGGTATCCTTCTAAACCCAGCTTACTTTCCTCAAGTTCTCTAAGTATCTTTTTTTTATTTTTTTTAAACCACTCAAATTCCGGTTTCCAGTAATCTGCCTCCTCTGTTAACCCTACACACTTTATCGTGGTTAATTGTGAAGGACGGAGGCCAAACTGGGTATGGTGCATGTCCATTCCCCTCTCAAATCCTTCAGGGGCTTCAGTTATATCCACTGGCCGGAATTTGACGAGGCATTTGGGAGATTTACCATCATAAATGCTAACTTGATCTAAAATAACTTCTTCATCATGGGAGGTTCTCTTAAAACGAGGCTCGATGGCTATTTTGCCTCCTTCATACGGTAGTTGAAATGTATCATCTACCTTGGCTTCAACACGAATCGAAAGCATCTGTTCTAGATCATGATCGAAAATCATCTCTGGAAAACTGCCGAGATCAACAATTCCATTTTCGGTCCGAGATAGCAGCAAAGCCCCTGCTTCCCGTCTTTCCAGCGTCTGCTTGAGAAGATAAAGTGCCTGTAGGATTGTGCTTTTTCCCGCACTATTCTCACCGAAAATGAGTGTTATCGGCGCAAACGGGATACGTGCACGCTTTCCGAACGCTTTGAAATTTTCTAATTCTAATGCATGAAGCATAAGATTTCTCCTAATCGGAAACCTTTGTGTAGATGCACAAACCAAAAGTTTTGCGGCGTACTCGCCCAGATGCGATGTGCATCATGCTACGAGGAAACTGCCGCCGTAATCGGAGGAACAGATTATAGGATAGTATACGATGTCTAAACGAATTTGTCAAAAAGAATGATGCAAAAAGCAAATGAAACCGATTCCCTATCGCCAAGGTCTCCTAATCCTGACCATCCTCTAATCCTGAAAATCCTGATTCAGACAATTTCCTCTACACAAGATTGTAAGGCATTTGGCGGAAGGTGATACCCAGCTGCTTTAAAGTGGCTTCGGTGAGCCGCGTACCACCGCAATGGACAATCTTCATCCCATCATGCCGCGGTAACCGTTTTATCAGATCTTCAGTAAGTACATCGTCACTGTTGAGTAGGTAGACTCCGACACCGTCCGCACTGCCTAAAAAGGCGCGTTGGCGTTTTTCATCAGTCGTGCAAGAACCATACGAGGGTCGATCTCCTTCTACAAGGGACAAAGCAATATCTACTGACATCGGTGTCCCTGTTTCCTTGAAAAAAAGTAACTGTGCCATCTCACTAAACGGAATTTCCTGTTTTTCTAAGAAGGTTTCGCCGACATGATAATAGGAAAAAGTGCCTCCGGTTCCAAATACATGTTGTAGTCTACCCTTCTGCTCATAGGTGTAGCCTTCACTGACACGTTCAAGACGGACAGCCGTAATTTCACGGGCTATTTTCGGCTCTACCTCAACCAAAATGAAACGCCGACTACCGCCATCCTCACGGTTTTGTTCCATAACCGCGTGTGCCGTTGTACCACTACCAGCGAAAGAGTCAAGGATAATGGCATCTTTACTGCGTAGCAATTCCAGCAAAAACTTAATAAATTTTACGGGCTTAGGTTGCGGAAAAACACCCCCTTCACCGAATATATCACGAAGTTCACTTATTCCTTCTTTATTGAACCCTACGATTTCTGGTGAGAGGAATACATCTGGTGGTTGTCCTTCTTGGACCTCGGAGAGATAGCGTTTTGCCCGCGGTTCGTTCCCAGAAAAATCAATGCGACCTTCGCGTTCCATGCTACGTAATGTATCTTGCGAATAACGTGGGTAACGTCCGGAAGAGGGAGACCATACAACGCCATTTTCAAAGGTGAATGTGTACGGCTCGTAATAGTTTCGCGCACTGAGTGGGTCAAGTTTATATTTTCCTCTACCATCATTATCGTCATGAGGATATTTCGTTGATTTATCAGTAATGTAACGAATATACCGACTTTTGTCTTCACCAAACCAAGATTTCTCTTTGGCATAAACCAAGGTGTAGTCAGCATTGTGATTAAAATCTTTACTGGAGTTACGCACGGTGTGCATTGCTCTTCTCGTGAGAATTGCAAAAAAGTTATTTTCTCCGAAAATCTCATCCATTAGCATTCGTAAATGATGCACTTCATTATCATCAATTGAGATAAAAATCACCCCGTCCTCTCGAAGGAGTTGATGGAGGAGGCAGAGGCGGGGGTACATCATACAGAGCCATTTATCATGTCGAGAGAGATCTTCAGAGAGTTTGCCAACAGCTTTTCCGAGCCATTTCCGGATGGTTGGGTTGTTGACATTATCGTTGTAAATCCAATTTTCGTTGCCTGTATTATAAGGCGGATCAATGTAAATGCATTTGACTTTACCAGCATAGTAAGGTAGGAGTGCTTTGAGGGCGAGGAGGTTATCGCCTTCGATGAGGAGATTGCCGGTGCCGATCGGCTCGTTCTCAGTTCCAAAGGAACGGTCGGTGTCATAGGTAAGCGTGTGTATTGGCACTTCATCGTGGTGGTTGATGACGGCTTCTTTTCCGATCCAATTGAGTGTTGGCATGTGTGCCCTATCTCCAAGGTTCCTTTTTGGATTACGTCATGACAAAACGAGTTAGTGCTTCCACGTTGAGAGTTGATCTTCGCTAAAGTTATCTCGTTTCTTTAGGTTACAGGGCTTGCAGCGCAGGGTCAAGTTTCCCCACACAGTGGAACCGCCCTGTGCATACGGGATTATATGATCAGCCTCAAGCTGCTGAAAACCTGCGGGCCCACAGAAAACCTTTTTGCAGTCCGGACAAACATAGCCACCCCGGTCTGGGTCATAGTGCCGAAGGAAATACGATTGTTTCCAGGCAGTCGGAAAAAATCGGGCGCGTGGATCACATGGTGGGAGATTAGGGGGTAGTGAAGTCAAGGGTATTTGTCCACAATTTTTTCTAAAAGGCGTTTTGCCATATCACATTGTGCTTTCTGACCCCGTTCACCTTTCCAACGTCCTCTTGATTCTGGATATCCACCTTCTTCCTTAAGCCATTTTTCACCCGCTTTACGTGGTGCCTGTATAAACCCCGCAATCGCGTCCCACGCATCAAAACTCAGTTTATCTGGATCAATCTGCAATTCAACTGCAGCCCCAATCAACAATGCCATTTGCTTGTATTTATCGACACTAACGCCAGAAAGCCCGCGTCGGAGGATCGTATCTATCCAACTAACAAAATTTTGGAATTCTGCTTCAAGCCCATTTCCGTAGACTGGAAAGACCGGAGTTCCACCTTGTGTATCCGTGAATTGCAATTGTGCACAAAAAATGTCAAGTGCTTCTTCTGTGGATCCGTGAAATACAAGGGGCAGATGCTTCATCGCATTCGGAGACGCAAGGAGACTATCTAATTCCGATCTATACATAAACACAAGGTACCAAAGGACCATTGCTGATGGGGTCTGCCCCTTCGCGCGATCTTTGCCTTCCCACCAGTCTTTCCAAAGTTGCCACGTTTCAGGATATTGTTCCCACGGATTGTCTACGCCTTTTTCGCGTGCGGCTGTTATCATTCGCACTGCCGAAGGTGTCTCCGCATAAACGCCAGCAACACGCACAAAATAAACACGCTTGGATCCGCTATAATATGAGAGTCGAATATCTTGGGCAGTTAAAGGGGTTCCACCTTCATTGATGCGCCGAAATATCTCAAGCTTCGTGCCGATATCCAGTCGCGGCGGAAGATAAATAATGGTAAGTGGATACCGCCAAAAGATATTTTGGTATCTTTGCGGAATCTCCGAAAACTTTTTTCCACTGTAGTGGACGCTCTGTGGCGAAAGATAGTTAATATCATCGTCCGCGCTTAAACTGAATTGATCTTTTGCATATTTCAGGATTGTATTCAAGCGCTGTTGGCCATCAATCACTTCAGAAGTGTTCGTATCTGGATCGTCTAAAAAAAAGAGAGCAGGCGTTGTTAGGTTGTTCAACAACGATTCAATGAAAAGTGATTCTTTGCGATCATCCCACTGCTCAGCATCCCGCTGGTAATCCGGGATGATAATACTGCCTCTATTAAAATTGTTAACAATCGTCTCAACACTTTCGCTCTGTGTTCGAGTTGGCTCGCTAACAATTGGCACGATTTCTAAACTCTCTTCGCGCATATCATCTTCCTCCTGAAGTAAACCTGATCAACAGCGTTAGATAATATTAGGATTCTGCCTCTACATCCGAACCCTTTTATACCAGTGTTCCCTCAATTTTCGACATCGCCAGGTGTTTCTGTCTGTTTACGCTTCTCAGGTGGCACATAATACGAAACAACTTTCATGCCCTTCCGTCGGCATTCTTCTTGAATTTTTCTCATATACGCTGAAAGTTCTTCGACAGAATTGAATTGGGCAGAAAGCTCCTCTTTTATCCGATAGCATTCTTCAAGGATAGGATCCGTGTAGTTTTCAAAATCTTTTTCTTTCATGCGAAATTCTCCTATTAATTCTGCAGGTGTGCAGATAGTCGTCGGTTCAAATCCTGCTTCTTGGCAAACTTGGTTGATACGCTCCCGTTGGTTTTCATTGACAATATGCTTCTGGTTCCACGATGCAAGGTATTCAACGCCGTGTGTCGTCGCGATGGCAATATGTTGGGCATCTAAACTATAATTTTGCGGCACAACCCCGGCATCTAAGAAGTTCTGTGTAAGCATATCAGCTTCAGGTAAAATTTCTAATACTGTTAGATCTGATAAAACTTCAAGCCTCCGTTGGACTGCGCTGGCATCGCCTCGACTTGCCTCTGCAAGAACTATCGGTGAAATCACAAACGCAAATCTATCCGTATAGTTCTCCCAAAACTCCCGAGTTATCTGCTGCCAAGACGCTAACGTTGCATCGCTGCTCGGTCTACCTACCAGATAACTGATAACAGTCGTTTCAAGGTAGACTCGCGGTTTTATATCTCTGTAGTGTATCATGAAATGTTGTCGGTTTCAAGGAGTAATTGGGGCAATTTAAGTCGTCTCCGGCACCTCAAGTACAGCATCCAGCTGCCCCATTACCTTGTCAAAGGCTTCAACATAATAGGACATCAACTCGAAATCGTTGGGCGGGTTAACATCGAAGACATAACAGTGGGAATCGATAAACTCGACAGCTTTCGGATAGTCCTCTGTATTATATTCGACTGTCGAATTATTGCATCGCCACGGGCAGCCTGTACCGTAACCGATTCGGTTCTGAAAAATCTCCTGCGACGGCACGGGTAACCGTTGCCACTGTCCTGTCGGGACACCCTCGGCGCGGAGTGCTGCTTGGACTTTCTCACGTAAGGTGCGGGCTGAGATGTCTAACCCTAACGCCTCTGGATCAAAACCGACGACGTAGTTGTAATAGACCGGTTCACACGCTTCCGGTGTGAAAGGTGTTTCGATGCCGTCGATCTGGCTGAGATGCGTCGTGAGATAGTTACAATTTTCGATACGCAATGCATTGTTCGCGTCAAGCCGTTTGAGTTGGCTACGGATAAACGCCTGACTGAACATGTCGCCGCGATACATCCATCCGAGTCCATACGCGTTATATTCTTGCTCCTCACGCTCACGTCCGGGGACAACAATCTCACCGAAATACTGTAGCAGCGCAGCGCGTTTGTGAATTTCCGCATCATCCGTTGTAAACAGACCCCCTTGACAACCACTGCTCAACGTCTTCGATGCCTGCGTGCTATAGCCTGCTGCATCGCCAAACGAACCACACAGTTTGCCTTTATAACGTGCACCGTGCGCCTGTGCGACATCCTCAATGACTTTCAAATTATGTTTTTTCGCAATATCAAGGATTGCGTCCATATCGGCAGGCATGCCGTGGATGTGGACCGGCATAATCGCACGCGTCCGTTCGGTGATCTTTGCCGCAATCGCGTTCGGATCAATACAATACGTCACCGGATCAATATCAACGAAGACAGGGATAGCGTTGTGGTGGAGAACAGCTGCCGCAGTTGCCCAAAAGGTAAAGGCAGGAATGATAACCTCGTCGCCCGGTTCAATACCGACACCCGCGACGCAGAGGTGCAGCGCAGCGGTGCCACTGTTAACGGGGATACAATACCGAACCCCCATGTATTCAGCCCATTCCTTCGCGAGACCTTCGGACTGGACCCGTTGTTGTTCGGTAATTCTTTCGGAGGCGATGACCTCGGCAATTGCGTCTCTATCGGATTCGGTGACTTGTGGCCAGGGTTGAATTAAACCGTCAGGAACGGTTTTTTTACCACCAGATATAGCGAGTTTTGCTGACATGAGGGGCCTCCTTTCCGTTACAGTCGGCGTATTTTCTGTTTTGGGAACCATAGTTTACTCCGATTCTGCAGTGCCTTATAGATATGCTATTGCTCTGGGGATCCGCTTTAAGACCTCGTCTCTACCGAGCAGCGTAACAATATCAAAGAGACTCGGACCGAACGATGTCCCGGTCAGTGCGATCCGCAATGCTTGCATCGCCGCGACGCGTTTGATATCGTTCTCATCCGTATATTTCCAAATTGCGGTTTCAACGGTTTCTACGTCAAACGAAGGTACTGCTTCCAAAATCTGTCCGAGGTTCGTCAGAATCTCAGAAGTTTTCTCGCGCTTTTCTTCTGAGCCACCCCACCACTTCTTGACCGCTTTCGTTTCAAATTCATAGTCGTCTGTGAAGAAATAACGCGTTTGTGGAACGATGTCCTGAAGTGTTGTGAGACGTTCACCTACGGCTTCAACGATGCGTATCAGCCAGTCGCGATCCTCGGTCTGATTGAGTAAACCTTCTACTTCCCAGAATGGGATCACCGCATCTGTCCGTTCCGAGACATCGAGTCGGTTTATGTAGTGTGAATTGAGCCATTCGAGTTTCTTAATATCAAAGACGCTCCCGCTTTTACCGACGCGCGCAAGATCGAACTTCTCTATGAGTTCACTCACAGCGAATATTTCCTGTTTGTCGTCGTAAGACCAACCGAGTCTTGCAACGAAGTTCAGCATCGCTTCGCGGAGGTACCCTTGTTCACGGTATCGGTTAACCGCTACGAGATCACCGTGGTGACGTTTGCTCAACTTTCTACCATTGCTATCCAACACCAGCGGAATATGTGCAAATTTCGGAATCTCTAATCCGAGGGCGTTTGCAATTGCGATCTGTGTCGGCGTATTGTTGAGATGTTCTGTGCCGCGAATCACGTGTGTTATACGCATCTCCGCATCGTCAATAATTGAGGTCAGGTTATAGTTCGGCATCCCGTTAGAACGGACAATCACCTCATCTTCGAGCGTAGCGGGATCAATATTTCGCGAACCGAGAATAAGATCGTCAACACGAATCGGTGTGTCCGGCATTTTTATCCGTACGGTCGGCTTCCTGCCTTCTGCAATAAAGCGTTTCACGGCTTCTGATGACAAGTTTCGGCTCCGTCCATCATAAGAGCGGGGCAGTTTGTCTGCACGCGCCTGTGCCCGGATTTCCTCAAGCTCTTCAGGTGTGCAGTAGCAGTGGTATGCGTTGCCACTCTCAAGCAGCTGTGTAACATGAGCATCGTATATAGATTTACGTTCCGACTGCAGGTATGGCGCATACGGGCCGCCTTTATTGCCACCCTCATCCCATTCGAGTCCTAACCATTCCAGCGCGGTATAGATTTCGTGCATGGATTCATCCGTGGAACGCGCCGTATCTGTATCATCAATTCGGAGGATGAACTTGCCGTTATAATGTTTGGCAAACAGCCAATTAAATAGAGCCGTACGCGCGCCACCGATATGTAGGAAGCCAGTTGGCGAAGGTGCCATCCGAACCCGTACTTCATCTGTTTCTACGATACTTAAACCGTCTGGTGTTTCGTTCATTTTTGACCTCTCTGAATCTTTGCCCAAGAATCTCTTAAGGGGACAGTGCGATTGAAAACTAATTTCTCTGGTGTTGTATCGGGATCAACGCAGAAATAACCCATCCGTAGGAACTGATACCGGCTTTCGGGCGGTGCGTCAACGAGCCCCGGTTCAACTTTGCAATTATTTAGCACCTCTAAAGAGTCCGGATTGAGAAATTGCATCCAGTCTTCGCCCTCTGCTGCACTCTCCGGTTCACGTTCTGTAAAGAGGGAATCGTAGAGACGTACCTCAGCATCGACGGCGTGTTCAGCCGATACCCAGTGCAATGTGCCTCTCACTCTGCGTCCATCGTCGGACCAGCCGCCGCGTGTTTCCGGGTCGTAGGTGCAGTGTATCTCAACGATTTCGCCGGTGTCTTCGTCTTTAACAACCGATTCACATTGGATATAGTAAGCGTGTTTAAGCCGTACTTCTTGTCCGGGGGCTAACCTATAGAACTTCCGAGGCGGATCCTCCATGAAATCTTCACGCTCAATATAAATTTCACGCGAAAACGGAATCTGTCGTGTGCCGGCGTTCTCGTCTTCCGGATTATTTTCAGCGTCCAACATCTCAACTTGACCTTCTGGGTAGTTGTCGATAACAACTTTCACAGGATTGAGTACCGCCATGACACGTGGGGCGCGACGATTCAAGTCATCTCGAATGGAATACTCAAGTTGTCCTATCTCTATAAGGTTATCAGCCTTTGAGACCCCGATACGGTTGCAGAAATCTCGGATAGATTCAGGCGTATAACCGCGCCGACGCATCCCCGCGAGTGTCGGCATTCTCGGATCGTCCCAACCGCTGACGTGTCCGCCTTGGACCAACAGTCGAAGTTTCCGTTTACCCAGCACAGTATAAGTGAGGTTCAAGCGTGCGAATTCAATTTGCCGAGGTTCATAGATTTCCAACGCTTCTAAAAACCAGTCGTAGAGTGGACGATGATCCTCAAATTGGACATCACACAATGAATGTGTTATACCTTCGATCGAATCGGACTGCCCGTGTGTAAAATCGTAGGTCGGGTAGATGCACCATGTGTCGCCGTGTCGGTAGTGATGCGCCCGCAGGATACGATACATCACCGGGTCCCGCATATTCAGGTTCGGACTTGACATATCAATTTTTGCGCGAAGGGTGCGTGAACCGTCCGGGAATTCGCCGTTGCGCATGCCTCGGAACAGCGTTAGGTTCTCCTCAACGGCTCGCTCACGATAAGGGCTATCTGTTCCAGGTTCAACCAGGGTGCCACGATACGTGCGCATTTCGTCCGGGGTCAGGTCACAGACGTACGCCTTCCCTTTTTCTATGAGTTTGATCGCATATCCATAGAGCGTTTCAAAGTAGTCGGAAGCGTGGTATTCACGATCTTGCCAATCGAATCCGAGCCAGTGAACATCCCGTTTGATCGCCTCTACGTACTCACTCTCCTCTGTAAGCGGGTTGCTATCATCAAATCGTAAATTGTAGAGACCCTCATAATCTTCAGCGATGCCGTAACTGATGCAGATAGCTTTGGCGTGTCCTATATGGAGGTAACCGCTCGGTTCTGGCGGGAATCGGGTATGGACTCTACCGTCGTATCTGTTCGTCTTGAGGTCCTTCTCAACCTCTTGACGAATAAAATTTGTGTCAGAGGCAGTGTTAAGGTCTGTTTTTGAATTGGGATCTGAATGTTTCATATTTTAAACCGGGTCCTATTTCGGGTGTCTAACGGATACCACCGTTCGCGAAGAGCGGTAGGTCTGTTGAGGTAGGAAATTACAATTGTGTATATTATACCTGCAAAATACGCTAAAGTCAAGGATTACATTGATTATTGAGATGCCTGAAAATGTGGCACAATTATTCCTAAATGTCGGACAATTTCTGCGGATTCGCAACAAAAAAGTGTAACCTTTTTTTCCAATATTCGTTTGTTACGTTGTGTTGATAAATATATTTATTTTTTGTTATCTGTTTTTTTTTCTAAAGGAGGGGAACCATGAAGATCAAAGAATTGCGCAAGAACCGTCCATGCTTATATGAAACTGCTTTGTGTCTTGCGATAGCAAAGGCACGTCAAGACGAATTCCGCTGGGAACGTTTTATTGACAATTTGTCCCAGATTTGTGATACGTTTGCCCACCAAATTGCCTCTGAAGACACAACCCCTTCTCAGCGGACACGTCAGCATTAGTTTCTGCCTACGATTAGAGTGATTCTTGGAGTTTTGGGTGATTTTTAAATATTTTAATCAGGGAGCGGGCTAATTTTTCGGGGTCGTGGCGGATAACGTTCATTTGAACGCCGCCCAACCATGTTCCAAATTCAGTAACAACCATATCCCGAATGAGGTCCGCTTCAACAACACGGATGCCTTCATCCTCAAGACTCTCTTGCTCACGATTATAGGAAACTTGGACTTTTGAAGCGTCCGCCACCTGCATCGTCTCAGCCGATAACAACGAAATATCTTTCGCAAGGTTCAAAACCTCCATAAGATGTTGCGTGTCTTCATAGAGCATTGAAAGCCCTTCCTCAGAAAGCGAACGGATCCGAGTCAACTGCGACACCAATTCTTTGCGAACATATTCTTGCATGATCTCCGTCGGAGCGGGTTGATTGTTAGCAACGACATAATCCAACGGGATTTTGGCGTGGTCCCAAATAGCGTTGACATGATCCGTAACAGCGTAGCCATCGGTTTCACCGGGTTGCGTCATGACGTTACAGATATAGATTTTAATAGCGTCCGAACGCTGAATTGTTTCGACGACCCCTTTAATAACAAGGTTTGGCATGATGCTGGTGTAGAGGCTGCCCGGACCGATAATAATCACGTCGGCGTTAATCAGTGCCTCTATCGCACCTTCATGTGCTTGACATTCATAAACTTTATCAGGATCGTGGTGTGTTTTCCCATTCTCACGATGTTCAAAAAAGACGCGCTTGATCGGTTCACGGTTCTCTCGGATCGGTATCGTAGATTCACCTCGGACAATTTCGCCATCCGCGAGTTCCGCACACAAAACGGTATAATCCAATGTAACAGGAATAATCTGTCCGCGGACTGAGAGTAGCCTTGATGCGGCTTGAATCGCTTTCGGAAAGTTCCCCTCAAATTTCTCTGTCAGTGCTGTTAGCAAAAGGTTCCCCACAGTATGCCCACCGAGTTCACCATTGCTCGAAAAACGATATTCAAAAAGCCCTGCAAGTTCATCAGCATCCGATAAGGTAAACAGAAGCCTACGGATGTCGCCAGGCGGTAGCATATCGAATTCTTCAACGAGTCGTCCCGAACTCCCACCATCATCTGAAACGGTAACGATTGCTGCTAAGCTATCTAAATCAATAATGTTGTCTGTGCCTATTTCCAAATCAGCGTAGTGTTTCATCCCGCTGAGCAAAGCAGATAAACCGCTTCCGCCGCCGATACAGGCAATTTTCAAAGCCATAATTTCTCCAAATTTTTTAAACTATTGACTCTGCTCATCGTTCCACTTCGTTTCACGATGGTTTCTGGTTAATTTCAGGTGATACGCTAACGGCAATGGAAATCAACTAAAACCGCAGTGTAGTCAAAAGAGACGGTGCCCAGCGTTAATAGCAAAAAAGACTGGACAACGCAACATAGTAGATAACGTAATCACGACGAGATGTGTTTCATTAACTTCGTCAATGTTTCAAGCACTTCGTCGCAGAGTTGCTCCGCATCTTCGATGGTCGGTGCCTCGCCAAAGACACGAATTACAGGTTCTGTCCCAGATTTTCGGATGTTTACCCACCGGTCGTGCCAGACGCGTTTAATGCCATCCGTTAGTTCAAGAGATGGCTCCGATTCAGCATCGCACGTCTCTTGATAAAGTTGTAAAGCCGATTCGACAAGCCGCATCGCGACCTCTTGTGAGGGGATCTCCAGTTTCTTCCGACACATCTCATAGTGTGGTATGTTTTCCACAAGCTGCGTTACAGTGCCACCAGATTCAGCCAAGTATTGCGTAAGGGCTGCGAGAGAGGCGATGCCGTCTGTCGTGTAGTGTACATTCGGATAGATAACGCCGCCAGTCCCTTCACCGCCAATGACGGCACCGACTTCACGCATCTTCTCAACGACCCAACCGACACCAACTTTCGTGCGATGTAGCCTAACATCGTGGTTTACAGCAATATCGTCTAACATTCTACTGGTTGATACCGTGGCAACGATGTCGCCTTTCGTTTTACTGAGCATAAAATCGACAACAAAGGCAAGTGTCCATTCACCACTTAACGGGATACCCTGTTCTGTGACGACCACAAGCCGATCCGCGTCGCCGTCGTGTGCAAAGCCGATATCTGCGCCAGACGCACGGACAGTTTCACAAAGTTCACCTAATGCCTCAGGGATCGGTTCGGCAGGACGACGGAAGTGTCCGTCTGCGACACAATTAAGTTCAACGATCCGGCATCCGAGTTCCCGTAAAAGAGATGGACTTATGACGCTTCCGGCACCGTTACCGGCATCAATAACGACTTTCAGATTCGCTTCTCGAACCGTGTCAGGTTCAAACCACGAGGAACTTAGAATTTGATCAAGGTGATGTGTCGCTGCAGCTTCGTAGATTTCAAGCGTCCCTTGTTCGTTCCACGGCGCGAGTGTGAAAGCCTCCGTTTCGTAGATTCGCATCAATTCATCGCGTTCGGCTTGTGTCAAGAGATTCCCGGATGCGGCGGCAAATTCGATCCCGTTCCATTCGACCGGATTATGGCTGGCTGTGATTGTAATGCTTCCGTGCGCGTGGAGCATCTTTGCTGTTAACAGTATCGTCGGTGTCGGACAGAGACCGACATCGATGACGTGACAACCGGTCGCGAAAAGACCCGCGAGTACCGCATGTCGAACCGTTGGACTTGAGGTGCGCGAATCCCTACCGATGACGACTGTTCTACCCCCTACAAACGTCCCGAATGCCATCGCGAATTGTGTAATAACGCTAACATCAAGCGAAACACCAATCTCGCCACGAACGCCTGAAACACTGATAATCGGTTTTTCCGGTTTGTCCATTTAATCCTCTCTGTATGTCCTTATCTATTGTAACTACGAGACCTACACATCCACCACGTACCGACAAAACAGCATCCACCGATCACTAACTGCCAAACCCCGACAAGATACCACGGGTTTGGATACCGATAATCATACCAGGTGACAGGCGTGAGTTCATAAAGCACAGGGTTTCTAAAAATATCCAATCCTTCAAAGATACCGTACACAGCAATTAATGGGTTGAGGTGCAAGACCAGCGGAATGAAGGGTTGTGGATCGTCTACATAACGTTGTAACGGGTTAAGTAGAAAAGCACCACCCATCAAAATACACCATAAGAGCGTCGCACTCTCCGTTCCGAAGAGCGTATCCCGGAAAACCTGTGCACACAACATGCCAACAGCTCCGGCTGTTAGGCTATAAATCCCCAAGATAGCGAATACCGCTAACGATGCTGTGAATTGGAGATCGGTAATAAACAGCGCAACACAGGTTGATAAAAACACCCAACACAGCACAGGGACTTGGCTCAATACAAGCCGCCGTAATAACCAGCGTCCAATAGAGATGGAACTAAGTGCGAGCAAGTGCCCAGTCGAAGACGCGACCGACGCGTTAAAACACGCACGAAAAAACTCGGTATGAACGGTATAGGCTGCAAGATAGGTTGCTATTAAAAGGACAACACAAACTTGCGCCATAAAATAACATTCCGCAGGTGAACCGAGTCCCAAATGCCGCAATAACCGATAGGCTATCCACAACAAAAAACTCGCAATCACGCAAGCCAGCGACACCTTTAGGATATGGTTTCGGTTACGCATAATTCTATTAAGAGACTGCTTTATTCGTCTTCTATTTGGCTGCGCAGCCGCAAAATCGCCTCAGCGATAGCGATAAGACTTGGGTTAATAGTCAACGCCTGCTTGTAAGCCGCTATTGCGTCATCGATTTTACCGAGCCTGACGTAAGCGTGTCCCATTCCCGCGAATGCCCCGAAGTGATCCGGATTCAGCGAGATCGTCTGCTTACAATCACGAACCGCTTTACTCCATTCTTCGAGCATAAAGTATGCAATCGCGCGTTGGTTATAGCCTTCAGCGAAGTTCGGAGCCGCTGCAATGACCGAGGTGAATTGTTCGACGGCTTCTTCGTACGCCTCGTTCGTGAGTAAATTCTTTCCATCTTCAAGTATTGCGTCAACGGCATCGTCCCCAGAGTGCGACCAGATTGCCCAGAGTGCGTACTCAGCATTGTAGCGTATGCCGCGATCTCTGTTTTTCAGTGCTTCCACCAGTGCCGGAATCACTTTTGATGTGCCAATTAGCCGAAGTGCAAAGCCCGCGGCGCGTCCAAGTAACGGGTCTTTGCTCTGAAGATAGGTGACCAAATTGTCTTCTGAGTAGTTATCCGTCAGAAGCTGCTTCAATTTTGCATCGTCTCCCGAATTCTTGAACATCAGTTTCGCTAATTCGGCAGTTCCGTTTCGCCTATACATCGTCGGACCTCGCTATTTTGCTGATTCCTATTGTTTACAGTAATTATAGCAGGTTTTTACCGTAAAAACAACCGTAGGTGTCAATTTAGCGATTTTTCGCAACATTTTCTCGCTGTTTTCTATAAAGGTTTCCGCCCCTACGGGAAAATCGAAGACTTCAATTGCACCCTTTTGCTTGAAAACTGTGTCTTTAGTTATAGAACGAGGTTAACTTTACTATAATTTGGACACTTTTTGTAGCATAGACTGTTAGTCTGTGCCTAGCTCCGAGAACCATCATTATTTTCGTAATTTTTGGGTATTTTATGACATTTTTTTCATTTTATGCACGAAAAGTGCGTAAAAAAATGGTCTTATAAGAGTGTAGGCTGAAGATTTGGATTTAAGCCTTCATCCAACTTTTATCGTTCTTGCTTCCGATTGCGTAGCAAAACTTTAATTTTAAAAAATCGTCCAAACTTTAGTAAACAGTTTAAGTGGACAAAAATTATTTTATGAGGTATACTTTTGAGGTATCCGAAATCAAAAACGGACACACGCTCTAAAAAGCAAATTTTTTCTACAACACCAATCGGCAGACTTCTTATCGCTGATTTTGGAGACACGCAACAGAAAAAACGCGTCGCTCCAAAGTTCCACAGCATGCGATGCCGGTATTACGAGTACCGACACCGCGGATAGCACTGTCATTGTGATGTTTAACCC
>JAJDXV010000022.1 GCA_022823085.1 Candidatus Poribacteria bacterium
TATGCCGTTTTCTAACCCTTACTTGAGCCACCACGCCCCGGCAGTCGCGATATATTACGGTAGTCAGGACTTAATCTCGTGGAGTGAACGCTTGGTATACGCTTCGCACAAGCACCCATGCTTTAGCAGGGTGTCACTGACTTGACGATAGACACGTCTGTCGTTTGGTAAGCATGTAAGAGCAGGTATCAAAACCCACTCGTTTAAATTAGCAAACTATCAGGAGACGTTTAGGCTTCTTCCGGTGCTTCCTCGTCGGCTTCTCCACCGCCAACACCAGGAATCGACTCGGCGATTTTCGCACGAACATCTGAGGAAACTTTACGACCCGTTTCCACCGCACTTTTCACCTGTTCACCAGCATCATGCAGACGCTCTTTCCCAGTGTCTACGATTTCGTGGACACTCTCTCTGCCTTGCTCAACGAGAGTTTGGACACCTTGACGGGCACTACTCGACGCATGTTGCGCAAATTCAACTGTCCGGTTTTTAGCATCAATCGATGTATCGCGAATCTTCTGACGCGTCTCCCTACCAGAACTCGGGGCATAGAGGAGACTGATGACAGCACCTGCCATAAATCCAGTGAAAAACGCGAAAACCAGTGTGAGTCCGTTGTTCTGCTCATTATTGCTCATTTTTTTTATCCTTTCTATTGCGGAGTCCGTTTTGATATAACTTACAAACAAAACTACTCCTACTATTTACGAGAATTAATCTTAAAAGTTTCAATTCTCACACATATCTCTTAAGGCAATTTCGTTGTAATATTTTGGTTTCCATTTCTTCTGATTCGGTCATTCATTGGGCGCCTCAGCTGGCGATGTATTTTCCGAAGAAGTAGGTGATTGCCCAGACGCGAAACTATCCCATCCCGCTTTGATGCCCTGCCACAAACTTATAACCTCAGTGAGAGAGCCTGCAAGCTGATTCCGAAAAAATGTCGCCTGCTCAATCGTTTGGCCAGAAAAATGACCCGCTTTCTGAACCAGTTCTTCAAGTTGTTGGAGACTCTGATTCAGAGCACCACTCATTTCTTGGATATTACGCGCAGTAGCTCGGACTTCGGAATCGCTAATCGTTTGTAAGGATGCCGTCAATCCATTTAAATTTTGTAGCAGCTGTGGCAGCTCCGTGTTAACCTCTTTCACCGTCTTATCCACATCAGTAAGCAGCACCCCGACCTCCTGATTGATAATGTTTTCGGCGGAGTTCAACGTATTTCGGATACTATTTAGTGAATTACGGAGGCTACCAAACATCGCGCAAAGGTACCCAACCAGTGCCGTCAGCGCGAGTAGCAATATCCCAAGGCTAAATTTCCAAAAAAGAGAGGCAATAAAACTCCAATCCATCGTTTCTCCTTTGCATGCTCGCTGTCAGACACTGGCGCATCGTAGATAATCCTTTTACCGGTATCTGTCTTATAAAGCGCGTGTCTGGCAAGCTTAAGTTTGAAGTTGTTTTTTGACGATTTCATCGGCTGCATCAATCGCCGCGTCCACTTTGTTCGCGCTTTTGCCGCCACCTTGCGCAAGTTCCGGACGACCGCCACCGCGACCATCTGCCAACTGCGCTAATTCCGAAATAATTTTGCCAGCATGTAAACCGCGGTCTTTCACCAAGTCCGAGGTAACACCCACAACAAAGGCGACTTCATCCGCTGACACAGCAGCAAGCGCAACAACCCCCGACACTAAGCGATTTTTGATCTCATCAACGAGCCGACGCAAACCGTCTCTATCCGTATCTGCCATACACGAGGCAACAACAGGCACATCCGCCACAAGTGTCGCACTCTTGACCAATGCATCAACGTTACCAAGTGCTTGTTGGCTTTTAAGGTGTTGGAGCTGCTGCGCCAACTCCCGCTGTTCCTGAAGGAGGCGTTCGATCCGTTCCCGTAAATCCGTTTTAGGTGCTTTCAACAGACCCGCCACTTCGGAGATCAGCGCGGTATCCTCTTGGATAGTTGTCATCGCTGTCTTTCCCGTCAATGCCTCAACACGTCGGACACCCGCAGCGATACTGCTCTCGCCCATCAGTTTCACGAAACCGAGTTCACCGGTCGCATCGACGTGCGTACCGCCACAGAGCTCAACACTATAGTCGCCAGCCTGCACGACCCGGACGGTGTCGCCATACTTGTCCCCGAAAAAGGCTAACGCGCCTTGCGCCTTCGCGTCATCCAACGGCATCTCACGAATAGAGAGCACATCGTTACCACGAATCTTTTCGTTGACGTACACCTCAATCTCTCGCAATTGTTCCGATGAAACAGATTCGTAGTGCGAAAAGTCGAACCGCAGCCTACCGGTTTCAACGAGCGAACCTGCTTGCCCAACATGTGTCCCGAGCACCCGGCGCAATCCGCTGTGCAAGAGATGTGTCGCAGTATGGCTCACAGCAACGGCACTTCGATGTTCGGTATCAATTTTTGCATGAACAGCAGTATACGGCGTAATTTCGCCTTCAATCACCTGGCATTTATGAGCAACCAAGTCCGCAGAAGGTTTGAGCGTATCTTGGACGACTAACTTCGCGTCTTGACTCTCAATTGTGCCGATGTCACCGACTTGTCCGCCCGACTTGCCGTAAAAAGGCGTTCGATTAAGGAGCACAAACACCTCGTCTCCTTGCTGGGCACCACCTATTGATTCGGCATCCGCAATTAAGGCGACAATTTCGGCTTCGATGTTATTTTCTCTGTAACCGACAAATTCCGTCTCGCCATGCTCTTTAAGGACTTCTGCATAGATAGCAATCTCTTCGTCTTTAGTACCGCCTCTCGCCTCCCATACTGCCCGTCCACGCGCGCGTTGCGCCTCCATGCTATCTGCAAAGCCAGCATCGTCTACGGTAAACCCGCGTTCACGGGCGAGCATCTGCGTCAAATCAAGCGGGAAACCGAACGTATCGTGCAACTCAAAGGCACGCTTGCCATCAAGTTGCGTGTTTTTTTCCGTTGTCAGTGTATCAAACGATTGATCGAGGAGTTCTAAGCCGCGTTCAATCGTCTGATGAAAGCGATTTTCTTCACCCTGAATCGTTCTGGTAATAAATTCACGCCGTGGTAGAACATCAGGAAATACATCACCGAGCAATTCGATAACGTTATCAACGAGTCGGTAGATAAAGGCTTCGTCCATCTCCAATTTTTTGCCGTAAAGCACAGCGCGCCGCAAAATTCGGCGGATGACATAACCGCGCCCCTCGTTAGACGGCATCACACCATCCCCGATCGTGAACGTCAGACACCGGATATGGTCAGCGATAACCCGATGTGGTAACCCGCGATCGTCATCAAAATAGGCGGTGTCTGTCATATCAGCAATCGTCTCCAAGAGCGGTGTAAAGAGGTCCGTCTTGTAGTTTGAATCCACACCTTGCAATATAGAGGTAATCCGTTCAAAGCCCATGCCTGTATCCACATGTGTCGCAGGCAGTGGTTCAAGCGCACCACTTTCGTTCCGATTGTATTGAATAAACACCAGATTCCAGATTTCTCGGAACCGATCACTGATGTTCGGACCGGTGTTCGCGTCATTCGCGGTTTCAGGATAGGCTTCAACACCCATATCAACGAAAAGTTCGCTGCAGGGTCCGCAAGGGCCCGTCTCCCCCATTTCCCAAAAATTGTCCTTATCGCAGCGACGGATACGCGAGCGCGGGATGTCTGTCTCTTGGAGCCAAAATTTCTCTGCTTCGTCATCTTCAAGGTACACTGTTGCCCAGAGAAGTTCCTTCGGAATCTGCCAGAGTTCAGTTACCAATTCCCATGCAAAGGCAATTGCTTCTTGTTTGTAATAGTCGCCGAACGACCAATTCCCAAGCATTTCAAAGAAGGTATGATGGCTTGGCGAGTAACCGACCTCCTCAAGATCATTGTGTTTACCGCTGACGCGTAGACATTTTTGCGTATCAACTGCGCGCGTATACTCCCGCTGCTCAATACCGAGAAACACATCTTTGAATTGGTTCATACCAGCGTTGGTGAACAGCAGCGTCGGGTCACCCGCCGGTATCAGGGACGCACTCGGCACAATCGTGTGCCCATTTTTGCGGAAGTATTCTAAGAAACTGTATCTAATTTCATCTGATGTCATTGTGTGGACCTTCCCCTATTATAGCCGTCTTTAATTATAATTTATTTTTTACAGAGAAGTCAAGGCAAAACAGATATAGAGATGCCGTGCATTAAGTGTTAAATCACGGGCAAAAGCATCAAAAAATCTGTTCAATTACCTGCCGCACAACCTCCGATCCGAACCCGCGTCGCGCCAAAAACCCATGAAGTCGCCGTTTCGCGACATGCGTCGGCAGCCGTCTGTATCGCTTCACCCGTTTTTGGGCAATCCGAAGTGCAACTCGCGCTTCGTCTTCAGTTTCTACCGTCGCAACGACCTGCTCCGCGGTCTCCCTATCAATACCTTTATCAACCAATTCGCGCTTAAGCAGCGTCTTCCCTCGCGGATTGGATTTTTGCCTACGGACTATCCAATTCTCGGCAAACTTACGGTCCCGAATATGTCCCGAGCGAATCAACTCCGCAATAGATGTTTCAATCGCGTCAGCTGAAAAGCCTTCTCGTTCGAGTTTCTGTGCTATCTCGCTTTTGGTATACGTTTTCGGTTTTACTGTAGGGCGGGAAGCTTCCGGTTCGTCTGTTGTTGTCTTATCTTTCTCTTCGCGCAGCAACCTGAGTGCATAGTTCTTTGCACGCATCACTTCATCAGCAGCTACTATCTTTTCGATCGTCTCGGCTTCAATCTCTAAACCGAGACGCAACCCAAATTTTTCGATCAGGGAGGCATGGAGCACAACAAACGCGGCACCGTCTAAAAAGAGTTGTCGGTGTGAAGGCAATTCAGGGACTCCTTGAATATCGGTAATTGTTTGCTTCATAGTGGCTTTCGGAAACTATCAGCCATCAGCAGCCGGAAACCTGAATCAACGCTAAAAACGTGCCTGTGTTCAGTCGAAAGGGACTGTGACGGTTAACATTTCTGCGACTGCCACAGGCACCCTCTTTACCGAAAACCGACTGCTGACGGCTATTTGTCTATTCGCCGCCGTTGCTACCTGCCCAGAGCGCACCCCGTTGTAGAAGCGTTCCGAACATCTCATGCTGGCATGCGGACGCATCGTGACCGAGCGCGAGGTAGAAAACCTTACCCTCACCCCAATTCTTCGTCCACGCAACCGGCACGGCATCGCCTTTCCATAATGCGGACGCAAGCACGTGGTTCCGAGGATCGTAATCGAGGATGTACTGTTCGTCCGTCACGACAAACTCATCAAGTCCTTCTGTGATTTCGTGTTCACTATCAACGATACTGACTTGGTACTCGCGGTAGCGTGGATGCGTGACAAAATAGCCACCTACCATCGAACGGTATTCCGGACAGCCGCGAAACGAATCCGCCGCCGAATGGATACCGACATAGCCTTTACCAGAAGCGACGTGATTGAGCAGACCGTTCTTCTGGGCATCCGAAATCTCACCGACTGTATAGTAGAAAACGACCAAATCGTAAGGATCCAAATTCGGTGAAACAAGCGCGTCAAGGTCTTCCTCGACTCTGGTAATCTCAAATTCGTCACGTTGTGAAAGCACGTTCACGATTTCGTCGCTACACCCTTTCCAATCGTGAATCGCACCGCCTGCAAAAACAAGTGTGTTAATTTTTCCCATTCGTTAGCCTCCTTGTGATATAATATTGCTATTATATCACACACGCAAAATACAAGCAACTTTTTTTCCTGGGCTACCGCTTTCTTGTAGGAGCGAGCTGGGCTCGCGATCTTTCATAAGAAAATACCAACTTATGTAAACGAAAATCAAAACCTAAAACCAAATCGCCCTGTGGCTGACAGCCTCCCCGATTTGCATCACAAGAGGATAGTATGCAATTTAAAAAACCCTTCTTGTTGTTCATCGCATTTGTTGTTATTGGTATCTTGGGACTTTCCATCTGGTACCGATGGAACACCGATCAGAGATTAGCGCAACAACGAATTCCAGAACTCACACCGAGTGCCGAGTTTAATCACGGAACCCCTCGGATTAGAGATGTCGCAATTTCTCCTGTCAACTCAGACCTGATCGCGGGTGTAGGTCCTATAACTTCAGACACCTTTACAAACAACGGTGAGGATGGCATCATAAAAGCGTGGAATCCACTTGACAATAAGGGTAGCAGCATAAAAGTATGGAATCGCAACAATAAAAACACGCCAGTCCTCACGCTGACCGACCACCCGGGCAAAGACGGTGGTGCTCCCAGCTTCCTTGACTATATAGCGTTTTCGCCAACGGGTGAATGGCTTGTCAGTAAGGATTTTTGGAATCTCGTGTTCTGGAATGTGTCTTCGGGTAAGCAAATTAATACTTTTGAGATCTCGGCTCTCACAGCTGCTGTTTCACCCAACGGACACCTCCTCGCGACTGCCTCTAACGACATCAAGCTCTGGGATATCCGCAACTTCAAAGAGATAAAACCGATAGTCGTACTACCACCAAAGATGGGCAGACAGCCACTGTCACACGAGGAGGCACGGTCAGCCCGTCATCACAATGAGACAGTCTACGAGAGATATAACTTGGTTGACTTTTCATCGGATGGAAAGTGGATCGCCGCTGGTGGAAGCATGTACGATACTGATAGGCAGATCCGTCGCGGTGTGGTGAAAATTTGGGATTTACAGCGCAGACAACTTGTCAAAATCTTTCCAAGAGCACTTCCTGAAGGTGTCAACATTAAACCTAAAACGGATTACAGCGACCTCCGATCTATTAAGTTCTCTCCGAACAACCGCTTTTTCGCGAGTGTAAGTTCAGGTGGATACACGATATGGACCCTCCCCGAATGGCATATCCACTGCGATGTCCGCGCGCAAACCGCTAACGAACCGATATTTTTTAAACTTGATGATGGAACACGAGTCGGCATCGGTGTCGGCCAACCCGTTCAATCTTTCGACGATCTGGCATTTTCACCTGACGGCAAGATGTACGCAGTTGCTGAGAGTAGGACTGTAACCCTCTATTCAACCGAAAGTGTTGCCCCCATCGCCTTGCTGAAGGGCGGTAGAGGTTTAAGCGTAGTGAAGTTCTCACAAGATGGCAGTATACTTGTCAGTGGAGGCATTGATGGCATTGTCCGCCTCTGGGATGTAGGGGGGTTACATGAAAAATAAAAAATTGTCACTGTTGCTTGTGATTTTGGCTATAACCGTTGTTGGAGGAATAGTATTTTTTACTGTCCGTCCACAGTATCAGCCTTTGGACCCGCAGAAGTTCGCGAAACCGCCTGAAAAGCCTGCTCTCGTCGCGGAGTTTAATCACGGACCAAGTCCTATTAACTCTGTTGCATTTTCGCCAGTTGATGCCTCTCTTGTCGCAAGTGCAGGTAGAGATGGAATCATAAAGTTGTGGAACAGAAACAACACTAATGACCCAGTAGTAACTCTCACGCACCCCGTAAACTACGATTATATACATCTCGATTGTTCTATCGACTTTTCACCCGATGGCGAACTCTTGGCGAGCATAGGCAACGGCGCGGATCTCATTTTGTGGGATGTCGCCTCAGAAAAAAAAGTTAACACTATTAAGGGCCATTTTGGATCTTTTTCCTTTTCGCCAGACAGAAATCAATTGGCGACCTCCGGAAAACAATCAGCGACCTTCTATAAGACGGAAGTGAAACTCTGGGATATTCAAAATCCAAAGAAAATTACCGAATTGGCTACTCTACCCTTCAACGAAGGAAAAAGCGTCAATAGTAGGGAGTGTACAATAGACATTTCACCGGATGGAAAATTGATTGCTGTCGGATACGCGAACGGAACGGTGAACGTTTGGAATCTACAGACGAAACAACACGTAAAAACCTTAAAAACGACTTTTGCGGACATGGAAATTCTCAAATTTTCCCCAGACAACCGATTCTTGGTATGTAGTGGTCCTGAGGGTTACATGCGTGACGGGGTCCGCTATAAAGGGCGCGCCGCTATGAGCCACATCATGTGGTCATTACCTGAGTGGCAACACCACAGTGAGGTGCAAAATGGGTATATTGAAAGCTTTGCGTTTTCACCAGATGGAAAAATGTGTGCCCGGGCGAGTACTTTTCAGTTTCTTGATGGCAGAGGCGTAGAAATTTGGTCAACTGCAAGTGGGGCAACGATTACCTCACTACCCACGAGGGCGCGGGATGTTTCATTCTCACCGGATGGAAAAATGATCGCGACTGCCAGTGAGGAAGGTATTCTCCGTTTGTGGGAATTCACACCACAGCAATTAGAATATACCACAACGCCTGCTGATGTCATACGGATAATTTACCTCCTGCCAAAAGATAAAGAACCACGATTAGGGACCGCCAAGAGACTGGACACATCAATAAGAAAGATTCAACGGTTTTACGCCGACCAGATGGAACACCACGGATTCGGGAGAAAAACTTTTACGGTTGAAACAGATGAAAAAGGCAGGGCAAAGATTCATTTTGTCAAAGAGGGACAAATTATACATTATGATAAGTCAAACGACATCTGGCTTGCAGTCACAGACTCAGAATCTATTTCTTGGAGTGAGCAAATAATCTATGCCGGTCATAATCAGACATTTCTTTACAATAGCGATCATTCACACTATTTAGACAATATCTGGTTCGACAAAATTAAGGGTGCCTTTCATGGTAAACTCGTATATCCCTACTTTAATGGATCTAATTGGAAAGTTACCGCATATCAACTTAGGGAGGCTTTCGGTTTGCATTATGTTCACCCTGTATATGATCCAAACGCTTTGAGACGTCTCTTTTCTCGTATTAACAATATGATGCCGTGGGGGAAAAATATAGCAAAATTGTCTAAATGTGAAGCCGAGTGGTTGGATCAGAGTCGTTTCTTTAACCCGAACCAACCCTTCTTTGATAAACCCCCGAGGATAGATCTGAATGTATCTCCAGTGGATACTATAGGGTCGCGACGCTTTCAATTTGAGGTTGCAGATGAAGATGGAATGCACCAAGCACAACTGTTTGTATCAAAAAGAATTAAGGATCGATTTATGATAATGTCAAAGGAATTTCATGAAGGATGTCATATTTTGAACGGTAAAAAGGAAGCTGTCGTTGAATTTGAGATAGCTGATATCGCTGTCAAGGAAGTGAGACTTCAGATGATTGACATGTACGGAAACATCGCATGGCGAGAATTCCAAATTAAGGACGAGACACCAGAATCGCCAGAAAAGCCTTAGTTTCAAAAATCATTACAAACAAATTGTCCGCTGTCTTGATATATCCGATACCAAAGGAATTAAATTGCGTTCCAAAAGACTTTTAACTTTCTATGTACTAATCACGCTTCTTATCTCTGGCGCCATGGGACTCTATATCTTTTGGAAAATGGACCCATCGAATCAGAAATTCGCACAACCACCAGAAAAACTCACACCGATCGCTGCGTTCAACCACGAATCTCTGATCCACGATGTCGCGTTTTCACCTGTGGATGCCTCCCTTATTGCTGGAACCGATGGAAACACGATAAAATTATGGAACCTCGCCGACACGTCCGAACCACAGGCAATTCTCAGCGGACACGTCGGGACAGTTACATCCTTAGCGTTTTCGCCTACAGGAGAGCTGCTTGCAAGCGCCGGTTCACTTCATCAAGTTATATTATGGGATGTCCCCTCCAGAACAAAAATCAATTCGTTTGAGGCTAACGCTATGGCAATCGCCATAGCGTCCGATGGGCATTTCTTGGCGACTGCCTATAGACAATTGAAACTCTGGAACATTCATAACCCAAAAGAGATAGTGGAGGTTCAGACACTTTCACACGACGAAAGAGAGAAACTTTGGACAGTCGATTTTTCACCAGATGGAAAATGGCTTGCATGCGGAGATGAAAACGGTAGACTCGAAGTTTGGGATGTACAGGACCAGAAGCTGATCCGATCTGTAAAAGCAGATTCCGATAGAATCTTATCCGTTCAGTTTTCTGAAGATGGGAACTTTTTAGCGAGTATTGGACTTTACAACCACACCCTATGGCGTACACCAGAATGGGAAACACATGGGAAAATAATGGGCGAGGCAGCCGGGTTAGATATCGCTTTCGCATCCAGTAGCACAACTTACGTCACCACCGATCTTGACGGGGCGGTCCTTCGCTCTACCGTGAATGGGAAACGGATCGCTTCGCTTAGAAAGACCACAGATGCAACATGGTCGGTCACCTTTTCCGCAGATGGACGTATACTTGCCACCGGTAGTGGAGATGGGGACCTCCATCTGTGGAATGTTTCTGAGCAGCGATTCGCACCGATTAACACAACGCAACACGATGTCGTTCGACTCATCTACTTTCTTTCAAAGGAACGTCCTCCGCAGCGGGGCATTTCTAACAAGCTCCACAGATCAATAAGACAAGCCCAGCATTTTTATGCCACCCAGATGAAAAGCCACGGCTTTGGGAGTAAAACCTTTACATTTGAGACGGATGCCCGTGGCAAGGCAAAAGTATTTCTGATCATAGCAAAACACCCCGACGAGTACTACGAAGAGGATACAACTACAAAAATCAGAAAGGAAATTTCCGAAAGGTTTGATTATTCAAAGAACATTCTGCTTGTTGCTGTAGATATACAGAACAGCGTATTTCAGAAAAAAGGGAGATTCAGAACAGTCGGGAGCGTCAGTGTTAACAAATCTTCGTACAGCAAGAAATTGAAAAGATTACTCCACGGCGGACGCGCTTTCGTTTCCGCTTCACCTAACGATTTAAAGTGGGATACGATTGCCCATGAGCTCGGGCATACATTCGGTTTAGCACACGATTTTCGTGGAAATCATCCCAGGATCATGTCCTACGCAAGCGGAAGATCTGTGCTATCTAAATGTGCTGCTGAATGGCTCAATAAAAGCCGGTTCTTTAATCCGAATCAACTGTTCTTTGACAAACCTGCAACAATTGAGATGCTCTCACCACCTAATGCTTCTAATGCTGCGACTCTCCAATTTGAGGTTACCGATGAAGATGGCATGCATCAAGTCCAGCTGATTGTACCAACAACCCAGCGCGACCCGGTCACGAAACCGGGTTTCAAGCTGCACAGTTGTCAATCGCTAAATGTGGAGAAAAAGGCTACAGTTACATTCGACTTGACAGAAACTTCTGTCAAGGAAATTGAACTCCGAATGATAGATCAGCATGGAAACATTGTCTGGAGAGAATTCAACCTCGAAGAAGAATCCGAACAACCGTCCGAAAAGCCATAATATCACGAATAAGGAAATCGTAATGCCGAAAAAAATTGCCATTTTCCCCGCAAGTTTCGACCCCGTCACGAACGGTCATGCCGACCTCATCGACCGGATATGCAACCTCGGTGTCTTTGATCAACTCATCGTTGCAATCGGTGTGAACCCCGCGAAACCTGCGCGTTTTACGCTTCAAGAGCGCACCGAAATGCTTGAAACCGTCATTCAACCGTATCCGCAAGCCACAATTGACGGTTACACCGGACTAACAGTACACTACGCGCAAACACGCGGCGCGTGTGCTATCATCCGCGGACTACGCGAAATTTCCGATTTTGAATGGGAATTCAAGATGGCGCGGATGAATCAGCAGATCGCACCCGACATCGATACCCTCTTTATGATGGCGAACACACAGTACGCACATATCAGTTCAACGCTCGTCATGGAAGTCGTACAGATGGCACAGCGGAAGGTGAGTGAAGAGAAATTACGGGAGATGGTCCCAGAAATCGTCGTCGAATTTATTAAACGAAAATTCGATGTGCTGTAAATCGTTTTCAGTTGTCGGTTAAGAGGTCTCTGTAATAATTTACCCCCCTCGGCATACCCAAAGTTTGGAACGGTTGTTACAAAGTACTTCTTAACTGACAACCAATAACCAATAACCAATAACTGTTAAAACCGACTATCTAAACTCACGCTCACATTGAAACCGGGCGCGTTTACACCAGACCCGTGCGGACGATACCGCCGATCAAGCAGATTTTCAAACGCTAACGTCAGCCGTGTGGATTCAAAAAGTTTAACACCGCCACGGACATTAAGCGTCCACCATCCAGGCGTACCTGCATCTACAGCGTTGCCGTTATCATCGAATTCAACTTCCGCCGGGTCGCGTGTTGATCCTTGGATCCGTGGATCACGGATATCGCTCCGGTTCAACCGCCTCTGTTCCGCCGCGGCGCGCACAAACAGCGTCGCCCAAAACTGCGTATTCAGCGGCTCCCACTGGACACCAACAATCGCATTCAAAGGTGGTTCCCGACGAATACGTGCCTCCCAAGGCTTCTCAGGATCCGGTACTTTACCATTAATTTTTAGCACTTCGCCACGTAGCAATGCAGCATTACCGTAAATCGACCACGCCGGAAGAATCGGGGCTAACCCCGCCAATTCAACGCCTTGAAACTGTGCTTCATCAACGTTATCAAACACGAGCACGTCAATACCCTCATATTCTCTGATGAGGTCCTGATGGAGTTGGGGAAGGGCTTCACCTGCGTACGCCTCTTGCACAGGTCTACGCGCAACCAAGCCACTGATCCGACTATGAAATAGCGTCAAAGCACCACGGAAATACGCGTGTTTCGCCTTGAGTCCACCTTCAACTGTCCACGAAGTCTCCGGTCTCAGAACCGGGCTCGGTGCTGTGACACCTTCGTTGGTGACTTCCACCGCCGTTGTATCGTTGAGAGACGGGGCACAGAACGCCGTTCCGAAACTACCGACAAAATTCAGCGAATCCGTCAAACCGACAACAATCCCAGCGCTCCCCGTCAAACTGTTGTCAAACACATCGAATTCGTCGAAACTCGGATCGCGTAGACTCAGATCAGCATTCGTCTGATAAAACGTCGCACGTCCCCCAAACGTCAATTCAACGCGTTCGTGGACTGTAACCTCATCTTGAAGATACAAACTCGCATCCCAGAACTGAGACCCGCTAATAAAACGACCGAGGTCCTCGTTAACATCTTCTTTCCCAGTAGGAATATCTGTCCTGACGGTTCGGCTCTGTATCATATCCAAATAGAATTCACCGCCGCCGACCAAACGTTGACGCGGAAGGACAGAACTGACCGCTTGTGCGCTTAAGCCGATCGTATTAACTGTATCGTACCGTTGCCGCCGAGATGTCGCATCAAGTTTTACCTCATTGCGTCCCTCTTTCTGTCGGTGATAAGAGGCTGTGAGGCGGAACGTGTCAATGCTTTCTTCAACTGGATTTACGATATAGTTCGCATAAACGAGATCCCGATCTTGGGGTTCAAAATAGAATTCATCAAACTCCTGCGGCGCGATTTTATCATACCGCGGTGTTTGCGGCTGCCGCCACATCTGGTAAGCGACCGTAACGGTGTTTGTGTCGTTGAACTGATACGCAATTTTCGCATCGGCATCGTAGGCACGCCACCCCAACGGACCCTCGTTGTCAATAAGCCATCTTTCAGGGATATTTTCCTTTGACAACTCAGCCACCTCATCGTAGTTGTAGAGCTCCACACCACTCGGCATCTCGTTTACAATTTCAAATTTCCGATTTTTGTAGTGGAGGTCATACCCAACGCCGGGGTTTACATCACCGTAGTCACGCACACCACCGCCAACGATAAACCCGAATCGGCCCCGGTTCCCTGTTACCTCTAACCGCCCGAGCCTTTCCTCCGTAGCCGTCGCATAACGACCCAAGAGACGCGGACGTATATCCCAAGTCTGCTGTGCGGGATTGATCGGCACCGCTTTCGTAAAGAAACTAATAACGCCACCCATCGCACCACTGCCATAGAGCATTGAACTCGAACCGAGCAACACCTCCGCACGCTCTAACATCTCCGGCGAGACGGTTGCTGTGTACTGGTTCGGTCCCGAACGGAATGTCGAATTATTGAGACGCACCCAATCAACTTGTATCAACGTCTGATAGCCAGTTAAACTCCGGAGCATCGGAGAACCTTGTCCGACTGTCGTCTGCTGCGCGATAACGCCACCGACATCCTGAAGTAGGTTAGATGCAATATCCGCGTTCGTCCGCTCCAACTGTTTGAGGTCGAGAACTGTGATAGCATTTGGCGTTTTAAAGGGTTCTTTCTCAGCGCGTGCGGCTGTCACCGTTACCTCCGGCACCTCCACAACCGCTTCGTCATCACGACGCTCCTTGTCAGCAGATGCAACCCAATTCACGAACAGACTTAAAGATACAATTAAAACAAGATAAAACGATTTTTTCATGGTAACATTCTCCTCCGAATTTTAGTGGGCGTGGCGCGGGTATCCTATACCGCCTGCAACCCCTGATTTACATCTATGCAAATTGTATGCCATCCGCAAATTGACATAAAACCGTCGAATTCCAACCCACTTTCGTCATAATTTATACGATAGCGTTCATTTATTGAACAGTTTTTATCAAATGCCTTTCAGCATATCCGCATCCCAAATCAAAAATTCAGGACGCACACAATCTATTTGCAGCCGAGGTTTGAAATCTCGCTATAACGCCTCTCGCAGGCGGGGTTTGAAACCCCGCCTGCAGTGCTTATTAAGTAGACCCCATCAAAAATATATACATCCTAAATTAATACTTGCATTTTACAATAGGTTGTGATAGATTACATTCCATAACTTTGCAGACCCAAAAGGGGTATTCAACAAATGACACGTTTCAGGTTAACGTTTATCTTGATAGCATTCGCGATATTGTATAGCGGGATCGCCGTGCCAGAAGATCACGACGCGTCAAAAGGTGGCACAATCCACGGATACATTACAGATACAACCCCTACCCAGATCCCTATTGTTGGTGTGCGTGTTCAGATTGACAAGGGTATATCGAAAGAACAGAAAAGTTTTTCCGAAAAATATGGGCAAACGATTCAGGAAGCCCTTTTCACCACAATCATCAGTGGTATATTAGGCTCTTTCTTTTTAAGGTTCTCAGGGTTCTTAAACAAACGTCGACGAAAATATGAGCTACTATGGAACTTAAGGACCGATAGACATAAACAGTTCTTAAACAAACGTCAACGAAAATACAATCAGGAGTAAGTATGCCGAAACAGAAACTAAACTTTGCATTCATTGGATGTGGTGGCAACGCACGTGGACACGGACGCAGTGTCGCCGGTGTTGAAAACGTAGAGATTGTAGCACTCGCAGATCCAAGTGAGAACTCTCTCGAAGCATTCAAGGAAAACGTCGGGTTAGACGGTTCCGTTCCCACCTATGCCGACCACGTTGAAATGCTGTCCGCTGTCAAACCGGATGCCGTTGTCATCAGTTCACCGCACGGTCTACATTTCCAGCATATTATGGACGCGCTTGATGCCGGATGCCACGTACACACCGAAAAACCGATGGTCTGTACGGTGGACCACGCCAAGCAAGTAATGGCGAAGGTCGAAGAAACCGGTTTGCACCTAATGATCGGATACCAACGACATTTGAGTTCTACTTATCAATATTGTCGCAATGTTGTCCAGAGTGGCGAACTCGGACGCGTTAACTTCGTCGCCGCCCAACAATCACAGAACTGGTACCGGAACCAACAAGGAAAATGGCGGCAAGACCCGTTCCTCGGTGGCGGCGGTCAACTCAACGACTCCGGCAGCCATCTTATTGACATCCTGCTCTGGGTTTTGGAAGCAAGTCCGGACACCGTCTTCGCTATGATTGACAACTTAGATATTGAAGTAGATGTCCTCACCGCGATGTCGATTAAATTCAATACCGGTGCCTTGTGTAATATCAGCATCGTTGGACACGCCTACGGCGGCGTACAAGAGGGCTTTTCCATCTGGTTGGAGGAAGGTTCGTTGTATCTCCAAGACGGCAAACTCTATCGCCAAGAAAAATCGGGGAGACCGGAGCCTGTTGACGAATCTAAGCTGCCTGTATCCGCAAACAAAGATGTCGCCTTCATTGAACTCATCCGTGGCGAACGGACTGAGAACCCGATTGATGTCGCAAACGGATTGCGTGTCATCCAGTTAACCGAAGCCGCATGGCAGTCCGCCGAACTCGGTAGACCCGTCAAGGTGGACCTGAGTTAAAATGCGGCAAAAGTTGGTGTAAGCCTTTACATACTCTTGGTACAGAGCAAAGGTGTGCTTGGCTGGAAGAACTGCGTAGTTTTAAACAGAAACCCGTTTTCGGACAGGGGTCCCCACCCGTTACTGGGAAGCTTACTGTTACCCATAAGTATAGGGGTTAAGGTCGGTTGAGTTTTTCTTGTATGGGGTTGCCCCATGTATTATGTTTAAAAGGTCTTCTGAGTTATGTCGTAAAAAGTATCGATTTCTTACGGAGGAGCTAAGAATGT
>JAJDXV010000162.1 GCA_022823085.1 Candidatus Poribacteria bacterium
TCACTATTTTCCTCAATAGTAGGTATGGCAAAACATTAATAGAGAGAGGCAGATACGGCAGCAGCCAGCCTGAGATTGCTCCGCCTTTTTTATATCAAATTCCTGTCCCGAATTTGGAACACCTTCAAACGGAGATAGAGAGAACTTATCTCCGATCAAAAGAACTAACAGAATTATCAAAAACCCGATATGCCGAAGCCCAAGCCCTTCTCCTTGCTGAACTTGGACTCGCCAATTGGCAACCGAAGCACACATTATCCTTTGCCACAGATTATGCGAGCATGCAACGCGCAGAGCGTATTGATGCTGATTACTTTCAGCCAAGATACGATGACCTTATCAATATCATTAAAAGTTATCCAAGCGGTTGTGGTACAGTTGCGAATCAAGTTCATCTAAAGGATAGCAATTTTAAACCTGAACCTGAAACGGAATACAAGTATATTGAACTTGCCAATATCGGGAGCAGTGGGGAAATAAACGGTTGTATGGTAGCGCAAGGACAAGACTTGCCAAGCAGAGCGCGATGTAAGGTGAACACAGGAGATGTAATTGTTTCGTCTGTTGAAGGTTCATTGGAAAGTATCGCCTTGATAACAGAGGAACATGATAATGCGCTATGTTCAACTGGATTTCATGCTATCAATTCGGATGTACTTAATTCGGAAACTTTATTGGTGCTTTTGAAAAGTCGCATCGGTCAGTTACAACTCAAAAAAGGGTGTAGCGGGACAATCCTTACTGCAATCAATAGGGAGGAATTCGGTAGAATCGTTATCCCATTCATCAAAGCCGATAAGCAAACTGAAATCCAACAGAAAGTCCTCGAATCTTTTAATTTACGCAAGCGAGCCAAAGACCTTCTGGAATGTGCAAAGCGCGCAGTCGAAATCGCCATTGAAAAGGACGAACAAGCCGCGATTGACTGGTTGGGATCTGTTTCATAAACTCTTGATATTTCGGATCGGATGGGCTCAAATATAAAAAAACTTGTATCCGAGTCGACAACCCTCAAGTAATAATAGAAAGGATATTTTTTATGGCAGCATTTATCACATGGCTTGGCTCAATTTGCTCAATTATTGGAGTGGGTATATCGCTTATGGGGAAGAGCAATGCGGTAAAATTCCGGTCTTACAAGAAAAAGGGCGAAGATATGAAGGAATCCAAGCAGTTAGGGAAAGCTATGGTCTGGTATAAAAAAGCCTTAGCTCATTCGGAGACAGACAAACAAGAATCTGATATATGGTGGTTAGTCATGCATATCCACACAGATCGACTCATAGGGGCAAGTGAAAAGTATAGAGATTGTGCAGGATATGTTCCCGAATGGAGTTACGGACCAAACAATGTACCGAGTAACTATAATAGACCGCCCAGAGAAGAACTATTGAAATAAAAAATCCCAGTTTCCCTTCTGTCGTGTTTACTAATAGGTTCGCTATTCCACATGTTCCAGACTATTCCTATCTCTGTCCAGTTCAGATTGATAAATCAGATCAACACTCGTGCAAAGTAAGGATAGTATTGATAAAATTCTTCGTATTGCTTCAATTGTTCGATGTGTTTATTGCTCGTATCATCTATTTTATATCCCAAAGCTCGTGAAAGAAAAAGACCTGTTTTCTTGGTTGTTGGCAGATGCTCTTCAAGGTGCAATCTCTCTTTAATGCTTAAAATAGGAACCTCAATTTTATGGGGATCCTCCCATTCTAAATTTATAAATCTCCAATTTTTGAACCACCGACGAATTTCTGACACTTCATTTTTATTGCAAACGATACCTGTTATACTTAACATTGGGGTTTGATCGTTGTAATGAGATGAATTTAAAAGTTGGAAAACACTTTCACCTGATGCGCGAAGTGCTTGTTGTGATGCCAGCTGAAGCATTTCTTGCAGCAATTTTATGAAAGGCCATTGTCTCTCAATATCCGTTGGTTTTGCTGCTGCTGGCAAGATTTCCTCATACTCGTTTTCAAAATCTTGCCACTTTTCTTCACGATATTTTTCTTGGAAAACCTCCCACTTCTCTTCACGATACCTCTCTCTGAAATCTTGCCATTTTTCTTCACGATTTTCTGAGGTCAATTCATTCGGAGGCGGTTCAGCTGGAATGGTGATTTTGACAATACTATTTTCCGACACTTTTCCTAAAACTTCCTTAAAATTGTTGAAATGTCCAAGTTTTAGATTGGTGTAGTCAAGCCAAAATATTTCTCTGCCTCTACTTGAGAAATGTGCCAGAAAACTTGTAAAATCATCATTTATGAGTTCCAATTTTTTTGAGAAACAATGGAACTCTTGCCTTTTGAAAGTTGCCTGGTTTTTCTCAATTGAAACTATCTGAATTTCTGGACAACGATCATGAATGAGCCTACAATCATCCAAAAACGGACCACCAAACCCATAGTATGTATAATCAGACATTTTAATTTTATCTTGCGTTCTAAGTATGTCAAGAATTTGAACCAGCAGAAACCTATCAATCGCTTTATTCACCCTTAGATGGTAGGCCGGGTGTTTCATTGTTGGGCCTCCTTCAACATCTGATCAAAACACTCCTCTCCAACTTTAGAAGGACTAACTTCTTGGTCACCAAAAAGATACCTTTGAACTGTCTGAATGTCATCTAAATCTTTTCTGTATGCTATCTGTTTTGTTGTTGGTTCTTTTGGCTTGGGTCGAGGCAATTTAGGCTTAAATTGCGCTCCTTTCAATCCTGATTTAACAGGATTCATTTTCAAAGTCTCAATCTTAACCTCTTTTTTGATTTTATCTAAGGTATAGGGGTTTCCTAAGGCTATTTGACGCTTTGCTTCATCGGCATCATCTTTCCAATGGTTTGTGTAATCAGTAAAAAGCTTCATGCCTTCTCTCATCTTATTTTTTACCTGTAGATAGAGCGGGGAAGACGCGTCTATTCCTCTTTTCGTGGTTGTAGTAGGGAGTTTAGCAGCATCATTACATTGAAATTCAACAATGCCAGCAATAGCGATAAACTGTGTATGGTATCTTGGGACACTTGCTTCGCCCCATCCGGTAAGTTCGGAACGGTCACAGTATAAAACAGCGCGGTCATTGCAAATTATCGTCCACCCGGCATCCATTGATGAATATCTTTTTTCTTCCTGCTCATCATTTATTTCCTTTTGAGATGGTATCGGTCTTGTAAATCCGACACTCAGAAAAACTTTAACACCATCCATCTCTGTTTGATAAGTATAGGGTTTTATCTTTTCATTAAAAACCAACTTGGTGGGTTTAGCCCCAACTTGTTTCCCATTTATTTCAACCTCAAACCCCTTATCAAGAATAAAAGCATAATGTGTTCTAACTTTGTTAGTTAATTCACGAGTGAAATTCTCTTTCTCATCACCGAAGTATGTTGCGATACCTTCATTCAATTTATCGATGACAATTGTTGTTCCCGCTTCTTTATCAGGCTGGGACGATTCGTATACAGGTAGATCCCAGTTATCCGGTTCCGCTATCCATTCCGGTGTTATCTCAACTTCATAACAGTCTTCTTGATTTCGTGTTGAAATTAAACACTGTCTGCCAATTTTAAAGATGGCTCTTTTCATACCGATTCCATAAACACCAACCGTTGGCAAATCGTTGTCTCTATTCTCAGGATCTTTACCCATTCGGAAAGCGTAATTGTGCAGATCCCACGGAATACCACCACAGTTATCAGAAATAGAGAACGAATTTTCATCAAACATTATCTTAGCATTAAATCCATCATAAGGCTTTTCACCTGAACTGTTTTTCCTTTGACGCAAAATCCCATCAACGCAATTGTCCAATAAGTCTAAAATTGCATCACTCAATTCAATATCCCTCGTTAGCATCTCGACAAAAAACGATTTAACGGGCGTGGCATCAACTGGGCTATACTTGTTATTTTCCATGTCAAACTCCTTTAAAATGCTTTTTTATCACACTTAAAATATGCTCCGCGAGAATAGGACTTACGCTGTTTCCTATCTGTCTGAAACTGTGCCATTTCGTAGGGTGGAATTGAAACCAATCCGGAAAGCCTTGAAGGCGTGCGGCTTCTCTTGGTGTTATCACCCGATTTTGGGTAGGGTGTAGCGGACGAACTGCTTGATAACTTCCGTTATTTTTATCAGTACCTGCCGTTAAAGTTGGACAGAATCCATTAGATTTAAGACGACGGCTTTTTGAAACCTGATCGATTTCGCCCTGTTTAATTTTACAATACCTATCAAGTACCTCTTTTGAATGTCGAGTGCCAAGGCATCCTGACACTTCACTCTTCTTTTTCAGACGTGTAATTGCTTCTGGGTCTCCAACCCCATCAGGAATTTGACCATACAGCTTTGAACCAAAATCGCCTTCTACATTTTTTGTTATTTTTTTCCAACCATCTTCTTCCGTGAGCCAAAGTGGATCTATTTTCCGGCGTAAACCTTTCAAAGCATCTTTTACACAAACAAGTTTCGCATTTGCGGCTTCAAATTCTGTAGACTCCACTGGATTTATTTCGTCTTTTAAGTACCCAAAGAAAAATACTCTTGCTCGCGTCGTAGGAACTCCGAATTCCTTGGCAACAAGTTTCATAGGTTCCAAGATTTCATATTTATCCTCCAGTTTAGACTGAACCTGTTTGATAAATTTATCGTTTTTTGGACTTAAGATTCCCGGTACATTCTCGGCGAGAAAGAATTTGGGACCTACATCCTTGACAATTTGAAAAAAATGAATGAATAGTTGATTACGCGGATCTTCAGAGTTATTATTCCCCAGATGGCTAAACCCTTGACAAGGAGGACCGCCAATGATACCGTCAATCTCACCAACTTTGAGATTAAAATTTTGTAATATATCGATTGCTGAGACTATTGACAGGTCTTGTGGCCAAAGTGATGTGTTTGGGAAATTTCTTTCGTAGACAGAAATGGCTTGTGGATCAATCTCTACTGATCCTGCTATGTCGAATCCAGCTCGCTTTGCACCTAAGCTGAATCCACCAGCACCACTAAATAAATTGATGATTTTTAATTCTCCGCATTTTGCTGCCATTTCATATACCGACCCTTCTTTTCAGTATATCCGATGTTATTTCACGCTTTGTTGGTATCAACGACAGAAAGCAGAGACGGATACTGTTATTGAGTTTCAATTCCCTTCAAATAGGAAGGCACATTCAGAGTTATACCAAATTTAAAACAAAAAGTCAAATTAAAGTTTCAATTGTTTTGTTTACGCAATTTGCAATATTGGCGTAGATATGGTAAAATATAAGGTGTTCAAAATTCAAAATATGATATGTTAGGAGCCAAATCTTATGTATAAAATCGGTCTCATCCCAGGCGATGGGATTGGCCCCGAGGTGACGCGCGAAGCGATGAAAGTCTTCGGGGCAGCAGCTGCAGAAGCAGGCATTCAGTACGAAACAGTCGAATACGATGTCGGTGGCGATCGGTATCTTGCAACGGGTGAGGTGCTACCCGATTCAGTTTTAGAAGAACTTCGTGGGTTAGATGCGATTTACCTCGGTGCGATCGGGCATCCCGATGTTAAACCCGGCATTTTAGAGAAAGGTATCCTGTTAAAGGTCCGGTTTGAACTCGATCTGTATATTAACCTCCGTCCCGTTAAGCTCTATCCTGGGGTGCCGACCCCGCTGAAAGACAAGGGCCCCGAAGATATTGATTTCATTATTGTTCGCGAGAACACTGAAGGCCTATACGCTGGCATCGGTGGTTTCCTGAAGCGTGGTACCCGCGATGAAGTGGCGATTCAGGAGATGATTAACACTTACAAAGGTGTGGAACGCTGCGTCCGTTATGCGTACGAGTTGACCCAAAAACGGAACAAGGAAAACACCTTGACGCTCTGCGATAAAGCGAACGTTCTCACCTATGCACACGACCTCTGGCGCCGCGTTTTTGACGAAGTCGGCGAAGACTATCCTGCGGTTAAAAAAGAATATGCGTTCGTCGATGCGACAACGATGTGGATGGTCAAGAACCCGGAATGGTTCGATGTGGTTGTGACGTGCAACATGTTCGGCGACATCATCACCGACCTCGGTGCTATGATCCAAGGCGGTATGGGGATCGCGGCATCCGGCAACTTGAACCCTGAGAGTGTCGCGATGTTTGAACCGATTCACGGTTCTGCGCCGCGCTATACCGGCAAAAACGAGATTAATCCGATCGCTGCGGTCGGTGCAGCAGGGATGATGCTCGATCATCTCGGACACCCGGACGCGGCAGAAAAGGTCGAAAAATCGATTAGCGATTTACTCGGAAGTGGCAAAATCAAAGATTTAGGTGCCGGACGGATGGGATATACGACTGAAGAGGTCGGGGACCTGATTGCGGAAGGATTGTGATAGCACCCATTAAACCCCCTAAATCCCCCTTATCAGGGGGACTTTAAGAGGGAATGCGTAAATCCTAAAACATTTGAAGCGTTGCAATCTCAGATGAGGCGTGCTGTGAAGTTGATTCGATCTGAATAGCGGTTCCAGCGGTTGAAGGTGTACATATCGTAGGCACTCAGCAGTTTATACCCCGCTGCTTTGAGCAGGTCGGTGACAGTGGACACTTCAAAGATGCGTTGCTGATGGACTTCCTCGTAGCGTCTGAACAATTCGCCTTCACGGATAAAAAAGGTCAGGAGTGTTCTACACATTTTCGTGTTGTAGAGGTAGTTGTTTTTCCAGATATAGGTATAGTCTTCATGGTTTGATGCGAACGTTTTGTTGTGAAAATGTTCAACGATGTTCCGTTCAGTTGTTACATCGAAGATGAAGAGTCCATCTGGTTGTAAATGCTCAGCAACGTGTTGAAAAACGTTGCTGAGTTCGGTTTCATCGTAAGCGTAGTTGATACTGTCATAGGTACAGAGGATCGCGTCGAAGCGTTGGTTGAGTTGGAAATCCCGCATATCGCCGTGATGGAGTTCGATATTCAGGTCGTGTGCTTCCGCTTTGTCTTTAGCGATTTCGAGCATGCCAGCTGCTCGGTCTACACCGGTCATTTCATAGCCTCTTAGGGCAAGTTGTATTGTCAATGCACAGGTCCCACAGGCTAAATCGAGGATCCGACGCGGTTTACAATCATACGTGTCGAAAAGTGACTCAATATAGTGTGTCCAGCGCGTATAGTTGACGTTTGTCATCATCCGGTCGTAGGCGTAGGCGAATTTTTCATAGGGCGGGGTTAGATGTATTTGCATTGTTTAATTTCGCTCGCAAACGGGGGTCATAAACTATTCTGACCCTCCTTTAAATCCGACAGAAGCGTTCATCATCCGGAGGAGCGTGTTAATCTCTTCAGCGTTCCACACTTCATCAGCATTGGCTTCAATCGCATAGTCTCCTACGGCTTTGATCTTGCGGAGGTCAATTTTACCGGTGAGAAAACTGAACGGTAGCTGCATAACAGCGGACTTAACCCGCTCAAACGTCGCGTCGATGTCTACCCGTTCAACGCCTGCGGGTGCCTGGCGAATCAGTGCATCCTTTACCATATCGGCACCGAAGCTGAATAACTCTTTGATGATAAACCACTGCAAAATAGCAAAGCATACGGTAAGGATTAAGAGTGCCGCCAAAATTTTGACGAGTCGCTGTCCTTTTCTTTTGTTTTGGTCACTCACGTTAAATTTACCTCTCAGTTGGATCCTATATCTACCTCTACATATTAACAATTTCCGTAGAGATTGTCAACAAATTTTTCTATCGTGAACGATTATCGGTTATCAGTAGCGAACAGGTGTCATAAATGATGAAGATCGGCATTGTAGGCAGACCACAGGTCGGCAAAACAACGGTGTTTAACACCTTAGCGCAATCGAATGCAGAAATCGGCGGATATACGAGCCGCGGACAAATCAATCTCAGTACAGCTAACGTTCCTGATGAACGTCTGGAGCGGTTAGCTGAAACTTTTGAATCCGAAAAAGTAACGCCTGCGACAATTGACTATGTAGATGTCGCTGGCGTGACCAAATCGGATGTGGAGCAGGCGGAACTGGATTCTGGGATGATCGCGGAGCTTCGGACTGTTGATGCGCTCGCGCATGTCGTCAGGCTTTTTGAAAATGATGCGGTGCCACACGTTGATGGCAGCGTTGACGGCGAACGCGATATAGAGAACATTTCGTTAGAGTTTGCACTTGCCGACTTACACATTGTTGAAGGACGACTTGACCGACTCCGCAAGCAGTATCAGAGCCAGAAACTACCTGAGCAGCAAAGCGAAATCCAGGTTTTGGAGGTGTGTCAGCAGACATTAGCGCGTGGAAAACCGCTCCGGGTTTTAAACTTATCTGCCAATGAAGAGAAACTGATTCGCGGCTACGGGTTTCTGACACAGAAACCGTTGTTGTTAGTCTGTAATATTGACGAGACGCAGCTTGACGAGGCTGGTGCGATTCTTGAACGGTTCAGTAAATATGAGGCGGAACCGCAAACCGCAGTGATTGTCCTCGCTGCGCAATTAGAGTTGGAACTTTCGCAACTTGATGATGCCGATACCGAAATCTTTATGGAAGAGATGGGGTTGCGTGAGTCTGCGTTAGATCGGTTTGTTCAGATTTCATACCGGTTATTAGGGCTGTTGACATTCTTCACAATGAATTCGACGGATACACGTGCGTGGACGCTGCGTGCTGGACAGACTGCCGTTGAAGCAGCGGGACGTATCCACACAGACTTTGCGGACGCTTTTATCCGTTCGGAGACGATTAACTGGGAAGACTTAGTTGCGTGTGGTGGTTATCAAGAAGCGCGAAGCCGAGGCTTGCTGAGAGCGGAAGGTAAAACCTATCAGGTTCAAGAAGGGGATGTCTTACTAATTTTGGCGAACCCGACTCGGTAGCAGGCAACATGATTAACTGATGCCTGTTCACTGCAGCTCATTTCTTAAATCTGCGATCGCTTCCATCATCTGATTGCCCATTTTCTGATACATTTCGCGCTTCGTCTCGGCTTCTGGGGCAGCCAACTTAAGCGGTTCACCGAAGATGACGGTCAATTTTGCACGCCGGATGCGTTTGCTATTGCGTGGTAACATCCGTTCTGCGCCGCTATGATAGACGGGAACGGTAGGTACACCGGCTCGATGTGCGATAAAACAGGCGCCGTCGCGTGCCTTTCCTAATGTTCCATCGACGCTGCGGGTGCCTTCTGGGAACATCAGCACAACGTTCCCGGCTTTCAGGAGCGCGATCGTTTTTCGTAAGGCGCCTAAATCTGGCGCGCCTCTATTCACCGGATAGGCGTTGTATATTGAAATGAGTTTACCTAACCCGGGTATGTCAAATGCGTTGCTTCGTGCCATGAAATGGATTTCACGGTTCGCGGCGGAACCGACGATCACAGGGTCGAGAAAGCTGACATGATTTGAAACGAGTAGCACGCCGCCTTCCTTTGGAATATGGTGAACATCTCTTGCATCCAGGCGACCGAACGCTTTACAAAAGATGTTAGTGAGCCGATGGCCCCATCGGTAGAGTGGACGCTGTGTCCAGAAACCGTTATTGGTATACCACATAATTTAGGTTGAACCGATCTCCCGTTTACAGACTTCTGCAATGATAAAGTCAACCACTTCATCAATTGTTTTATCTGTTGTATCGACGATAATTGCGTCTTCAGCCGTACGAAGCGGACTGTGTGCCCGCGTTATATCCTTTTCATCCCGCTCTTGAATCTCTGCCTCAACGAATTCTAATGTCGTATCTACGTCTTGCTTCCGTAGTTCTGCGAGCCGCCGCTTTGCGCGTTCTCTCACGGATGCATCGAGGTAAAACTTAAAATCGGCATCTGGGAAAACGATTGTCGTCAAATCTCGACCTTCGGCGATGATACGCCCTTCACTCCCGATACGTTGTTGATGCTTAACGATCTCACTGCGGATCTCTGGTATTTTGGCGACATCTGCAACGAGTCTGTTAACGGATGGTGTTCGGATTTCGACGGACACATCTTTGTCATTAAGCAGAATCGTTTTTCCGTTATCTGTGAATTCAATACGACACGTCTTCACCTGATCGATGAGTTCAGGACTGTCTGCCGTGAGTCGATGGTGTATTGCCAGGACGGTCACGGCTCGGTACATTGCGCCGGAATCGAGATAGAGCAATCCAAGTTTTTCTGCGATACGTCGTGCGACGGTGCTTTTGCCGGACCCGGCGGGTCCATCTATCGCGATCGTTAGGTGAGATCCAATCTTTTTCATGCGCCTCCAAGTTCTTTTCTACGCTTCTTGACTGTAACCTGTGCCTCCAAAAGTAGACGTTCAATCTCAGCGCGGTTATCCGTCTGAAGCAGATTTTTGAATTCTGTTAGGTTCGCTATGATGTCATCAATTAGAGATGAGAGGACATCGCTATTCTGTGTGAAGATGTCGGTCCACAAGTCTGGTGAACCTGCTGCGATACGGGTGGCATCTCGAAAGCCGGTCGCGGTAAAATCGAGTGCGTTCCCGTCTTTGGTTTCTATATTCGCAACGGTGTTGGTGAGTATGCTCGCGATCAGGTGTGGAAGATGGCTTGCGGTGCCGATGAGTAGGTCGTGGGTTTCAGGTGAAAGGAGGTGCGGTACACCGCCAACAAATTTCCAAAGGTTTTCGATCAGTTTTAAGGCATTGGGATCGGTGTTTTCAGTCGGTGTTAAGATGCATGTTGCGTTTTCAAAAAGCGTTGCGCGTGCTGCGCCGACACCTGTTTCATGGGACCCTGCCATCGGGTGTCCGCCAACAAAAGAGAGGGTGTCTGTTCCGTGTGTCTGTAGCTGCGCCTCAATTGCCCGAACCGTCATCGATTTTGTGCTACCGACATCTGTCAAAACGATCCGGTTCTGGTGTGTGCCGACAGATTCAATGATGCGCTCCACGAATATCGGGACCAAGGTAACAGGTGGACAGAGTACGACGATGTCGGTTTCTCGCAGCCCTTCAGCCAAATCCGTTGTGATGACATCAACCGCATCACGCGCAAGTGCGGTTTCAAGTCTGCCGATATTTCGTCCGAGTCCGACGCGTTGTCCGTGAAACCCGTTTTTTTTCAGTGCGAGTCCCAGCGAGCCGCCGATAAGTCCGACACCCCATATAGTAATTCGGCGAAGTTGTTGTAGTTGTTCCATAGTGCGCCTTCGGAAACCCTCAATCTACATATACATTACAGTCTGTCTCACCCGTAAAAGTCCTCTATATTTTACGAGAAATTGCCGACTTTTGTCAAGGAAATAGTTGTTAGCCATTAGCCGTCAGCCGACAGCCAATTCTCTGACAACTGTTAACTGACCTACCAGATAAACCTATACATCGGTTTTTGGAGGAAGATACCGAGGCATCCCCAGACGCTTCCGCAGAATTGAACCGCGCTCAAGATTTTTGTTGGTAAAATTAACAGAGACGTGATAGAATGGGGGAAATAAAAATCTCCTTTATCTGTTTTTCTGTGGGATACATGAACGCTATCAAAGAGGCACATTATAACCTTGGTATCGCTTATCTGGAGGCGGGGCAATACGGTCGGGCTGTTCCTGAATTTGAGTCGGCTATAAAGTTGGACCCGAATTTTATCGGTGCACACTGCGCGCTCTGTCGCGCCTATCTCCAGCAAGATGAACTCGAAAATGCGGCGATTGCGGTCACGGCGGCATTGAAACTCGACGCGAACCATCAACCGGCGTTACTGCTGTGTGGCATGATAACGGACGCGTATTATGACCGGGGCAAAACCTATCTCGATGACAGAAGTTATACGGCAGCTGTTGCAGCGTTTGAGAAAGCGGTCGCCCTTGATGCAGATTTAAGGGACAGTTCACAAGAAGCTGAGTCCGAAAAGACGCATATCTATGTCCATTTGGGTGCTGCTTACATCGGCATGAAGGCGTACCCGCAAGCGATTGAGGCGTTAGAACAGGCACTCACGCAAGATGCCGATCTCGTTGATGCGCACTACCACCTCGGTTACGCTTACGTGGAACAGGGCGAACACGACAAAGCGATTCCGCACCTTGAACGTGCTATAGTGATTGCACCGCATCTCAAGCGCGCCCACTACCACCTCGCTCGTGCCTACCGTGCATTGGGAAACTTGGAGGCAGCGACAAACGCTCTCACAGAGACATTAAGGCTTGACCCGAACTATCAACCCGCACACGAACTTGCAGATACAATAAAGCAGGCGCATTACAACAGGGGTATCACCTATCTCAACAGCGAACGTTATAGCGAAGCCGTCACTGCTTTTCAAAATGCGATAACCCTTGATTCCGATTTTGTGACTGCACACTATAACCTCGGTTTAGCCTATCTGAAGATGGAGGCGTACCGTCGTGCTATCCCATCGCTTGAAAAAACGGTAACCCTTGATCCAAACCACAAGGCTGCGCATCACTCGCTTGCGCTGGCTTATCTTGGGCATCAGGAACTCGGCAAGGCGAGAGATACCGCGAGAGCAACATTGGAAATAGATGCCGACTATCAACCGGCACTCTCACTTCTGGAAGCGGTTGATCCGAGTTTTACTGCTCCTGAAACGCAGGTAACTGCACAACCTGACCCAGAGCCACCTGTCAATCCACAACCGGTTACAAAATCGAGACAAGAGATGCATTACGATCTCGGTGTCGCTTATTTAGAATCGGAAATGTACGCCGAAGCGATCGCAGAATTCCGAAAGGCGATAGATGTGGATTCTGACTTCATGGCTCCACATGTCGGCTTAGGTACGGTCTATCTTGAGATGGGTCAATTAGACGATGCGGAAAATGCAGCGCGGGAAGCATTGCGGATTGATGCCAACGCCGATGCTGTTCGTCAACTTTTGGATGACATCAAACAAGCGCGTCCTGAACCTCCGCAACCTGAACCCGCAAAGCAGACAGTTCCATCGGCGGGTACCACTGATGTCCAGCAGGATTTAGCGCGCGGACTCGCTTTTCTTAACAGTCGGCAGTATGAACAAGCCGCGGCTGCGTTCAAGCGGGTGATAAAAGCGGATCCGGATTCCATAGAAGCGCACCACGGTTTAGGTCAGGCGTACCTCGAAATCGGTGCGTTTGATGATGCCAAAGCAGCGGCAGAGGAAGCGTTAAAGCTCGACCCCAAGAGCCACAAAGCGCGTGAATTGATTCAAGTCATCGCATTCGCGAGAAACATAAAGAGAAACAAAAAGGTTCGGAAGAAGGTTCTATCTTATGCGGCTGTTATCGGAATTATTGCTGTAATTGCTTTTGTCGCTATTAGGTTAAATCTAATTCCGTGGTTGACTTCGTCTGGTCCTCCGATCCTTTTAATAACAGCATCTTTGGAGGAGCCTTCAAAAAACGGTTTCCTTGATGCGGGTGAAACGGGGCGTATCAAGATCATGCTGACGAATAACGGGGGGACAGCTCGTAATGTTGAGGTCAGGCTTGATCCACCGTCTGTGGCTGGTTTGCGTTTTGATCGTCCGGGAACAATTGCAAAATTAAGCAAAAACCGTGAAAAGATTATTCGTATGACAGTCATGGCATCTAAAAACGTCAAAGGGCGGAATCAACCGTTGACAGTCCAAATACTTGGGCAAAGCGGATGGTTCGGTGGGCGAGAAATACTCGCGTCTGCAAACATCTCTTTCAAGATTATACCGGATGCACCAGGCCCAATACCGCCAAGGAGAAGATAATGAACGAGAGAATATGGGGTATCATCGGCGGGGTTGCTTTGCTACTTGCCCTCTTATCACCGCTCGTATTAGGTAACTCTAAAAAGGTAGAAAGGCTTTTTGAAGAGGCTGAGGTGTTGTACGAACGTTCAGATTATGAGAATGCCGTTGAGAAATATGAAGCCGCACTAAAAGAATCAAATAAGCCTGGCGCAAAAACGGAGCATATTGACGAGAATTTCGACACCCTTGTTCATCTTAAAATCGCGCGATGCTACGACTACCTCGCTGAAAAGACGCAGGATGTTAATTATTATCACGATGCACTTGCGTATATCACAAAAGTCTGGCCGAACGCTTATGTCCCTCAACATCAAGAGGAACTAATTTACTTATGGGCAGAAACTCTCTATAAACTTGATGACTTTGAACAATCAAAAGCCAAATTTGCTTGGTTGATGGAAAAGTTTCCAAACAGTCGTTGGGCAGCGAAAGCATTTTACACTATCGGAGACATCAATTATCAACAGCGAGGCTATGAAGAAGCAAAATCTATCTTTCAAAGCCTTATTGATGAATATCCAAACTCTGAATTTAAGATAGAAAGTGAGCGTCGCATTGTAGAGATAGAACAGTTATTTAAAGTTGAACCGAAACAGGAACAATTGGTTGAGAATGAAATGCGTTCTGAGGTATCTGATAAATCAGAATCTGTCGCTCCTAAATCGGATCCTGAGTTTCAAGTCGAGTTAATGTACGATGAGGCTTTGTATTTAACGGAGCAGGGAAAATTTCACGATGCGATTCAAAGTTACACTGATCTCATCACACGATTCCCAGAAAACTATCAATATGTGACAGAGGCCTATATGAGGATAGCAGAAATCTATCTTGAAGCTGAGAATTACGTGAAAGCGCGAGAACACTATGAAGAAGCAATGTACGCAACAAACGACGGAGGGCGAAAAATAGAAATTTATAAGAAATATCAACTCACATATCTTGTTCCGGTGTATGCTAATGATGGAGACACAAGAGACAATAGTGGAGATACGCAATTTTTTATTCAAGCGACTCGACTCCGAAAAGAAGGTAAATACTTAGAAGCTGCTGAACTATATGAAAAACTTATCAATAGCAATCTTTCCACTGAAGATACCGCGAAGGCAATCTATTGGGCTGGCTACTGTTATTACAAGGAGGGACTCGCCAATCCAGTTGTATTTGGTAAATCAGTTAATACCTTCAACAGACTTATCAGCGATTATGGAGAGAGCTCATATACAATTGAAGCGTATTATGGCTTGGTTTTAGCGTACTCTGATTGGGCACAAACACCTGGTTATAAATCCAAATGGGAATTAGTAATCACCACTGTTGACGAAGCTGTGGTAAAATATACTAATAGCCGTGATGTTAGAGAGCGGGGGTGGCTTAGTCGCATGCAAGAGCTTAAAGAAATCGCTATTCAAAAATTAAAACCGCCACCAGAACCGGATCCGATTCCAACACCTACTCCTAAATCGCTACCGACCAAAGAACGTCATGTTGACCGAGGGTATATACACTTTGGACGTGGCGAGCTCAAAAAAGCCGAAGAGAAAGCGAGACAAGCCTTGAAGGTTGACCCGAATTATCGGCGTGCCCACGATCTTCTATCAGAGATAAAAGAAACGTATTATGGTCGCGGTTGGACGTTCTTTGACGAGGAACAGTACGACAAAGCAATTGAGGCATTCAAAGACGCTATTAATATTGAAAGGCGGTTTAAAGAAGCACATTGCCACTTAGGGGTGATCTATATAAATAAGAAAGAGTACACTGCGGCGATAAAAAGTCTGCAACAAGCAATAGGCATTGACCAGAGTTTTAAAGAGGCACATTTCAATCTTAGCCTTGCTTATCTAAGGCTTGGTAGATTTGAAGATGCCAGGAATGCTGCTAACGATGCCTTAAGAATTGATCCAAATTATGAGCCAGCGAACAGACTTATTGATTATATAGCGGACTGATTTGGACTTATAGTAAAGTTTAGAATTAATAGAGCACTCTGTGTAAGTTCGGTTAGGAAACCGAACCTACCGGGGGATGAAAGTGTCCCTTTATTTTTTGGTTTCGCTATAAACCTGCATTTGACATTTCAAGAACATCCGTAAAGACTTGTCCGAAGATTGATTGTGTGTTAAAATCACGGAATAGAATCGCTACTCCACAAGCCGAAATTTTAAAAGGAACTGAGGAACATGAAAAAAATCTATCTATTAGCCGCTACCTGTCTACTGATATCAACCCTGCTTTTATCGCTGGCGTATGCTCAAGATCGCTCTGAATTAGATTTACCGAAAGGAGCAATAGAACGATTCGGTAAAGGATGGGTTCGTGACATAGAATTCTCTCCTGACGGGAACCAACTTGCCGTTGCAACTACCACCGGCATCTGGATTTATGATAGTCACACTGGTGAACAAATTAACCGGTTTGAAGGGCATATGGGCGGTGCTAATGCAATTTCATATTCTCAAAAGGGTCAACTTCTCGCTGCAGCACATCAAGATATGACTATTAGGTTATGGGAACCGAATAACAAGAACCCAAAAGAACCTGTACCTGCCCTCAGGGGCCATAAAGATAAAATATATGCGATTACGTTTTCATCTGATGCTAAAAGCAGTATGTTGGCAAGTGCCAGTGCTGACAAAACGATCCGACTTTGGGATCCGCACACTGTAATTGACGACGAGAGACTTATCGCCATCCTACCGTACAAGGATGCCGTTCGTACCGTAGCCTTTTCATTTGACAATCGGATGCTTGCTGGTGGAAGTGCCGATGGGATTATTCAAGTCTGGGACGCTGGGACAGGGGACCGAATATACGAGTTTACAGAGCACACTGATTCTGTTCAGTCGGTGCATTTTTCACGTAACAGGACTGAACTCGTGAGTGCAAGTTTAGATGGTAATGTCCTTTTGTGGAGTCTTGTTGGTGAAGGCGGAAGGCTTCATTCGCCAATTCAACATAATGCCTCAGTGTATACGGCGAAATTTTCTCCAGATGGGAACACTTTTGCCACCGGCAGTGCTGACAGACTAATACGGTTATGGGATACAAATACGACGAAGCACACTCTTACTTTTATAGGGCACAAGGACTCTGTATCAAATATTGACTTTTCTCCTGATGGCAGTACACTGGTTAGTGCCAGTCCTGATGGGAGGATATTGTTATGGGACACAATCGGTGCGCGGACGCGAATTGAAATATCAGAACATACCGGAGGCATAAAAGCCTTAGCATATACAGCGGATAATCGTATCCGAGCATGTGGTACCGGATTAGATGGAAAACTCCGATTGTGGGATGCTGGTACCAGTAGCGAACTCTCTTTACTTGGCGAACATACAGGATTAACACAGGCTGTCACATTCTCAAACGATGGTAAAACCGTTGTTAGTGGAGGGAGTGAAGATGGGACAATTTTCCTGTCAAATGTCCTTAAGGTTCTCAAAAACAATGACGGAATTAACAACGAAAGTTTACAAACCGTATTGACGGGAAATGCACACGGTATCACTGCGCTTGCACTTTCGCCAGCAGAAACGACACTGGCAACTGGTGGGGCAGATGGTAGAATTCACCTATTGGACGTTGCCTCTGGTCGTGAATTGAAAATACTAAAAGGAGCTCAGGGTACAATTACAGCCTTGACGTTTGCCGTTGACGGGACTCGTCTTTTCAGTGGTGAAGAAAATGGGACTATTCGTCAATGGAATGCACTTACGGGCGAAGAGGTGGGAACAGGGTACAGTACTCGGTTAGGTGCTATTACCGCCCTATCGTATTCGCTTCCTAATGAATGCCTTGCTGCTGGCGATGCAACCGGTACAATTCAGTTTTTTGATCCTGCCACAAAACGTAAAAAAGCAAGGGAATTCTTCATTCCTCACTCCAGTATAACCACTCTCATTTTTTCCGATGATGGCAGCTCTCTTGTGAGTGGTAGTGAAAACGGTACTATTATCGTTTGGGATATGAATGTCGGACTTCTAAACACAGAGTTACAGGATAATACGTCAGAAGAAGACGAGATCATACCGCGAACTAACGTACTTCAAGAGCGCGACATAACTGAAAAAACTTCACAGCAGATTGCTCAAAAGGCTTTAAAGGCAACAGTGTACTTTGGAATACAAAAGCTTGACAGAACAATCTCAGCAGGAAGCGGTTTCTTCATCCGACCAAACTATATCGCCACCAATTATCACGTTATTGAAGATGCTACGGCGGCATATATAAAACTGGTTGGAAAACAAACAACGTACCGTGTTGAAAGTGTTGCGGCGACAGATCCAGAACACGATCTCGCTATCCTGAAAGTCAGCAATACTAACCCAGTGGTACTTCCTCTTGCTAATAGTAACAAAGTTGAAATTGGCGAGACTGTCTACGCCGTAGGCAATCCAAAAGGATTGGAAGGGACGTTCTCTAAAGGAATTGTCAGTGCTATCCAAACAGGTAGTAACAACAAATGGATACAAATAGATGCTTCTATCTCTCCGGGTAGCAGTGGCGGGGCGGTGCTAAACAGTAGAGGTGAGGTAATAGGCGTTGCAACCGCTATTCACACGGATGAAGACGCGCAAAATCTCAATTTTGTTGTTCCATCGAATTATCTCAAGGCATTACTTCGCAAAGTGCAATAATGCCTAACGCACACAAACTACATTCAAAGGAATCCACTATACCTATTCAAGATTCAAAAAAAATATAAGGAATCTCATGGAGATATTATGAAAAATCTGACGTTTTGTTTCTTGGCATTGCTACCGTTTATACTCGCCCGACTGGCGAGGTTAGGAAACCTCGCCTACCAGGGGACCGGAAGCGTGAATTTCGTTTTACAATCCACGATAAAATTCTTCAAAACGGGAGCCACTACTCTTTAATCACAAAGAATTTTTCCTCTTTAATGCGTTCTTCTGGGAAACGCGCACGCGCCCAGATGGCTTTCGCATTCTCAATCATCTGTGGATGTCCGCAGGCGTAGACGACAGCGTTGGTGTGGTCATAACCGAGTTGATCACCATACTTCCGAATCACATCTTCTGCACGTCCGCTCTCACCTTCCCACTCAGGGTCCTCCCAGGGACGACTGACTGTCGGGACAAATGTGAACCATTCTTCTTGTGCTGCGAGTTCGTTAAGTTCGTCCATGTAATATCCGAGTTCCCAAGAACGACTGGCACCGACAATCGCTAAGATCTGATGTGGACTCGCTTTGCCCTGTTCCTGCTCAATTTTTTGCGTCCGTGCAATACTGATATACGGTGCAGCACCGGTCACGGTTCCAGCCATGACGTGGCGTGTCATACCGCTTTCCGTGTCTAACACGAATTTTCCGACGAGACGTTCCCGAATAAACACGGTGTCGCCTAACTCCAGTGCCCAAAACAGAGGTGTTGTTGCACCTTCCGGCACCAGTTCGACGAACACCTCCATAAACGGTTCGTGTGGGGAAGAGACTATCGAATAGGGACGTTGGACGATCTTTCCGTCAACTTCAAAACCGATAGTGGCATACTGGCCCGGTATAAACGGTAACTGCTTATCAACACGGAATTTGAAGGCTGCTAAATCTTCAGAAAAATCTTCACGTTCAATCAATTCACCTTTACAATATTGCGTCCTGGCGCGTCTTCTTTGCATAATTATTTCCTTATAAACTTCCTCTAACAGATTTCGGCGTGTAAGTTGTGCCAAAAAGAAAATCGTAGAATTGAGATTAACTCTGCATATATTATACGTAAAATGCAAATGTATATCAAGTTTTTTTCAATAGCGATCCGCAATTGGCAGTCAGCCATCAGAACGATTTTTCTGTGAAAATCTTTCAGGACTCATCGGTTAGATGCTTGCAATTCTGATGCCGTTGTGATAAACTACGACAGTCGCGCCGGCGTAGGCTGCACTGTTTCGGACAATCGTGCGTTCAGGTCTGCCCTATTTTGTGCAGCCTCTGTGATTATATCGCCAAGAACCTGTCAAACTGCCTCTTCAGATAGGCACGGAATTTGCTAATAAAGGAATAAAATCTCACCGAAAAAGGAGTTTCGGTTTATGAAAAAAACGCCTCTTCTCTATATTGTCCATCTCTTTATTCTTTGCCTACTGCTATCCAACGGATTCGCGCAGGAATACGCAGCAAAGTGGCATTTACCTGAAGGTGCGAAGGCACGTCTCGGCAGAGGCAAATTAAACAACGTTGTATTTTCACGCGACGGCACCCGAATCGCCGTGTCAACATCTATCGGCATCTGGGTCTATGATACGCAGACGAGGGAAGCCGTCTCACTGTTCGCAGAGATACAGGCAGGTAAGCAGGAGCGGTTTTTTCCTTCAAAACCGCCGGAAGCGTTGATGTTTTCCGCTGACGCGGTACTTGTTGCGAGTGCGCACGGGAATAGCATCTATGTCTGGGATACTGTTACAGGTGCGGCGTTTGCCATGCTTGACGAACATCCCGATTCTATTACAGCGATTGCCCTGTCACCCGACAGTACAAAACTGGCTACCGCAGGTGGTGATTGGGTTGTGCGTTTATGGGATGTTAGCACTGGCAAATTTATGAACAGTTTGAAAGGACATCCCGGTGCAGTCAATGCAGTCACATTTTCACCCGATGGCAAAACCCTCGCGAGCGCGGGTAGCAGACTCCGTCTGTGGGATGCGGATACCGGTGAATTGTTACACGCCGATCAGAAAGACTTAGGTTCTATTGACCTGCTTATTTTTTCACGCGATGGCAAAGTTCTTGCGGGTGCTGGCGGCTGGGACCGCGCCGTACATTTGTGGGATGTCGATACACGCACCTACCAGAAAACACCGAAAGGACATACCGACGAAATCCGAGATATTACTTTTTCGGCTGATAGTGGTACACTCGTCTCCGTAGGGACCGACGCGATGCGATTGTGGGATGTGCGTACCGGTGCCGACCTGAAGAGCCTCCCGACACCGCAAGACAGAATACCGCAACCGATACCTCCGATCTTAAGGCTTGAAGCACTTAATCAGGCATACTTGCCGAGGCACCGGGACCATGTTCATTCAGTCCGATTCTCTGAAGACGCGACAAGACTCATCAGTGTTAGTCGGGACGGCAGTCTTCATGTCTGGGATGTTGAAACCGGACTTTACCAAGCGTCTTTCTCTGTTGGCGCGTATAGTGATCTGGTCTATTACCTTGCTTTCTCTGAAGATGGTAAATATCTTGCGAGCAATGATGGCTATGAAGAACGGATACGCGTCTGGGATGTTGAGAACGCGACACAACACGCCGTTCTGACACCCGGTCAAGGTGGGGTTCTTAACCCGGTCCGTAGACTAACGGTCTCCTCGGGTATCAAAAAAATTGCTGGACGCGAATTACACGGTACAATTCATATCTGGGACGCTGAGACCGCAGAGCTTCTGTCCTCCATACCGACAGACCGAATGGTAGATTACTGGCGACTGCTACTTTCACCAGACGGGAAATTCCTTGCTGGTAGAGATATACTGTTGCGGAACAAGATTGAGTTTTGGCAGACGGATCCTGGGGCACCTCTGTTTACACTTGAATACCACGCAAGTCCTGTGACGGCATACGCGTTCTCACCGGACAGCAAGATATTCGCGACGGGTGGTGAAGACTCGACCACTGTTTTATGGGAGGTTGAGACCGGGAATCGACTTGCCAATCTTATGGGGTATACAAAGAAGTCTATTCGTGCGTTTGCCTTCTCTACGGATGGTAAAACGCTTGCCAGTGCAAGTGGAAATAAGATCTTATTATGGGATATTGAAACTCGGAAGCAGATGAATAACTTTGATGCGGTGAAAGAGATTGAGGCGTTAGCCTTCTCGCCAGATGGAACGACACTCGCAAGCGGTGGTGCTGATGGACGTATTCAGGTCTGGAATTTAGTTCCAAATCCAGAAATACAAGCAACCTTTTCAGGACATCAAGGCTCTGTTCACGTGTTGATGTTCGCGCCGGACGGTGAAACTCTTGCAAGTGGAAGTGGGGACGGCACAATTCTCCTCTGGAATATAGAACGGTAGGAACAACTTTCTTATGAAACTTAGACGCATTTCAAAATTATGCACCCTTTCCACTGCAAAAATGTGTCATTAATAGTTGAATAGAATCATCAAAACGGACGAAAGGGAAATTTATTTGATGAAAAAGATTGGACTGTTTTCTATACTCATTTTATGGGTTGCCGGAATTTTGTCGGACGGGAGTCTTGCACAAGATGAGGTAGAATGGCACTTTACTGAAGGCGCGAAAATGCGGCTCGGTAAAGGTAGAATAAACGACATAAAGTTCTCGCCGACTGGCAGTCGATTCGCAGTCGCAACTTCTATCGGTATCTGGATATATGACGCGCAAACCGGCGAAGAGCTTTCCTTAATGGCTCTGCTTCCCGGGGAAGGACGTGATGTAACAACCGTGGCATTTTCACCGGATGGACGCACACTTGCCAGCGGTGAAGAGGGAGGCGTTGGTAGACTGTGGGATGTAGATACGGGTAAACCGATAGCCACTTTCAAAGAGGTTCCAGCACCGAAATACGCTAAACTCAGGGCACTTGCCTTTTCTGCGAACGGAACGAAACTCATCGGTACAGTGGAGAACCGAGAGATCAACGTCTGGAAGCTCGGTGAAGGTATAGACCCTCCAGCACTCCTAAAAACAATTGAAGGTCGAAAATCGTGGCAGGGCAATGTGCTGATGTTACTTTCACCGGATACACGTCTGCTTGCCAACACGACTATGGATTGGAAAAATAGAATCTTCTAAATCCAGTTGTTGGACACTTCTACCGGAGAACTGCTGCATACCTTGACTGGACACAAACGCTGGATTAAGGCGGTCGCGTTTTCAGCCGATAGCAAGATGTTGGTAAGTGGTGATGAATACGGGACGATTCGGCTCTGGGATACGGCTACTGGGGAACTTCGGTCTATATTGAACTGGAGGCGTGGTGCTGCAACCTACGCGTTGGCGTTTTCGCCGAGTGGTAGGTTCATCGCAAGTGGACATCGTGAGGCAGTGAAGTTATGGGATAACACCGTCAAACCGAAACGACAGATGGACGATGCTATTGGTGATTACCAACACGCTTTAGAAATCCGTGGACATAAAGATTACGTCTCTAAGTTGGCGTTCTCACCGGACGAAAAAACACTCCTCACTGGAAGTAAAGACGGTACAATACAAGCGTGGGATACCGCGACCGGTAGCCACCGCTTTACCGTTCTCGGGCATGTTGAAGGCATCCAAGACTTAATGTTTACGCCAAACGGTGACACCCTTGTAAGCCTGAATAAGCCATTCAATCCACCAGGGATCTTTCAACAACAACGATGGGACATCAACACAGGGGACCAACTATCCACCGATTTTGCGGGGATAGATGCAGCGAGCATGAAGTTGGCACCGGACGGTAAAACGCTTGTTGTACACGCCTACGGTGATCGATGCGTTTTATGGGATATTAACGCTGACCCACCACATATCTTAGATCAGTTTGTTTTGGACGGATATCCGAGGTCGGGTCTTAATGTCAAATTCGCGTTCTCGGCAGATGGCAAAATGTTGGCAGCCGGCGGTGAAGACAACTTAGTTCACGTGTGGGACCTTACCGATTCCAAAAAGGTTCGGCATCGGTTTACAGTCAAAGGACATAAACACAATATTAGAACGTTGGCATTTTCACCGGATGGGAAAATGCTTGCAAGCGGTGGTCGAGGCGGAACGGGCTGTTTGTGGCGTGTATCTGACGGTGCATCGCTTTTTTCATCCACAGCACACAAGTCGTTGATCGGCGCAGTGACGTTTTCACCTGATAGTAAAATACTCGCAAGCGACGGTAAAAAACTCTATTTATGGGATACAGCCACCGGCACGCAACTTCGGGCAGTCCCTCGGGAGTTAACTGCCATGATCTCAAATTTGATTTTTTCGCCTGATGGTAACATACTTATAGTTGGAAATTGGGACGGTATCCTCGAATTATGGGATGTCCGTACCGGTGGACTATTGTCCACGCATACCGGACACACACGGTGGATCAATGTGCTGAAATTTTCCCCAGATGGTGGGACACTCGTTAGCTCCAGTTTTTGGGACGGCACAATCCTCCTCTGGGATTGGGAAACACTCAAGAAAACCGGTAATCGATAGTAATCTTAAAGTTATAGCGTATTCTGATACTGCAAAAAGGATTTTAAAATGAAAAAGTGCGTGCTTTTCTATATTCCCTTACTGTTAATTTTAAGTTTATTGGTGTCAAATGCAAGCTTTGCGCAAGACTATACGCGATGGCACTTACCAGAAGGCGCGGAAATGCGGCTCGGTAAAGGCAGCGTGAACGACATACAGTTTTCTCCAGATGGTACGCAATTTGTTGTCGCTACCAGTATTGGCATCTGGATATATGATGCGAGAACGGGTGCAGAAATCACCTTGCTTAAGCGACCTGGCGGTTATGGAAAAGTTGCCTTCTCACCTGATGGGCACACCCTTGCATGTGCAACCAGTGGTTCCGAAGGTGGAGAGGTACAGCTGTGGGACAAAGCTGCTGGCGAACTTATCACAACGCTACCGTCACCTACGGGTATCTCCGCTCTATTTTTCTTTCAGGATGGCACGAAACTCGCCTGTGCAGGGTCTTTTGGGCGTGTTCACGTATGGGCAATTAGCCCCGAAACACCGCCCGTGCTTGTTACAAATATAAGATTATATTTTGAAAGTTGGAGTGATTTTTGGTTAACTGAACTCTCACCGGATGGACGTTTTCTTGCTATCGCAATACCTAATTGGCAAGATGAAGACTTCTCAATCCAATTGTGGGATGGTAGGACAGGAGAACTCTTGCATGTTCTGACGGGTCATACGCAATCGGTTACCGCGCTAACGTTTTCACCCGACAGCAAGACTTTGGTAAGTGGTGATGCGTATGAAACGCTTCGTGTGTGGGATACCGAATCCGGTAACCTACAATCGAAAATGCGGTGGGGGGATCGCACTGCAACCGATGCGTTAGCGTTTTCGCCGAAGGGTAGATTTCTTAGTAGTGGGCATCCTGATGCGGTTCGCTTGTGGCATTATACGGGTGGCGGGGGGCAACAGTGGGATTATGCAATCGGTGAATATCAAAATATCATGGATTTAAAAGCACACAAAGACTCTGTTTACAGATTTGCGTTTTCGCCTGACGAATTGACGCTGCTCACTGGTAGTAAAGATGGCACCATTATTGCTTGGGATACGACCACCGGTAACCAACGTTTTACGTGCGAAGGGCACCAGCAAGGTGTCCAGGTTGTGGTCAGTTACCAGAAGTTCCACGTCGTCACCCACAACCTGGACGAAACTGAAGACCTCAAGGCTGAATGTAAAACGTACCTCGGTGAAGGTTTACGACTCGCCGACTGGAATGACATCCTCGCCTATTACCGAGAAGGCGGTTCAATGGCGGATTTCATCAGCGAACTCAAGATACCGCTTGAGTATGGCAATCCTGGGGATATGGAAGCCATCCCGAACACCTCTTATCGTATTTCAAGGAATGGCGAGCTGCGATGGCAAGGGGATCGCCACTATTTCTTTGCGCGGCATGATCACGTCAAGCGAGCAGATTTTTTAGCACATGACAACATCGACGATTACTTACTATCGCTGGGTTCATGGTTCGGCAAGGGCGGCTTCGCGCTCTGTTATGGAGACCTCAATAGCACAGAGCCGCCCCCTGATCCACCAGAATGACCAGAGGTTATTGCGTCTTGGTTTTCCGTGCGATGAATCGCACGACTACGAACCGGATTTACATGTCCGTCAACTTCTTTTGTAGCCATTTTGTCATGGGTGCGTATCCTGGATCGCAGACTTCGATGAATTGCCCCGGCAAGGGTTGACGGATGAGTGCCTCAACATCCCGTCGTCGTTCCGCAACAACTGTTGGGTGGTCGCTCGCGACGTTCACCTTCTCCTCCGGGTCGTTGCGGACATCAAAGAGTTCATCGCCTCTCTCATCGTTATAACCGACTGACGTACAGAAGTTCCAGTGGTCATCGCGCACGCTGACGCGTCCGCGTGCGTTGCCGACAGCAAATCCTGCCCAACCGGTGATAATCCGTTCGCGGAGTGCCGCTTTCTCCTGTGTAACGAGTTGCCACATATCCTCGCCATCCGTCCAACCGCACGGAATATCGAGCAGCTTCAGGAGCGTCGGCATCAGGTCGTGGTTCTGCACGAACGCTGAGATGTCCTTATCGTTCGGTCCCTCTGGGTGGCGGATCATCAAGTTTAACTGCGTATTGAAGGGGTGTAGTTTGTTCGCGCCTTTTCCGAAACTGCCGTGGTCGCGGAGTTGCGTGCCGTGATCGGACATCAGTACAACCAGCGTTTCGTCTTTAATACGCAACTGTTCTATCTTATCAAGCAATACACCGACCCATTTATCAACAAATGTGACTTCACCGAGGTAGAGCGCCTCGATTCGGCGGCGTTCCTCTTCTGTGGGGCCGTCGCCTTCGTTTGCGCCGCCCGGTGTGATGAAATCTTTACCGGAATAGTCAGGGAAATAGATATCTGCGTAAGATTTCGGCGGGTCCCACGGTTCGTGTGGATCGAAACTATCCACCCATAAGAAGAAGGGACCGACGGTGTGGTTATCGTCAAGCCAGTCGGCTGCAGCACGGAAAACACGGGCGCAACTGTAGTCGTCTTCGGATTGTCGGTGCCGTTGCCCGAGTAGGTAGTTGACGAGTCCGGCGTGTCGTCGCCAGTTGATGGGTTCACGGACATGGTTTCGGAGTTGTTCTTCAATCAGTCTCGGATCGCCGCTCTGCCAGTTATCGGATTCCTGTCCACGGATGAAGTCGAAATGTGCGAACCCGCGCGAGAAATTCATCGTTGGCTTGAACATGTGATAGGTATCGGCAATGAGTGCAGTCAGGTAACCGCGTTCGATCAAGACTTCGGCGATGGTATCCTGTTCGGGTGGAATCTTATGCCAGCCGGGTGCGTGGTGCCAATGTCCACGTCGGTCGAAGTTATATCTCCACGGGAAACTCCGCATCCCTGTAAAGTTGCCACGACGGACCTGAAGCGTCGGTTGCCCTTCACCGAATGCACGGTTAAAACGGACGCTCTCGGATGCAAGTGCATCAAGGTTCGGGGTTTGTACGTGGCTATATTTTTTTCCTTCGCCGATGATGTCGGCGCGGAACGTGTCTAAACAGATACAGACGATGTTCATATTTTTTATCCCTCCCTCATTTCGTCAAGGATCATTTCGGCAGCCTCTAACGGGTCATCCGCTTCGATGATCGGTCTGCCGACGACAATGTAATCTGCGCCTTTATTAATAGCTTCCGCTGGCGTGGTGATCCGGCGTTGGTCGTTGCTCTCCGCCCATTTTGGACGGATACCGGGTGTGACGATCAAAAAGTTATCGCCGCAGGCTTTTCGGAGGGGTTCAATTTCCAGAGGTGATGCGACAACACCGTCCAATCCGGCTTCCTGTGCCAATTGCGCGAGATAGACGACCTGTTTTGTAAGTTCTCGTTCTGAGCCAAAGTTCTGTTGAAAGTTTGTCTCGTCCATGCTCGTCAGGACGGTTACTCCGAGTAGGGTAGGTCTCGGAATATCCGCTTCGTAGGCAGCATCATCTGCGCTGTCCCTTGCAGCTTGCATCATCTCCAACCCACCGGAGGCGTGCATGTTAATCATATTCGCGCCGTGTTTTGTCATCATGCCGACGTCGCGTGCCACTGTGTTGGGGATGTCGTGGAATTTCAGGTCAACGAAGACTTTATGCCCGTTTTGTTTAAACCATGGGAAGGCTTCCATTCCGAGCGTGCTGAACGCCTGAAAACCCATCTTAAACCAACGGACGTTATCCATAAGCGTTCCAAATAGCCAATCAATCTCTTCACCGTCATCTGTATCTAATGCGACGATTAATCTGTCTTTCAATTTTCAGCTCCTTCTGTAGGTACAGTGGGTTTCCCTAAAACTTCATCAACGATTCGGAGTGTCTCTCGGTGAGCATCCTCAATTTGCGTTTGGCAATGATAGATATGTTGTGTGATCTCATTGCGTTGTTTTTCAAAGTTTTCTATCATCCGATGAACTTCCGGAGGTGATGTCCCGCCAAGGCTTTGATTATTCTGAATTGCCAATTCCGCGTCCAAAATCTGTTTCAACTGTGAAATCGGTATGTCAATCGCTTTTTCTCTCAAGAGTTCTTGCGTGAGTTCCCAATCCGAGAACGTTTTTTCTTGTTGGACGAGTTCACCGACAAGCCATCCGACAATCTCGTGGCACTCCCGAAAACTGATTTTATGTTCCTTAACGAGATGGTTCGCCAACTCTGTCGCGGTTGCGAAGTTTGCATTCGCTAATTCCGCCATGCGTTCGGTTTTGAAATCTGTCGTCTTGAGGAGTTCGGGTAGCAGACCGAGGCACGCCTTCACAATATCGAACGCCTCCCAGAGGGGTGGCTTATCTTCTTGGAAATCTCGGTTATAGCCCATCGGCAGCCCTTTGAGATTCGTCAGGAGGTCGAACAGTGCGCCGTAGACGCGTCCGGTGCGTCCGCGTGTGAGTTCTGCGATGTCTGGATTTTTTTTCTGCGGCATGATGGAGCTCCCGAAACTGTAGGCATCGTCGAGTACGGCTATCCCGAATTCGTAAGTCGTCCAATAGACGATTTCTTCACTAATCCGTGAGAGGTTCGCCATGACGAGTGAGAGCGCGAAAAGGGTCTCTGCGATAAAGTCCCGACTGCTGATAACGTCAAGCGCGTGTTCGTGTGGTGCGTCGAAACCGAGCAGTTTTGTTGTGAGTTCTCGGTCAATCGGGAAGGTCGTGCCAGCCAAGGCACATGCACCGAGTGGGTTCATATTGACGAGTGCATAAGCAGATTGCAGACGTTTCTGATCCCGCAGGAACATACTGATATAGGCAGTCGCCCAGAAACCGAGACTGATCGGCTGCGCGTGCTGTGTGTGCGTATACCCCGGCATCACGGTGTCGGTGTGTGTTTTCGCAATCTGTAGGAAGGCTTCACACAAAGTAGAGAGTCCACGCTGGATATTGAGGATTTCGTCACGGATGTAAAGGTGTGCATCGACAAGTACCTGATCGTTGCGGGACCGCGCAGTGTGGAGTTTGCCGCCGAATTCGCGTCCGGCGTTCTCAATCAGATACGATTCGACGTTCATGTGCACGTCCTCTTTATTCGGATCGAGTGTAAAATCGCCGTTCTGAAAATCTTCTTCTGCTTTTCGGAGCCAGCGCAAAATCTCACGTAGGTCGGCATCGGAGATAATTCCTTGCCGCGCGAGCATAATGGCGTGCGCTTGGCTGCCCCAGATGTCGTATCCGATGAGGCGTGTATCGGCTTCGATGGAGTGCGTGAAGGCTACTGTCTCTGTGGTGAGACTTGTGCTGAAACGTCCGCCCCAGAGTGTTTTTTGTGGTGTTTGCATATTCCATTAATTTTTAAAATAGTTTTCCAGAAGGTGCCTAAAATCCTAACCATTTTTTTACTGTATCTTCAATCAATTTCATTTCGTTAGGCTGCAATGTTCCCAGTCTGCGAATGAATTTGGATGGTGGAATTGCCGTAAGTCCTTGAATATTGAAAGCTCCAGGTCTCAAACCCGACACAGGAAGTTTAACTTGGAAGTCAGAAGACCTTATGTTCGTTGTACACGGTACAACAGTTATCAGAGCATAATCGGAATCTGAAAAAGGCACACTCAAAACCAGAACAGGTCGCGTCTTTGCGGATAATCCAAGGTCAGCTAACCATATCTCACCACGTTTAGGCATCAACATTGTCCTCTAAATCTTCATCTTTCTCAAATGTCTGAAAGACCTCTGCTGCTACAGAAATTTGATCTTGCTCCGTCCATATCCCGTAGTCATCATCATAAATGATGGTTTCATGACGAGCACGATACAAATCGCGAATGGCCCGTTCAATGTGGCGCAGTTCATCGGTACTAAGGTTCGGCAATGATGCCGTTATTTCTTGAATTGTATTCATGTGAAAATATCCTCCACATCAAAATTCTCTTTACAATATCTAACAAATCAAATTACTACGAGGAATCCCAACAGAAGTTCCTAAAATAACATGATTGATATTTTAGTCAAAGCGAGGCGGTTCGCGCATTGGTTCTCGTGGCGGTATCTCAAGTTCTACCCCGCCGAAAGGTTTGAAAAGCTCGTGGATCGCCGTTCCAAGATCTTGTGCCGGAACTTCGTGATCAGAAGAGACGTTTCGCGCTTCGGCATCCTGAAGATAAACGAGATAATCAACGGCAGATTTGAGTTTTTCGGTAGAGAGCTGCCTGATTAAATTAACTGCCTGTTTTTGTAAGTCAACTTTTCGCATTATGAACCTCCTTTTATTTCAGGGTCGCGAGCACAGTTCGCTCCTACAAGAAAATATTGACAGAACGCTACGTAACTTGTGGGGGACGGCGTATGGATGTCGGTTGGATAATTGACCGTTGCTCCGGTGTCAGACGTGCCAACAACGCATCCGAATGCGGATAGTCGAACCGTTCACGGACATATCTCGGTGAATAGCGATAGACGATGGATCTGCGATACCCGTCGTTCGTCCGTTCTGCGGATCCGTGCGTGATTGCATCCGTGAACATCACGACATCGCCTGCCTTGAGATGGACCTCCTGTGTCACGAAGGCTGTCCCTGCCGGTTTACCGGTCACACCGTCGTAGACCAAGCCTTTCCCGTCCTGCTTCAAACGCGGGTGAATTTCTGTGCATTTATGGCTTCCGGGAACCAGGACCGGGGCACCGTCTCCGGGACCGATGTCGTTGAGTGCCATCAGCACATTGATCTGCCCGACCATCCATTCGCCTGTATTCTCCTGTCGGAACGTCAGATAGCTCAGCGGGACATGACCGCCACAGTGGATATGGATGAAGCCACCGGGACCACGAACATTAAGGAAGTTCTCGTGGATTGAGAGTCCGTTCACTTCGTGGACGTATTTGCGAACCAGATCAATCCATGCGGGATGGTCGATTAACTTCTGAAAGACCTCGCCACCTTCGATGATATTCTGAAAGTTCACACCGTTTTCGATGTTGTAGGTGTGCGTTTCGATGTTTCCGATCCAGCGCGGTGTGCCTCTCTCCGCCGTCTTTTCCTCCCACGGTTGCTCGACGTATTCCCAATGTGTATCAATCCAACCGTTTATCTTCTCCAGATCGTCTTTTGAGATAGCGTTCTCTAAAACGAGGTAGCCTTGTAGGTCGAACAGATAATCTTGAAATTCTTGGTCCATCTTTCGTCTCCTTAACTACAGATACGCGTCCAATTCGGCTTCGGTTGGTGTCGGTGTTGAGATACCGTCTTCGGGGACATCCTTTTTCGCTGTCCACACGATAGCGTTGAGGATGAGTTTACGCATCTGGTCATCTCCCCATTTGTTGTGATAGTGTCCGCCGGTAAACCCGAATCCTCGTCCGCCGTCGGGGCGTTCAACGCACCACGCCAAGTGTTGTGGCTCAGCGTTGGCGACCGATGCGCGTACGTGTGGGTTCCCACTATGCGGTCCATCGGGTCTTGTCAGCGTTGATTCTGGGGCAATCGCGCTTAACAACGGTGTCACACCGTCCATATTTTCACGGAACCGCATGTGATAGTACCATTCATCTTCGAGTGAGAAGGGTTCGAGTCCGCGTGTGATCGGGTGTTCCGGGAATCCGGTGAAGTTTGCAGTCCAGTGCGGGTTGACCGAAAGATGCGTCTCAAAGTAGCCGCCGATCCAGTCCAAGAAACGGTCTCCCGGTTCGCCTTTCGGGACTTCGACTGCGTAATGCAGCATTGCGAGTCCGGTTCCTTGTGTCATGAGTTCCGCAATCTGTTCGAGGTGCGGAATACTGAGATGTCTTGCCCCACCATCGGAATAAACAATGATTGCGTCAGCGTGTGTGAGTATTTCGGGGTCTTCGGGCCAGCCTTGAGAGACGACTGCCTCTACACCGTCAACATGGTTGTTCAATAGGTTAGCGAAGAAGGCGCATCCGGCGGGATGTTCGTGCGAACCGCCCCCATGACTTGCGCTACCTGCCACCATAACAATTCGAGATTTTTTTGACATATTCGCTCCTCTGTTTAGAATCGAGAAAAATATCTGTATCGCACTGCTAAAGTATTATACACGTTCTTGTTGTGGATGTCAATTTTTTAATACTTGACAATCTCGGAGAGAACTATTAGAATAGCGTCACAAATTTCACATAAAGGAGGCACATCCCGATGGCGAAATTTCCGATCGTTGACACGCATGTTCACCTATGGCATCCAAAACAGTTAAGATATCCGTGGCTTTCCGAAGTACCTGCTCTCAATAGACCTTATCTCCTAAAAGATTACATCGCAGCGTACGGCGAATTAGAGATCGAATCCATGGTTTTTGTCCAGTGCGATACACACCCCGATGACGGCTTGAAAGAGACAGCATGGGTTACCTCACTCGCTGACGTGGACCCTCGGATTCAGGGGATTGTTGCCTGGGCACCCCTTGAAGAGGGTGAACGCGTCGCGCCTTTCGTCGAAAAATTGGCGGATAACCCGCTCGTCAAAGGTATCCGCCGCCTCATCCAATCCGAAAGCATTGATTTCTGTGTCCAACCCGATTTCGTGAATGGTGTCAAAACGCTGTCTCGTTACGGATTAAGTTTCGATATCTGTATCTTCCATCCACAACTCGCCAACGCCATTCGGCTTGTGGAACAGTGCCCGCACGTCCAATTCATCTTAGACCATATCGGTAAACCTGACATCAAGAACCAACTTTTTGACCCGTGGAAACAGGAGATTGAGACGCTCGCAGCGTTTCCAAACGTCTACTGCAAAATATCGGGGTTGGTAACAGAGGCGGACCTCGAAGCGTGGACACCTGCCGACTTACAGCCTTATATTGAACACGTCATCACTTGCTTCGGTTTCGATCGCGTTATATATGGGAGTGACTGGCCCGTTTCCACACAGGCAAGCGATTATCCGCGGTGGGTACAGACATTAAAAGATGCAGTCGCAGATTGTTCACCGGATGAACAGCAAAACCTATTCCGTAACAACGCCATCAGATTTTATCGGCTTGATTCCTAACAAAAAATAAGAAGGGAAGGATGCGCCGTCCACCCTTCCCTTCTTCCATCCTTCTACTGTCCTGTTGTTTTATTACCCGCCGGCTTTAACCTCGCGTCGCCGCGGGTGTAGTACAAACTCCGTATACCCGTTCGGCAGTTCACACCCTTTAAACACGAGATCCAGTGCCGCCTGAAACGCGATGCTTTTGTCGTAATTCGGCGACATGTTCCGATAGTTCGGGTCTCCAGCGTTCTGTTCGTCAACGATCTTCGCCATCCGTTGGAATGTTTCCGTTACCTGTGCCTTACTAACGATGTTGTGGTGGAGCCAATTGGCGATGTGCTGACTCGAAATCCGTAGTGTCGCCCGGTCCTCCATCAACCCGACGTTGTTAATATCAGGTATCTTTGAGCAACCGATCCCTTGGTCAACCCATCGGACGACGTATCCCAAAATCCCCTGTGCGTTGTTATCCAATTCACGCTGAATGTCATCGGGTTCCAGGGCACGTTCCTTCAGCAGCGGTGGCGTTAGTAGGTCCGCCAAACTCGCGCGTTGCCGTGCCGACAGTTCCTTTATCCAGTTGGCAACGTCAACCCGGTGGTAGTGCATCGCGTGGAGCGTTGCAGCTGTCGGTGACGGTACCCATGCCGTTGTCGCGCCGGCGAGTGGGTGGTTGACCTTCGTCTCGACCATCTCCGCCATCTGGTCAGGTTTCGTCCACATCCCTTTCCCGATCTGTGCGGTGCCGAGCAATGCCGTCTCGATTCCGATATCGACGTTCCAATCTTCATAAGCGATCATCCACGGTTCGTTGCGGATGTCCATTTTCGGGATCATCGGTCCTGCTTCCATGCTGGTATGGATTTCGTCGCCGGTTCTGTCCAAGAATCCGGTATTAATAAAGACGAGCCGTTCCCTTGCGATCCGAATCGCCTCTTTGAGATTGACGGTTGTACGGCGTTCCTCGTCCATAATCCCGATTTTGATGGTATTCGTCTGGAGTTTCAGTGCGGACTCTATCCACTCGAACATCCGAATCGTCATATCGACCTCTTCGGGGCCGTGGAATTTCGGTTTGACGATATAGATACTCCCCATTTTGCTGTTGGTGTTTGCGCTGTCTCCGCGGAGGTCGTGGACTGCAGCGAGGGAGGTCACCATTGCGTCGAGGATGCCTTCGGGGATTTCTTCACCGTCTTTGGTTATGACGGCATCTGTGTACATGTGGAGTCCAACGTTGCGGATAAGGAGCAGACTCCTACCCGGGAGTGTCAATGTACTGCCATCGGGGGTGGTAAACGTTTTATCGGGTGCGAGGCGTCGGGTGATCATTTCGCCGTTCTTCTCAAACGTTGTTTCCAGTGTCCCTTTCATGATACCGTTCCAGTTCCGATAGACGCGAACCTTATCTGCTGCATCGACAGCGGCGACGGAATCCTCGCAATCTTGGATCGTCGTAATCGCGGATTCGAGGATAACATCGACGACTCCTGCCGGATGCGTTTCGCCAACTGGATGTTCGCGGTCTATCCGTATTTCGATATGCATCCCGTGGTTTTGAAGCAAAATGGCTGTGAGTTCGTTATCTGTTTGTGTAAATCCGACGAACTTCGTTGGGTCTGCTAAGCCTGTGGCACTGCCATCGTTTCGGATTGCGAGGAGTTGCTGTTCGTTATGTTCGGCGTTGAGCGTGAACAGTTTAACATCAGCGTAACTCCCTGTTTCAAGTGCTACCATTTCATCCAAAAACCGTTCCGTATATTCGATGACTCTCTTCCCTCGGATCGGGTTATAGGTGGCACTTCGGGTTGCGCCGTCTGATTCGTCGATGACATCGGTGCCGTAGAGTGCGTCGTAGAGGCTGCCCCAGCGTGCATTCGCTGCGTTTAAGGCGTAACGTGCATTATCGACGGGGACAACCAATTGTGGACCTGCGATAAACGCGATTTCAACGTCAACGTCCTCGGTAATCACAGTAAAGTCGCGTCCTTCGGGGAGCAGGTAACCTATATCGGTCAGGAACGCTGCATACGCCTCACCGTCGAGCGGTTCATTTTTCCGTGCCAGATGCCATGCGTCGATCTGCTGTTGGAGCGAATCCCGTTTCTCCAAGAGTGCCCTGTTTTCTGGTGCGAACGCCGCGACGATGTCGTCAAACGCCTTCCAGAAAGCATCTGCTTCTATCCCCGTGCCGGGCGCGATCTCATCTCTTACCAATGCGTATAAATCTTCATCTATTCTGAGGTTACCGATTGCTATTCGGTTTCCCATACGCTTTTCTCCCCAAGGTGCTGTAAGGTGTTGGGTCCTCGTTAGCCGATGCTTCGTTGCACCGACAACAAATTCTGCCGCAATTGTCAATTATCATAGCAACAAATCTGCAGTTTGTCAATGGGTTTTTATGGTGTGGAAAGACCAGTTTAATTAAGTGTTGGGGTAATTCTGCCGGTTTCTATTCTTGATGGGGAATTTTCGCCGATCCTTCCGCCGCGCTTTAAACACATCGCTTGTCTGTTCAATATGTTTAACACGATCCATGAAGTACAGGCGCATGGGAGCCGCAGATTTATAATGCGGGTTATCCACAAGAACATCTGGTTCGCCTAACAATTCGCTGATGAGACCTTTTGTCCAGCCGCGTTCAGAGATGAGCCGTGTCGGGGTGATTTTTTCTTTCTCACGTATTGCTTTACGTGCTGCGGCTTTCTGTTCTTTTTCGGTTTGCCACAATATTTTAAAATCGTCTGAACGTTCGACTTTGCGAACATCGGATTTTAGATAAACTGGATAGGTTAAGCGTCCGCCTAAGAAGGTCAGAGAGAAAGACTCGCACGACAAGAATTGCTCTATGCGTTCGGATGTCCAATGTCCACGCCTCAACAATTCTTCGTGTGAGAAGTGGGTCTCGGGATGGACTTCCATCTCTATGTTCCAAATCTCACAGAATTTTCTTCGCATTGAGACATCGTGGAAATTCTCAAGCATCAATTCTTTTTCTGCTTTCTCAATATCGTTGTACCGAAAGAGCCGAACCGTGTTTAAATCTTCTATTGTAATCACAGTAACATCCCCCATCGTTCTCCCTAATTTTCTTTCGACTTCAAACTCAAGGAGTTTTGATTCAGAGAGGATCGTGCCACGTTTTCCGAGTTGGGATTTGGTGATGTATCCACCTTTTCTGACCGTAAAATTCCGATGTTTTTGTTGTTTCATGCTGTATACCTCCGGGCAGTTTTGTGTCGTGTCCATAACGATTTTAATTTTAGATTATACTACACTTACAGACAATTGCCAACTCCTTTTTGACCGAAGCACTCGCGTCGTTCCGTTCTCCTGCGACTTGCGAAAATATGGAACTTATGTTAACATGTTATTAAGCGAGTTTAAGTATTAGATATGCACATTGTATGTCAATGGCGGGCTGGGAAACCCAGCCCCTACGCGATCGGCATCGGTATTGGTCAAAAAAGTCAAAAGATTATATTGCTCAGGAGTACATAATTAAAAAATGAAAATCGGAATTATTGGGTGTGGAACGATCAGTGGTGCCTATTTTCAGGGCGCACGGAAAACCGACATCTTAGAAATCAAAGCCTGTGCAGACATCCGACCGGAAGCCGCGCAGGCGCAAGCCGAAAGACACAACTGTCAAGCCTATAGTGTCGACGAACTGCTTGCAGACCCAGAGATCGAACTCGTTGTGAACCTGACGATTCCGCGAGCACACGTCGAAGTCGGTTTACAGGTGTTGGAAGCCGGTAAGCACGTCTATAGCGAAAAACCGCTCGGTGTGGATACCGAAAGCGGAAAGCAACTTATCGACACTGCGGCGGAAAAAGGATTGCGCGTCGGGTCGGCACCCGATACCTTCTTCGGTGCAGGCATCCAGACCTCTCGGCAAGCACTGGATGCGGGAAAAATCGGGAGACCGATCGCCGGTACAGCGTTCATGTGCGGACACGGGCACGAAAGTTGGCATCCGAACCCGGCTTTCTACTACGACATCGGTGGCGGCCCGATGTTGGACATGGGTCCCTACTACGTAACTGCACTCGTCAATATCCTCGGTCCCGTCAAACGTGTGGCAGCGGTTACGACGAAAGCGTTTGAAGAACGTATCGCGACGAGTGAAGCCGTGCGCGGTTTGAAGATCCCCGTCAAAATTACGACGCATCTCGCTGGCACCATCGAATTCCAGAACGGTGCGATTATCACCATGATTATGAGTTTCGATATGTGGCGGCACAGCCTCCCGTGCATCGAAATCTACGGCGAAACCGGTTCGATGACGGTCCCTGACCCCAACGGATTTGGCGGTCCCGTAAATGTGTGTCCAGCAGGCGGCAATTGGGAAGAAGAAGAAATCCGTTTCCCGAACAACGCTCGGATGATCGGTGTCATTGATATGGTATCGGCAATCGGTACCGGGCGACCGCATCGTGCGAACGGCGCGCTGGCGTACCATGTGCTTGAGGTGATGTGCGCCTTCGATAAATCCTCCGAAACCGGCGAACACGTCGTCATCGAAAGCACAACGGAACGTCCCGAACCGTTACCATACGGTTTGGCGGAATGGGAGATAGATTAGTTGTCCGTACGATTTTTCTGCGAAAAATCTTTTAGTTAACAGTTAACAGTTAACAGTGCTTCGTTTGTACGATACTATTCTTGATCCGGCAGTTCGCGCAATTCTCACGGCTGAATCACTCGCTGTTTTTCAGATACTTATAGAGATCGCTATCTGTTGAGAGAATCAGTTTTGTACTTGCAGTAGTCGTCTTTCGATACGTCTCTAAGGTCTGAATAAAGGCGTAAAACTCTGGGTCTTGGCCGTGCGCTTCGGCATAGATTTGGATCGCTTGTGCATCCGCATCCCCTTTAATCTGCTCAGCTTCCTTATATGCCTCCGACTGAATGCGTTCCAACTCCTTCTGTTTTTGCCCCATGATGTTCGCGGCTTCGCCTGCGCCCTCTGATTTGTATTTCTCAGAGATACGTTGACGCTCCGAAATCATTTGGTCGAAAACCTTCTTGCGGACTTCGTCTACATAGTTAATGCGTTTTATCTGAACATCGACGAGTTCAACACCGTATTGCGGCACGGTTTCTTGTACTTTCTCAAGTATCATGCGTGTAATCTGTTCCCTGCCGATCTGAATCTCTTCCAGCGGTTCGCCTGTTTGCCCTTCTTCACCTTCGAGGACTTCGAGATCGAGGCTTAGAACGCGATTTGAATCCCGTACGACTTCAATCAAGAGTTGCGCTGTCACCAAATCCCGCGCTGCAGAATCGATGATGTCATCGAGACGGGACTGTGCGAACTGTTCTGTGCCGAGTGCTTGATAGAATTTGAGTGCGTCTTTAATACGCCAGCGTGCTGTCGTATCGAGCCAGATGAACCGCTTGTCCTTTGTCGGAATCTGGTTCGGAGACCCGTCCCATTCCAGTACCCGTTTCTCAAAACGATGCACCTGCTGAATAAAAGGGGTCTTTATTTTTAATCCGGCGGTCACGATAGGCTGCCCGACAGGGCGACCGAATTCGGTAATAACGACTTGCTCACCTTCATAGACGACATAGAACATCCCAGCGGCGACTGGCACTGCCAAAATTGCAACGATAATCACCGGTATCAGTATCTTTTTCGATTTCATGTTTTTACTTTTCCTTGCCGTTCGGTTAGGCGGTTTGAACGGTTTTTATTCCTTGAGTTGTAGAAGTGGGATGGGTGCGTTGGTTTTACCGTCAATGACATAAATCTCTTTGAGCTGCGGCAAAATTGCTTGCATCGCTTCGAGATAGAGCCGTCGGCGGGTGACCTCTTTCGCTTTCTGATACTCTGTACGGATCGAGTTGAACCGGTCGGCATCGCCTTGCGCTTCGTTGACGCGTTTGAGTGCGTAGCCTTGTGCCTCCGAAATTTGTTGTGCCGCTGTGCCTTTCGCTTTTGGTACGGCTTGATTGTAATCGCGCCACGCTTCGTTGATCAGACGTTCCTTCTCCTGCTTTGCTTCGTTAACGGCGTTAAATGCGGCTTTCACCGTTTCCGGTGGATTGACATCTTGTAAGGTCACTGATGCCACATCTAAACCGGTCTGATAGAGATCGAGAAGTTGCTGTAGGTGTTGTTCGACTTCTGCGGCGATTTCGATACGCCCGACAGTTAGCACTTCCGTCACAGTGCGGTCGCCGACGATTCGGCTCATGACGGATTCTGAGAGGTCTCGCAGCGCGCGCTGTGGGTTGCGGACAGAAAACAGAAAGCTTTTTGGGTCCTTGATTTTATACTGTACGACCCATTCGACATCGGCGATGCTGAGGTCGCCTGTCAGGAGTAGCGATTCCTCTGAGTAGTCGCGGGTATCGTACTGTGTACGCACGCCTGCTCTCAGCGTCCGAAACCCGAATTCTTCTTTGAAAACTTTCCGGACGGGGACGTTAATGGCTCTCTCAATGCCGAGCGGTAACTTGAAGTGGAGTCCGGGTTCGGCTTGCCGGACAGATTTCCCGAACATGAGGACGACGGCGATCTCGTCCGCCTCGACGGTATAAAAACTTGTCGCCAAGCAGCCTAAGACGATCAGGCCGATAATCACAAACAGAATCCGTTTCGGCGTGATGAAGCGCGTATAAGGTTGTCGTGTAATCAAATCCTGGAATTCTTGTATATCTTGCATAAGGGTTTTCCTTTTTTATGCTGTGTATTCGTACGGCAATTATAACGCCTTTGGCAAAAACAGTCAAGGAGAAATGGTTGTCAGTACGCAGTTAAAGAGGTATCTTGTAGCAGTAGCAGGCTCGGTAAGGATAGTTTCACGCTTGGAATCAAGAGACTGTGGACGGTTGCCCACGATAGACTTCGAGTTGCGTCATCTGAATAAACCGTAACGTCTCACTGGGTATCAGGCAGAGGGATTTATCGTAGTGCAAGAATTGTAGTGACCGATAGCGCGACTGGTTCAGGCGTTGTTCGATGTGATCTTCAAAATCTGTTTCTGTATACCTCTGCCTGGTCTAAATCTCGTTAGGTAGATGTGGGTTGTTGCTGCATCAGGAGAGATGCGTATCTATTTCTTCTAAGCTTTGTGCTGTCATGGCTTGTTCTAAGAGCGTGTCGAGGCGCGTTAGGTTGTGGATGTTGCTGATTTCGCGCGAAAGCACTTCCGGCACGTCCTGAAATTTGAACTGCAGGAGTTTGAGGATTGCGTCTTGTTTACCTTCTGCTTTACCTTTCGCTTCGCCTTGTTCTATAAGAAATTCGGCTGTTGTCTGTGCCATCGTTTCTAACTCCTTTGGGTTTTGAATGTGTTGCGTAATAATATCTACTAATGCATCGCGTTCCTCAAGAGAACGCCGGTGGAATATCAACTGCACAAAATACCGGAGTGCTTCTGCAACTTGGGGGGCGAAATCTTCATCTATTGATGCTAAATGTGATACAGCATCTGCCAATGCTTCGCTTATCTCTGTCTCGTCCGCATGCTCCTTTTGAAGCACACGGAGCAACCAGCCCAGCGGATGTCCGGATTGCGTCAACGCCGCTGCTTCTGTCTCCTTGACTCCTAAAAACAGCGTGTCGAAGCTTGGCACAAAACGCTCCAAGATTTCAGGTACATCCATGATGGCTGTTAGGGACACCGGTGTTGTCCACGGACGATCCCCTGTATAAAACAGGATCGGCAGGATCGGCTGTAAACGCCTTTCGTTTTCAGGAAGTTTCTCCGTTTCCCATTCCCGCCGTTGCGATTCCCAGATTTGCACCATGTAGGACAATAACCGAAACCCCATCGTTTTATCCACTGTGGATTGGTGTTCAATGAGGATATAGATGAACAACGCATCGGTGTCTTCTTGAAACGGGACACTCAGTAGCACATCTGACTCGCGTTCTTGTAGTGCTTTAGAGATAAAACTCCTTTTCTCGTATGTGATCTGGCTGAAGTCGAGAAACGCCTCGATGTCGGGTGCGATGATTCGGACTAACCCGCGTACATATTCCGCGTCTTGAAGCAAGCGTCTGAGACTCCGGTCGGGGAAGTGTTCTATCTGCGTATCCTGTGTTTTGTGCATAGATGCCTATAGTTTCCAAGTGTTGAAAAACGTTTTGTAAAGTATAGCATAAAAATACCGAAAAAATCAACCTGATATGTATCGCACGCCAAATCAGAAAATAACAAGATAGGATCTAAACCTCGTTTCGGACATCTATTTTACCTGTCACTACTTCGGAGATGAGGGATTGTTGATATTCTTTATGCAGCAAGCCTTCACTTTTCCGCTCAATTGTCTTCATGCAGCCGTTGGATGTCCTCTTGGCAAATGAACTCTACTATAATACCGTTTCGATGGAATGCGTCGTCGAAATTCAACCACTTGCTATCTACTGCCTGCAAGATAGGGGGTCTCTCTAAATGCGCGCAGACAACCGCGATGAATTTCCGGTCAGCCGGATCGAAACCGTCCAATGCCGGATCATCTGGGAACTCTTCAAACGCATTATCTGAACCATTGACAGGCGTAATCGAAACCAAGTCACACTGTTGAAGGTTTGTCCAATTCCGTAGGAGCCATCCGAGAAACCTATCTCCAACATCGACACCACTGGAACGAAGATTTTGCATGTACTCACCGAGAATTATCCACCTATTATCAAGTACGAGTTTCACCTCACCACGCATAATTTCCCCAAGTCTCTCTGCACAGGTTTGGACGCAATCGGCGGAAGCCTGTTCTGATCCTCCGTTAGCGACTACTGGAACGTTTGTGTCTACAACAACTATCATTCTATCACTTTCCGCCTTTGCATTTCGGCTTTCGTCTTTTCCACCAATTCACCTGTACTATCGCCAAAGAAGTCTTGCGGCCAATTGCTGATGTTGCCGTATTGATCAATCTTGAGGCGTTCAATTTCGGAGGTGCCGTCGTGGATCTGGCAGAAGTAGAGGGCTGTCTGATCTGCTGAAATATCTTCCTCAGCCATCCGGCGCATTAAGCGTAGCAGCAGATGCTCGCTGTGGCTCTCAAGGATAATCTGGACGTTCCGATTTTTCACGACATCAATGAGCACATCCGCTAAATCTGATTGTACTTTCGGATGCAGATGTATTTCTGGTTGTTCAAGGATAATCGTCGAATTTTCGGGGACATAGTAACAAAGCACAAGTACAGGCAGAAGCTGCGACACACCAAAACCGACATCGGTAATCAGCACTTCGGAACTGTTTGGACTCTTTTTGACACGGAATTCATAATCCTTGCGGTTCTCCGCGATCGGTTCAAGGGAGAACGAATGGATCAGTTCCATTTTTTGTAGCCATTCTAAAATCCGCTGCTCAATGGGTTTATGAGAACGGTTGACATTGACGAGCCGCGGCGAAGTTAATCCTTCCGCACGTGCTGCAAGCAGGGCGGGGATCGCTTCTTCGCCACTGAGACCGACATCTTGAGGGCGTTCGCCTGACCAGATATAACTGCGTCGTGGATACTCGCGAAGTGGACCGAGATAGGTTATCTCGGAACATAGGTTCTCAAAGGCAAGGACGAAGTCTGAAAGGAAACCGAGGTTCTGATAGTATCCGCTAACTTCGTCGGGAAATCCGTAGCATTTCACTGGGGGTGGTAAATTCCAGGGGCGCCCGGGATTCCGTGTTGCCTGAAAACCGCCATGGATGAGTTCATACTGATTTCTTCCGCTTTTCTTATTCTTGTTTGATCGTTTCATCCCAACGAATTCGTCTTTATCAGTCGTATAACGGAAACACGCAGCGAGAATACGGTCGTTTTCTTCATGGATTTCTGTGTAGAACGTAAGGTTGTTAATGGGCAAAAGGGAAGTTCTACTAAAAGGCAAGGGTTTGTTTAACTTCCACGATACGTCTAACTGGAGCGTCAGATCCGTATTATGTGTATAGAGTAAATCGTGAAATGTGCCGAAGTCAACAAAGGACCGGTCATCTCCAAAATGTAGCACACGATTTCGGTCTGGAGATTCTACAGTCTGCATGAGCATTAGCAGGACCTGTAAGATACTGGTTTTGCCGGAGCTATTCGCGCCGAAAAGTCCTGTTAGCGGAGCGAACTGTAGCGGACCCGTATCTTGCCATGATTTGAAATTTTGTGCCCTGAGTTTGGTAATCATAATTTATTATAGTCATCGGTCGTCGGCAGATTAATGGGAGCTTCCGCTCCAAAATCTAAATCGTTCCATCATGCTACTCTGCAGTTTTAAAACCATTTCTCGTTTCTTTCGGAGTAATGCAGTTGTCGAATGAGGAAGAATCGGTTTTGCGCGTAAAGTTTTTGATGGTCAGGGTTCATGCCACTTGAGGGTTGGAAGTAGGTCAGTTTAAAATCGCAACCGCGATCCTTAACGCCTTTCCGCAGCACATCCAGCACCCCTCGACTTGCAATCTGTTTGCTCACGCGGTCAAGGAGTTTCCGAGATGTATCTCCGCCAAGCTGTCGTTCCAGTCTCTGATACACTCCTGGTTGTGTGTCCTGAATAAACTGCAGCGTTTCATCGGGTATCAGACAGAGGGATTTATTATAGTCAGTAGATTGTAATGACCGGTAGCCAGACTGATGCAGGCGTTCTTCGATGTGATCTTCAAAATCTGTTTCTGTATACCTCTGCCTGGTCTAAATCTCGTTAGGTAGATGTGGGTTGTTGCTGCATCATCAGTATATCGTTTCAGTTTGCGTTGACAGAGGAATGCGTGTCTATTTCGTCTATGCTTTGTGCTGTCATGGCTTGCTCGAAGAGTGTGTCGAGGCGCGTTAGGTTGTGGATGTTGCTGATTTCGCGGGAGAGCACTTCAGGGACGTTTTGAAATCGGAACTGCAAGAGTTTGAGGACTGCGTCCTGTTTACCTTCTTCTCTGCCTTCTTCTCTGCCTTCTTCTCTGCCTTCTTCTCTGCCTTCTTCTCTGCCTTCTTCTCTGCCTTCTTCTTTACCTTCTGCTTTACCTTGTTCTCTAAGAAATTCGGCTGTTGTCTGTGCCATCGTTTCTAACTCCTTTGGGTTTTGAATGTGTTGCGTAATAATATCTACTAACGCATCGCGTTCCTCAAGCGAACGCCGGTGGAATATCAACTGCACAAAATACCGGAGTGCTTCTGCAACTTGGGGGGCGAAATCTTCATCTATTGATGCTAAATTTGTAGTACCGCAATCCTGAAAATCCTGATCCTGACAATCCGCAGCCAAAAACGTTACACACCCCGAAAAACCCAGGACGATTTAGTTTTCGGTTTTGATTTTGATTTTCGTTTATATAATACCAATTCTAATTGACTATTCGTCTTAAAAGTGCCACCATTTTTGAGCTATGCCCGGTTCGGTTAGGAAACCGAACCTACCGGGCCTGGGTAGCCGGTGTACGGTTAATGGAATATAAACTTTTAGAAATGGTATAAGTTGACGTTTTCTTATGAAAGATCGCGAGCATAAGAAACACCCCAGCAAAAACACTCGCTCCTACAGAGGAGACTATACACAGATATAAAGTAAATGGGTAAAACTAAATGGCCCTGCCGAAAAAGCCTGCGTCTGTTGAATCATGGAACGCCTGAAACAAAATGATTTTCGGACGTTTTGGCAATAGGTTTGGTTTCTATTATTCCTTGTGAAACGAATAGATCCCATTAAAGTAAAAACAATTTACCTTCAGGCATTTTGCCGGTATAGTGTATCGCTGCGCCTCCGATAAATCCGTCTAATGCATCATAGATGTCATCACGGACGCTGCTATGAACAGAAACTATACCGCCCAGGAGTTCAGTATTCTCACTGATTTCAGGTTCAATAATAAACAACCACTCATTTGGATATTTCTGTTCCATTTCTGCTATCGTTAAACGTTCAACACACATTTTGTAGTCTCCTCACTTCTGAAAAGGCTGATTGAGATTAAAAACCTTTTTTTTTGAAATATTATATCATATTTTCTACTTCTTACCAAGTAAACTGTTGAAATATGAATCGCAACCTAATTTTCTACTTTTTACCAAATAGATTATGACGCTAAAACCTCATGCAGTAAGCCTTCACTTTTCCGCTCCAGTGCCAACAATTCGTCCGTGATTTCTTTCAGGTTGGAAGTATGACCTGTTTCAATCTCGTAATCGAGAATCTTTTCTTTTCAAGTATTATGTGGAGTAACACACTATGAACGGTGCAATGTCGTTTCAATCTCGTAATCGAGAATCTTTTCTTTTCAAGCGGCGGGGTTGGGTTTGGTCGAGGATCGCAGCTGATACAGTTTCAATCTCGTAATCGAGAATCTTTTCTTTTCAAGTCAAACTCTTACCTCCGACGTTCGCCACTTTTATTTTAAGTTTCAATCTCGTAATCGAGAATCTTTTCTTTTCAAGGGTGCCGTCTTCCCACCGCCCTTGTTGCCCCTTAGTAATGAGTTTCAATCTCGTAATCGAGAATCTTTTCTTTTCAAGGAAGTGATCGGTAGTCGGCATATCCAGTTTGGACGGTTTCAATCTCGTAATCGAGAATCTTTTCTTTTCAAGTTGACGATCCAGAGCGTATGCACGAGGTCTGATATGGAGTTTCAATCTCGTAATCGAGAATCTTTTCTTTTCAAGCAAGTGTGGTGGGTGGCGAAGATTGGCGTGTGGTTAGGTTTCAATCTCGTAATCGAGAATCTTTTCTTTTCAAGTGTTCCACGCGTTCATGTCTGCCTTGCCTATCCTTGTGGGTTTCAATCTCGTAATCGAGAATCTTTTCTTTTCAAGGTTTGAGTGTCTCTTGCCGGGTGGCATCCATATAATGTTTCAATCTCGTAATCGAGAATCTTTTCTTTTCAAGGTCTTCATCGGTATACTCACCCATTTCGCCAGGGTAATGTTTCAATCTCGTAATCGAGAATCTTTTCTTTTCAAGCTTTTTTCCCCATCTGCCATCAGGTAACGTGCCAACAAGTTTCAATCTCGTAATCGAGAATCTTTTCTTTTCAAGCAGGAGAATTATGAAAGTGGCCCACGGTGCTACTTTCCAAAGTTTCAATCTCGTAATCGAGAATCTTTTCTTTTCAAGCCACCCTGCCAATTTGCATCATGCGCATCCGCGCGTGTTTCAATCTCGTAATCGAGAATCTTTTCTTTTCAAGTCACGGAATCGACCCCACAGGATTGAATTCCTACTTGTTTCAATCTCGTAATCGAGAATCTTTTCTTTTCAAGGTTCTATACGTCATTATCTCACCTCAATCTTGACACGTTTCAATCTCGTAATCGAGAATCTTTTCTTTTCAAGAATTGATGGGGATACCGGAAAGGTATCAGATGACGGTTTCAATCTCGTAATCGAGAATCTTTTCTTTTCAAGTAAATTAAATCGGCAAGCGAGACGCTGTCGCCTTCCTCGTTTCAATCTCGTAATCGAGAATCTTTTCTTTTCAAGTGGCTCGAATCAACTGTACCGGAAGCGGAAACGGCTGTTTCAATCTCGTAATCGAGAATCTTTTCTTTTCAAGTTAACCGATCTTCACGTTCAATTAAATATTCGGCAGTTTCTGTTTCAATCTCGTAATCGAGAATCTTTTCTTTTCAAGCGTATCAGCATTAGCTTCCTCAATTGTATCCATATTGTTTCAATCTCGTAATCGAGAATCTTTTCTTTTCAAGTGCCGTCATCTTCGCAGATACCGGCTGGGAACGTCAATCGACCTACGAAGTTTCAATCTCGTAATCGAGAATCTTTTCTTTTCAAGTATGGACACATTGCGTCAAATTCACAACGACGTACGGAGTTTCAATCTCGTAATCGAGAATCTTTTCTTTTCAAGTATAATACATAACAAACGATAACGTAAACAAACGATGTTTCAATCTCGTAATCGAGAATCTTTTCTTTTCAAGTTCGTCAAATCGAACGACGTGCAAAGACGATCGCGATTTTAGTTTCAATCTCGTAATCGAGAATCTTTTCTTTTCAAGTATATTATCATTTTTTGTCGTTGACCGTTGACCTTGTTTCAATCTCGTAATCGAGAATCTTTTCTTTTCAAGCTGAAGAAGAAGCACTTATTAAATTAATTGACCACCGTTTCAATCTCGTAATCGAGAATCTTTTCTTTTCAAGAAACGTTTCGACGAAGACAAAATCGCACCAAATCGCGTTTCAATCTCGTAATCGAGAATCTTTTCTTTTCAAGTCACCCGTCCATCGGAACCCTTGCTATACGTGCCTTAACCATAGGCGTTTCTGTGACCGTCGATTTTCTGCTCAACCACATAAGGCAGATATATTCCAGTGAATGGATAAAAGCACGGTTCATAAGGGTTCTAACCGTTCTGTGAGGGTACGGGATTTCTTGGTCTCCTTCCGCTCACAGAAATAATTTCAGAACTTACGCAAGATCAGTTTGCTTACTTGCAGGATTGGAAGATAGGAAGGTTGGAAACGTGGAGGAAGTTCCGCCCTCCTTCCAGTTGTTCAAGTAAAAAAAGAGTTGCGCGTAAGTTACAGTAATTCTATACAATATAAGACTGTTTGTCAAGTCCTTTTTTTACACCTATCCGAGCAATCTGTTTCTCACAAGCGGTGCAGAGGTGGTAAAAGGTGATTGTATCCTCTTGCAAATCAATGACTTTCTCTAAGCGATCTTGGAGTCGCAAAAGGGCACGCCGATCCGTGTTACACTCGAATACGCTAAACTGGATGCGGCTCCCAAAATCTTTGAGTATTTTAGCGACTTTGTTCCGACGCTTGTCGTCGGTAATATCGTAAGCGACAGTGTAATGCATCGACAATTCCTCCTCAGGTTTAGAGTTTCCACAAAATCCATTCACTCCTTCCAATCTTCCAACCTTCCACTTCTGTCTCCTCTCTTCCGCCTTCCAGTCTTCCAACCATCCACTCTTTGAATCTTCCACTGCTCTTCTATCGAACCGTCAGTGGCGTATATTGCTCGATTTCGCCTGTCAAGTATTTCGCGAGGAGCCGGACTTGCAATTCCATTGCTCTGCGAAATGTGAGTTTATATTTGAAGACAGGATGCGTAATCGTCTCATTTTTCCGGGTTTCGTAGGCTGCATAGAACACTTTCCGCCGGTGATCTTTAAGAAACCATCCACCGTGCGACTGTCTGAAATCTTCGGGTTTGATGCGTTTGTTGTTAATCAACGTAATCACGACAGAGTCTGCGATAATGGACCGGAATTCCTCCATCAAATCGAGGGCGAGGCACGGTTTTCCGTACTTGAGTTGGTGAAAGAACCCGATATAAGGGTCTAACCCGACTGTCTGAATCGCTGAGATGAGATCCGCTGTGAGTAACGAATAGGCGAAACTCAGCAGGGCGTTGGTTGGGTCTGCTGGTGGACGACGACTTCGGCGTTGGAAATCAAATCCCATCTCTGATTTCAGCATAAAGTTGAATGCTTGGAAATAAGCGGCGGAAGCGTTGCCTTCTATGCCCAACAATTCCGAGAGTTCTGTCGCTTTTTGAATCCCCTTTTCCATCTTTTGTATCGCTTTAATATTCGTGAGCAGAGGTTCCATCGCTGAATCTGTGGCATCTGTGGACTGCCATTTCCGGCGTTGGAGCATCAACCGCATATTTGCCACCTTTCCGCGTACAAACGCTTTAGAGAGGTCAAGGCAAGCATCGGGATCATTCGCGACCTTATGTTGGGCACATCGTAAAAGTGAGTTGCGGGACACCTGCGGTGTCAATGCGCCGTGGTAGCGTCCATAAGCGGAGAGAAAGACAACAGGGATTCCTTCGTGTAGGAGTGTTTGCATCGCCGGTGTCGTGAGGTTAACGTTCCCAGAAATGACGACCTGTCCCAAATGAATGAGTGGGATGTCTCGGAGGGTTTCGTTCTCTTTGACAACGAGGAGACGTTCACCTGTTTTCTTGATGGCACATCCTTGTTCATCAACGTACAGCACATTGTCAATACCGAGTGCGGGTTTGATGCGTTTCGGTCGCTCATCTAACTCGTGCAGATAGGCGATCTCATCGGGTAGGCAAATCGGACGGACACTGCAACCGTTGCAACGGTTATCGTGTACCGGTTTCGGAATCTTTTTGGCATTCAATAGGGCGCGTGCTTCCGACACATAGCGGCGTGTTGTCTCTCGAAGTTCGGCATCAAACGGGACCTTTCGGCGGCGTTTGGAACCGATATAGAAGATATAACCGTGCGGAATTGATACCCCCGTTTTTTCTTCTAACAAGAGTCCTTGCAGACAGAGTTGTACCTGATCGTTAAGCCAATTGCCTGTACCTGCCTTCTTGAATTCAACTGGATACGGGATGCCGTCTTTCTCTTCAACGAGGTCGGTATAACCAGAGACACCGAGCGCGTCAGACGCGAGATATTGCCGTCGCGAGATCGTTTTATCGCCTTTGCGTCGATCGGTTACGGCTGTGTGGACGTGTTCATGTTTAATTTTTCCTTCTTCAACATGATCGTTGATTACCTGATGCCCTTCAACAGATTCATAATAGAACCGCCGAGGACAAAAGACGTAGGTGTTTATTTGCGAGATGGGGATATAATTCTCAGACATGCTAATCTCTCCTATTTAAGGGAATGGAAGGGTAGAAGAACGGGAAGGATGGAAGGGTGGAAGAGTATGCCCTGGCCTTTACTCCTAACCTAAAGGTTGGAGGGATGGAAGAGGGTGGAAGATCAGAAGGGTGGAAGGCTGGAAGAATGCATGGACGGGTGGAAGATTGGAAGGGTGGAAGATAGGTAGATCCCAACCCTCCGATCTTCCTGTCTACCCATCATCACACATCCAACATTCCTATCTTCTTGTTCTTTACCTTCCAATCTTCCATTCTTCCCGGTTTCCTCTTTCTTCCGATCTTCCATTCTTCCCGCCTTCCTCCTTTTTCCCAGTTTTCTGTTGTTCTATTCGTCAATTTGGTTTAGAATGTAAGTGATTTCGTCTTCACGGAGAAAGAGCTTATCATCCCATTCGCCTTTCTTTTGTTTTGCTTGTAGGGATTCGATCTGACGCAGCAGTGCGTTTTCCATTGCATAATGTTGTTCGTCAATTGCGTCAAACGTCGCTTCTGAAAATTGTCTGGCTCGATAGCATGCGTAGCATCGGGAATACACCTCGCCCGCGGATGCCAGCGCAACGTTGAGGAAGTAAAGATACTCCTTCAAAGAACGTCGGCAGTAGCCTTCAGCGATGTTGGCAGATATCGACGATCCAGCATCTAAAATTTGCGCGATCAAACGATACGGAGAACCTGGAATTTCTTTCACTTTCTCAGATAAGAAAGCGTAGAGTTCAATCGCCATTTGCCACGTTCTCAACTTACGATATCCACGGTTTACATTCTTTCGACGTTCCAACCGCCCGTCCATATCTATCCTCCTAAATCTATAAATGACTAAAAAGTGAAAGAATGGATTCCATTTTTCCATCCTTCCACCCTTCCGCCTTCTTCCATCCCTCTCCCTGAAAAATATAAACATTGACAATATTGATAGAAGAAGGTGAAACCTTCCAGTCTTCCAATCTTCCACCCTTCCACCTTCTTCCCTCCCGATACTCTTCCATCCTTCCGCTCTGCTATATTCTTCTCGTCTGTCCCATCCCCATTGTCGTTTTATAGCCGGTGCCGCAATAGAAGGCAAAGGCTGCTAAGCAGTTCGCTGTTCGGAGCAGATGTTCATCAAGCGAATCTTCGGGATAGAAAACACACGCACAGGTGCCAACCCACCCGACTTCAATATGTTTTCCGAAGTCGAGTTTCCGAGATTCTGTGTTTATGCTGGTTACTTGTCCGTATTCGTCAATAAAAGCGAGGATTTCGGTTTTGTCAAATTTTATAGGTGCGAAGGCGTTCCATTTATTCACCCAACTCTGATAGCATCGGAGGAGGTCTACATAAGCCTCGTTTCGGGTTTCCTGTCCGCGCGGTGTCATTCTACGGAACGCTGTCGGTGAATAGAACCGGAAACTCATCCGGGTATCCGGTTTTGCGGCTTCGACGAGTTCGGCGTAGGTTTCGCTTTTGCCCCAGCTGCGTTCCTCTGTCGCGTGTGAGACCATCTGTCTCACCTGAAAGACGGCTTGTCCCAACTGGATGGGTGGCATTGTGAGCGTCAAGAACGCTTTCCCGAAGTGCTGGAACAGTTCGTCATCAAGGAACGTGAATCGGAGTTTGCACTCGGTGCCTGCTCTGATGTGACGGAGGTTACCGCGTTTCTCCATCTTCCCGATAAGTGGCGAGACGGTAAAGGGTTTCTGTGCTGCGTGTGCGTGAACGGCTTCCGCGACCTCTGGGTTGCTCTTTTTGAGGATAGAGAGGAACGCTGCGTGGGCGTGGTGTCCCATCGTTGGACGCAGTGTTACATCGGTTTCCGGTATGAGTGAGATTTGTGTGCTGATCGGCATATGTGGGTCTCCTTATGTTGTGGTAATTTGATTTTTCTCTTTCCATTTGCCTTGCAACTCTGCATGAATTAGAAACGCTTGGGAGCCAAGGATTAACTGATATTCCTGTTGGTGTCCGTCCCCAAAAGTTACGTTCAGTGGATAGGAAAATTGCCCCTTCGTTTCAAGTATATTATTGAGAACATGTCGATTCTCGGTTTTCGATAAAAGGCATGTAATATATCCTTTTTTCTTTAAGACATCCTGAATCTCAAGTTTAACAATCCCATTCTTCAATCCTAAACGTAAATCTTTCAATGCTGTGGGACCCCAGCAGTGTTGGCGTTCAAATGACTCTTGATCAGACCCACCGGCATCATAGTTAAATTGAACATAGTCTCGTGGTGTCTTCAAACGATTAGCTTGCACGAAAAGCTCACAATAATTCCCCCAATCTCCTGTGAGTTCGTGATACTTTTCTTTTGTCGGAATAATGTTAAAATCACAGTGCGATAAGACATGAAACAGGTCATATTCGGTATGCTTAGCAGTGTTCTGAAAAATATAATTTGGATCATAGATACCACAACGGATGCCGACATCCGAACCGCGAAAGTTGAATAGAGATTGGATCGGGATGTATTCCCGCTCAGCGTGTTCAACGATCTTTGAACTATTGTTTTTCACAAGTGTTGCAAGTATTATTTTTTCCTTTTCTTTCGGTAACTTTTCAAAGGTTTCCAGTTCACCTGTACTGCCATCGGTTTTTTAGACCACTGTCTAAACCAAGATTGTGCTATAATACAATCTTACTGAAAGGAGAAACCGATGGCGAAACGAAAACGCAGAAGATTCACGCCCGAGTTTAAAGCGGAGGTCGTTCTTGAGGC